>JBPCPG010000221.1:0-5439 GCA_050999445.1 Nakamurella sp. | reverse complement strand
GATCGACGTCTGCAGACACTGGACTCAACCTCGCGATCGGCCGCCCATGTTCGGTCACCACGATGTCTTGCCCGCTCTTGACCAGGTCGAGGTAGGCACTGAGCCGATTCTTCAGGTCACGCACGCCAACCTGGTCAGACCCGTTGAATGTAGCTATTCCCATGTAGGCAGTGTAGCCACAAGCAAGGGGCAGGCGCCGGCTCGCGGCGTCTGAGGAACCTTAATGCGACACGTTGAAGGCGTCGCGACCCCGAGAACAAGGAGCACCAGCGCTGGCCAAGGTGATGCCCCCGCGCCTGGATGATCCCCCATGGCCAGCGCTTCGAAGCCGCTGGACTCCGGTCGACGCGCCAACGAAGACCATGAGTCCATGTCTCGGGGTTCCGCCTGCACGCTGACCTCGATCGCTGCCATTGAACGAGTCTGTCGAACGCCGATCAGGCCCGTGGTGGTTCCACGACCCGAACGGCTACCGGGTACCGGGTACCAAACATGGGCTGTCAGTGCGTGTGCTCCGCTTGACCGGACCAGTCAGCGAGTCGTCATGATGGTCTAGGCAGGTCATCGCGGTAGCCGCGAATTTCCCGTGATCGCTCGGCAAGCTCGGACCTTTGCCGCGCCAGCAACTCGGCTTGTCGGGTGACGTCGGCGTAGATGTCCGTCGCGGTGCGCTCACGCGACGGCGGCACGGGCATGGGCGACCGTGGTGCCGCTTTGACCTGCTTCTGGCCCAGTGCGGCTACGGCCCTAGATTGGGCCGCTGGAACATCGTCAAGGACGACACCCTTCCCGCTCCTCAGAGTCACCTTCGTGCCATAGACGCCGGCAACAGGCGCGTCGACAAAGTCCACTTCGTCCCATGACAAGGAGCTGGTCCATCGCCCCGGCCGGCGAATCCCGGTGGGTGAGACCACCGTCGGCGGGCGCTTTGCCACCCAAAGAGACCATCCCAAGCCAAGCGGGAGGTAGACGAGCACGAGGTAGGACGGGTGAGAAGAGAGGATGTCCAGCACAACGACAGCGCAGATTGCCGCCGCGAGGATCACGCGCAGCACCGGCTTGATCGGCTCGCGCCTCTTCGGCCGAACACCGACCACAGATTCAAGAGCCTCGCTCACGACTGCATTGTGCCTGGTTCAACTGAGCCACTCCCGATATCGGCCCCGGTGCTGGCCCCGCCCGCCGTCGACTGTGCCCTTCGTGAACCTCGGCTCCGCATCGGCACGATCGCCCGGTCTGGGTCGTCGCCAGCTGACCGGCCGGCAGGAACCCAGCCCTGAGAGATCGGCCGCTGTGGTACACGGCCGTCTCGATACTGTGTCCGCAGCGATCACCCGCCCCGTCGTCGGAACCTTCCGGACCGCGAGGCCGCGCAGTGTCGCGGCTCAGGTGAAGGCGCAACGCCGCAGCTATGCGCAGGCGGTGCTGGCGTCGCTTGCCCGCAGCCTGAAAGGGCAGCCCACCGCCGTGGTACAGCGGGCGTTGAAGAGCGCTCGGCCCCCTCGGGGTTTGGACGGGCCCGGCCGGGCTGCAGCTGCTCGCCGCTGCGATCACGGCAGGGCAACCGGCGCGCTTGCCCTGATCGCGGCGGCTTGGAGGGGCGTGGCAGCGGAAAGACGGAGGTGGGGCCGGTGGTCGGATCCTGCATCTTCCGCGGTGTGGTGACGTCGATGACGCGCCATGTCGTTCACTTACCCGAACGTGCGTACTGGGTAGCTGCTTGAGTCAAGTCGTGTTTGGGCAGATCACAGCTGGACTTGCGGGCTCGGTCGAGGGACCCGTCATGCCAGAGGCGGGTGTGCCCAGCTCGCCCAGCACTAACAACGACAAGTTGACCCAAGCAGCTATCCAGTACATGCGTTCCCGTAAGGCACGTTCTGCGGTAACGGTTGGGCCGTGGAAGACCAAGATTGCCCGATCGTCATTCGGGGATCTGTTGCGACACATCACATCGGGCAAGATTGGTTAATCGGCAAGTCCGAGGAATACCAGCGGGGCGCGGTCGAGCCGCACAAGGTCAGCATCAGACAGTCGACCGAGATGATCTGCCACGTTCAGTCGCGGCACTGTCGTGACCTTGTCGACCATGATCTGGCTTGGCCGATCGATCCCCGTAGTGCCGGTCGGCTGCACGGAAATCCGGATCAGTGGAGCCTCGACCGGGTTCGTCGTCAGTGGGCAAACCGTCACCGAGGCCGTCGCGTCGAACCGATCGTCCTGGACGATGACCACGGGTCTCGGCTTGCCGGTGTAGGCGCCGCGGGTGGCCGCGGTGTAGAGGTCTCCTCGCCTCACGTGTCGGGCTCCGCCTCGACGTCCCAATCGACGGAGATGGCGTCGACGAACGCTTGGTCAGCGTCCTCATGCTCGCCGGCGGCAATCGCAGCGGACTGGCGGTGGGCCTGCGCGACGAACTCTGGAGCCCGGACATCGGGCACCCATATCTGAACAGGCCTGAGGCCTTGTTCGCGAAGACGTTGGCGATGCGCGCGTACCCGATCCCGTGTTCCCGCCATGCCATCATGTTACATGTAACGGATTGGATCGACAACGGCCGACCGTCCGTTACCGATGGCTAAACGGTGACCATGCAATCTTGTCCAGCACGCCTGCGGGGCCCGTCTCATGGGACGGCTACCGACCGCGCTGTCACGGTCCGTAGCGGCGGCCGGCAAAATCAGACCCGAGCAGATCTCACGTCGGAGCCAGTTCGTCGTGCCGTTCCTGGAGAAGTGGCCGGCGCTTTCCGAGCCGAAAGGGGTGCGGACCCAGTCTGCATGTCGGTCTTCTAGCTGCATTCCTGCCAGTCGGGCCATCAGGTCAAACTCGGCGGGCCGCGCGTAACGGAAGTGACCTGAGGAGTACCGGACCGTGCCGTCCGGGTCGTGCCGTTAGTGGTGGCAGATGCACCGCTGGGCGGCGATGTCGAACTTATCCAAGACCAGAGCTCCGGACTGATGTAAGCAGGCGCCATCTGTTGTCCCTGAGGGAGCCGCCGCAGCTCAGGCACCCACAGTTCGACGACGAAACGCCTACCCGAACTGAGATGTCGGGCAGCATTGGCGAAGCACACCACCTGCGCGTTCTGTGTGAGCAAGCGGGCAGTCCGCCCGGATATCGAGGCCCCGGGGGGCGAGTTCAGGCAGAGCGATCAGGACAAAATCACCGGCTTGATCGACCCGTTGGCAGACCGCGCGGTGCAGGGCGGCGCGGACCAGTCCGCGCTTGCTGCCGAAGGCGGCGTGCAGGCTGCCTCGGTGCAGGCCGGTCGTTGTCACAACGTCGCCGATGCTCGTGCCTTCGTATCCGCTGCGCGCGAACAGATCCGCGGTGCGATCAAGAACCACGTGCTGGTCGAAGCTACGTGTGCGTCCCACAAATCCGAGAATAGCTATTCAAGAACAGCTGGTCAAGAATCACCGGTCCCTCGCTCAGATGGACAGGACGAGCCACCGGCCCACCCCTCAGTCTGCCGATGCCAACCGGGGATGATCCACGGAGGTCCTCCACAGTCCTGCGGTGGGTCGAACGCACTATGGTCACCGGATGACGGATGCGCCACCGGGAACGGTCTCATCGGATGGGTGGCGTCGCCGCGCAGGAAAGTCCGTCATCACGACGGTTTCGGTGCGGCCTGTTCGGACTGCGTGATCGGCTCGGCGGCGCCGGGGTCCAGGATCTGGGCGAGAACGGCCCGGTAGTGCCGAAATGCCGTGGATCCATGGTCGGTCAGACCAAGCCAGGTACGTGGTCGTCGCGCCACAGAGCCTTTTCTCACCCGCACGTAACCGCATTCCTCCAGCTGACGCAGATGCTTGGACAACAGCGAGTCGCTGACATCCACAATCTCCCGCAGCGCGGCGAAATCGATCTCCCCGATCCGGGCCAGGCTCGCGATAATCGACAACCGCACAGGCGAATGGATGACATCGTCGAGCATCACACGCGGATGCTCGGTCACCGGTGCGCGAGCTGCCAAGCACCGACGAAACACACCGCGGCGGGCAGGACGCCGGCCAACGCGGCCGGCCACGGATGCGGAAGTATCGTGGCCAAAACGGCGGCGACGCAGACGAGCACCGCGAACATTCCAGCCAGGCGATACTCGAGGGTGACCAGTCGCCGGCTCTCCAGCCCGCGGTGCTTGCCCCACATGCTGGCCAGGACGACCACAGCAAGAACCGGGAACAAGGTCATGATGATGCCCAGTGGCTCGGAGTGGCCATTGGTGACCGCTCCCATGACCGCGAGGTAGGTGACCGTCACGACCCCTGCCAGGAGCGCCATTCGGCTGCGGAAGCGCCGCCGAACGGTCACGACTTGCTCGACGCGGCGGATACGGGCATCGGCGGCGGCGGCGTTCAACGAGGATTCTGGTCCGTTCAAAAGTGCCTCCCTAAGCCACGCATGACTTGACCTGTTCTCAGCCTGGCACTTACTTGAACGATCGTCAAGTGCTTGACTACTCGTTTCGTTCATGGTGACGCAGTTGCCCCCCGACACCGACGGCCGAACCTCACGGCCTGACCGGACGTCCCATAAGTGGATGGCGGGTTCAGTCGGTCGTTGCAACACCCTGCTGATGTGAGGTGTTGTTGATGTGGTCGCAGAAGGAATTGATTGACAAGCAGGCCCAGTTCTGGGTGTTGATGGCCAAGGGGTCGACGTTGATCGCGGCCTGCGACGCTGTCGGGGTGAATCGACGAACCGGCCGTCGTTGGCGGCAGGCGACCGGCGGGCAGGTCCCGCGCAAAAAGCCGGAATCCTCCGGCAGAGATCGGTGACGTGGTAGGCAACGGCCGATCCGGCCGGCGGTAAGAGTTCGCGATCTGGACACTGGAGCGAGACTCTGCCGACGATGCTCGCGAACCGCTCGACAAGGCGTTGGCGTCGCTGCTGTCCGTGTTTGATGGTCGAGAGACGGCCCTGGACGAGCTGCGGGGGGCGTTCGAGTTTCATGTCCAATGCTGGGAATCATCGGCCAGTTCGCAAGGCGGGTTCTGGCTCAGTCCGCAGGTTCTCAAACGGCTGGGTCGGCTATGCGTCGACTTCATCTGCACGGTGTATCTCGCAGAGGATGCGGTAGTCACCTGAGTGCCGGTCGTCGAGACCTGCCTTGCAGTGCAGGCGGTTAGCCGATCGGCGACCGGTCAAGGATCGGCAATCGGGACGACGACGACCTTGATTGTCCACGTGGGCGAGAGGGGTCAGATCCCGCTGTTTGGGGCTTGCGGCAACGCTTCGATCAACCACGACGGAAGGTAGTTGTCGGCGAGGGTGCTGCCGACAGACACGATCCCGACGGTCAGCGTTCGATTGCGGAGGATCGGCGCAATGCATCCGCACCCGTCACGGTGACCTCACCGTCCTGACGGACGTATGTAGCCGGCGTGACCAGCATGCGCTGTTCGTCGACGCCAACCTTGCACTGTGCCGTGC
>JBPCPG010000207.1:0-5852 GCA_050999445.1 Nakamurella sp. | reverse complement strand
TTCCAGCACAGCGGCACGCAGCACATCCAGATGGGTGGACCCGACACCGTCGTTGATGTTCAGACCGTCGGGCTCTCCCGCGATCACGACGACGTCCGCGCCGGCCTGCCGGTAGGCCTCCGGGGCCACCGAGAAAGCCGCTCCGTTGGCGCAGTCGACGACCAGACGCAGGCCCGTCAGCGGGTGCGGCGTGCAGGACTGCAGGTGGGCGAGGTAGGCCTGGACGTGGTGCGGCCCCGACACGATCCGGCCGACGTCGGCACCGGTCGGCAGTCCGAACGTGCGGTTCATCCCGGATTCGATGGCGTCCTCGACCGAGTCGTCCAACTTCAGACCGCCGGCCGCAAAGATCTTGATGCCGTTGTCGGGCATCGCGTTGTGGGAGGCGGAGATCACCACTCCCAGATCAGCGGAGAGTTCGCCGATGAGAAAGGCGACAGCGGGCGTGGGAACGACACCCAGCAACACGACATCGACCCCGGCCGAAGCCAGGCCGGCGGCAACCGCTGCCTCGAGCATCTCCCCGCTGGCGCGAGGATCACGCCCGACGACGGCCAGCGGGCGGCAACGACCATTTCCACCCGGCTCCGCAGACGCCTCGGCCGCCCGGTCCCGTGCAAGCAGATTCTGCTCCAGCAGGACGCGGGCGGCCGAGGTCGCAAGCGAGAGCGCAATGGCAGGTGTCAGGAAGGCATTTGCCAGTCCACGTACACCGTCGGTTCCGAAGAGCCGGCCCATGCGCGGGAAATCAGCGCTTCGAGTACTGGGGTGCCTTACGGGCCTTCTTCAGGCCGTACTTCTTGCGCTCGGTAGCCCGCGCATCCCGGGTGAGGAACCCGGACTTCTTCATCGCGGGGCGGTCCGTCTCGTCCAATTCGATCAGAGCACGGGCGATGCCCAGACGCAGGGCGCCGGCCTGCCCGGAGACGCCGCCACCGTGCAGCTTCGCGTGGACGTCATAGATGCCGTCCTTCTCGAGCTGAACGAGGGGCTCCTTGATCAGCTGCTGGTGCACCTTGTTCGGGAAGTAGTTGTCCATGGTGCGGCCGTTCAACGTGAACACGCCGGTTCCGGGCATCAGACGTACTCGTACGACGGCTTCCTTACGCCGCCCGACGGTCTGCACCGCGCGGTCGACAGCGACCTTGACCACGGCCGGGACGATGACGGGAACGTCTACGGTCTCGGACGTGTATTCGGTCGAGCCATCCTGTGCCTGGTCCTGGAAGTCGACTGCGTCGACCTCGTCGGCTCCGACGATCTCAGGGGTTTCGCTCACTGACTCGCTCTTCTCAATGTCTTCTGCTTCAGGGTTCGTGGTCTGTAAAAAAACTGCGGCCCGCCGGAGTTGTTCGAACAGGTCGGTCCGGGTCAGGGCGCTACTGGGCGACCTGGATGATCTCGAAGGGCGCAGGCTGCTGGGCCGTGTGCGGATGGTTCGATCCGACGTACACCTTGAGTTTGCGGGCCATCGAACGGCCAAGGGAGTTGTGCGGCAGCATCCCGATGATGGCCTTTTCGACCAGTTTGTCGGCCCTGGAGTCCAGCAGCTCTCCGACCGTCTGCTTCCGCAGCCCACCAGGCTGGCCGGAGTGACGATAGAGGAATTTGCCGTCCCGCTTGTTACCGGAGATGGCTACCTTCTCCGCATTGATGATCACCACGAAGTCGCCGGTATCGACGTGCGGTGCATAAATTGCCTTGTGCTTACCGCGCAGCAGCTGCGCAGACTGGCTGGCCAGCCGGCCGAGCACGACGTCGGTCGCGTCGATCACGTGCCAGGCGTGGGTGACGTCGCCGGGCTTGGGGCTGTACGTGCGCACGGATATGCCTCTATCTCTTTGAAGAACACGCTCTTGAAAAGATGGTCTCTTGCCAGGTGGAGCACGCCGCGAGCGACGATCACGCAGCGCACGGCCCCGTCGACGACGGCGACCACGGGGATGGGTGACATCGGTCATCCGCTTGAATCGGAGCGAATGATTCTGATCGAGAGGCGATGCACACACAAATCACGTCCACCGGTACCTCCTGCAGAAGATCACAGGACGGCGTAGCGGCACACTGAAGGTCGAGGTTACCGTGCTGCGGCAGCAAGGTCAAAATGGACAGCTCAGGGCTCTCACAAGCCGGCAAGGAGCGCGGCCTGGGCGGTCAGCGCCGCGTTGATGTCGGCCTCGCTCTTCGCGCTGAGTTCGTAGGCGTAGCGGCCGGACGTTCCGACGCAGTAGTAGTACGAGCTGAGCGCCTGTTGCAGGCATGTCCGGTCGGCGGCGCCCGACGTCGGCTGGTACGGCTGCATCGACTTCTGGGTGCTCTGCGTCGAGGCGATGAAGTCGGCCTGGACCAGCTTGGCGCCGTTCGCATCGCGCGCCCGGTACACCGAGGCCCGACCGTCCGCGACCACGTCCACCCCGGCGCTGTCGAAGATGGCCTTCGTCGTGATGGGGTCGGAGTCGAAATGCAGCTGTCCGGCGGCGGTGAAGACACCGTCGTTGACGGTGGCGTCATCCTTGGAATTGGGCAGGGTATGGGCGCGCAGCCCCCCAGGGTCGACGGGCAGCTGCATCAGCTTGTCGGCAGCGGTCGGGGTGTAGTGCGACATCGCCGCAGTTTGCGCGGTGAACGTCTTCGCGGCCAGAGCCGCCTGCAGCGCAGGTGTTTTCAGACCCGGACCGCTGATGTACAGATAAAGCACCATGCGACCCTGGGCGAGGAACGCCTGGAAGTACGGTTGCGTGCCGGAGGTTCCGTAGCGACCGGCTGCCGCCTTGAAGCCCGGCACCGCAGCCTCTCCCTTGTCGTCCTTGCTGTTCGCGACCGCTGAGACGAAAGCCGGAACAGCCGCTGTGGCCTTCGCGTCCGTCGGAAACTCGAACGCTGCAACCACCAATGCGTTCTTGCTCCCATCACCGCGCGCGGAGGAGAACCCGGTGATCATTCCGGCCCGCTGCGCCACTGCGGGCATCGGGTCGACGAACAGGATCGACATCGAGGCGGGGCCCTTGTAGGACAGGGTCGACAGGTCTGCGCCTCGGGTGTACGTACCGTCGATGAAGCTGGGGACCACGAGGTAGTTCGCTATTCGATGCGCCTCGAGCACATTGGCCGATTCGGGCGAAGTCGGCGTCCGGTTGTACTGCAGTGGCGCCGACGGGTAGCTGTTCGGTGCGGCACCCGTGCGCGGCCCTGCCGTCGAGGACGGCGGCTGCGGCGACGGCGCCGTCGGCGCGCTGGGCGTCGACCCGGGCGTCGACCTGGGGACGGTGGTCGCCGTCGCGACGCCCGAGGAGCCAGTAGCTGAGGTCTGCGAGCCGGTGGCTGACGTCTGTGGGCCGGTGGGGCCGGATACCGCAGTCGAGTCCGGCATCGAGTGCGGCGCGAGGTTCGATGTCAGGAACGTCGGACCAGCGGTGACGGAGACGTCGCGCGCAGCAGTACCGCCGATCGAGGTGGCGCAACCGGCCAACAGGGTCGTAGCCAGGACCGCTGACAACAGTGCCGACTTCCGCGAGCTCATCATTTTCATCCCAATCTCTCGGCTGTCCGCGCGGGAAGCACCGTTGCCTGGTAGCGCTCGAGTTCCCATCTAGGGGGCGCCCCTCCGTGAACTCCGACACGGCCGGCGGCCCGCCGGTTCCGGTTCGGCCCATTTTTCTTGCCCGCACCGGGTCGCCGATCACTTCATTGCCACTGGCGGAGCGTGAATCAATCGTTTCACAGAGTCGACGCGGCCAGGTCGGCTCGATGCTTCGGGCCGCCTGTCGATCGGCGTCAAGGGCCGTGGCCCGGGTCTCGACCTGGCATCGCCCTGGTCGCCCTCGTGGCTCTGGCCCGGTCGGCCATCTCGACGTCGGCAGGATAATCCACAGCCACCAACGTCAGCCCGAGTGCCGGAGCGATGTGGATTCCCGAGGCCCTGGTTGCACGCGCCAACAATTGTGCAGGGTGGTGCACCGGTACGTGGCCCTCCCCTACCGCGATCAGCGAACCGACGAGCGAGCGAACCATGGAGTGACAGAAGGCGTCGGCTCGCACGTCGATAAGGATCAGATCCACATCCTGTCGAATCTGCAGCCCCTGCAGCTCGCGGATGGTGGTGGCCCCCTCCCGCGGCTTGCAGAATGCGGCAAAGTCATGCAGGCCGATGAGCGCCGTCGCCGCTCTAGACATCGCATCGACGTCAAGAGGGCGGCGCCGGGCGAAGACGTCTCGGCGTCGCAGTGGTTCGACACCCCACTGCGCTGTGCCAACCAGGTACCTGTAGTGCCTGCGCAAGGCCGAGAACCGCGCGTCGAAGCCCTCCGGAGCGACCCCGACCCGGCTGACCCGCACATCTGGCGGCAGGAGCCCGGCGAGTCTCCGGAGTAGGCCGGTTCGGCCGCCCGAGAGGTCGTCGGCTGATGCATTGCACCCGGCCACGTCGCCACGGAGGCGCGGAGCCAGAGCTCGCAGAACGGCGGTCGGTACGTCGATGTGAGCAACCTGGCCCACTGCGTGGACCCCGGCGTCCGTCCGACCGGCGACCACCAGGGGCACCTCGCCGCGGAACAGCACGCTCAGGGCAGTGGACAGGCAGCCTGCCACCGTCCGGCGGCTCGGTTGGGCGGCCCATCCGGAGAAGTCGGTTCCGTCGTAGGAGATGTCCAACCGCAGCCGCACCTGCCCGTTCTGCGAAGTCATCGGAGCAGTTCCCTCTCCACATCCGCCGAGATACAGCACAGGACCCGCACCGGAACTGACCGGTGACGGGCCCTGTGGAACATCTTGAAGTAGGACTACTTCTGGTCGTCGGTCGCGGCGCCGCTCTGGACCGAACCCTCTGAAGGGGCCTCGTTCACAGCCTGTTCGGCCTGGGTGGCTGCGTCCGGTTCTGCGCCCGCGCCGACAGCCGCCTCGACTCCGGCCTCCACGGACCCTTCGGCAGGCGCCTCGTTCACTGCCTGCTCGGCCTGCGAGACATGGTCGGCATCAGCGATCACGGCGCCGCCTTCGATGTCTGCGCCTTCAGCCGGATCCGCTCCCTCGACGACGGCTGGAGAAGATCCGCTCGAGGCGCTCGTGGTCTTCGTCGTGGACGTCCGGGTGGAAGCGGCGCGACGTGCAACGCGGCCGGCTGCGGAGGATACGGTTTCTTCGACAACGAGCTCGATGATGGCCATCGGAGCGTTGTCGCCCTTGCGCGGAGCGATCTTCACGATTCGCGTGTAACCACCCTCGCGGGTTGCGAACGAAGGACCGATCTCCGCGAACATCTTGTGCACCACGTTCTTGTCGCGGATGACCTTGAGGATCTCGCGGCGAGCATGCAGATCGCCGCGCTTGGTGGTGGTGATCAACTTCTCGGCGTACGGCCGGAGCCTTTTCGCCTTCGCCTCCGTGGTGGCGATCTTGCCGTGCTCGAACAGCGACTGGGCCAGGTTGCGCAGGATCAGGCGTTCGTGCTGGGGCGATCCGCCGAGGCGGGGTCCCTTGGTGGGCGTAGGCATGTCGATTCCCTTGTCATCTTCGTTGTCCGCGACCGTTGTGATCGTGGGTGAGGCGGTGACCCGGGAGCGAACTCCCGGGCCCCGACGATTTCCTGTCTGCGTTCGACCGACAGCCCTGCTGCCGGTCGCCCACCCGAAGATCGGGTGGACCGGTGACACGCGCGCCTGAAAACATCCACCGCGAATACCGCGGCTTGAAGCGATTCACGCGGGTGAGGCGGACGACCCCAAGGAAGTCCTTCACCCTCGCAAAAGCGAAGCTCAGACCTGCTCGGTCTCGGCGTAGTCCGTGTCGTCGGCCGTTTCGACCGGAACACCGAAGTTCGTGCCCTCGTCCGGAATGACTGTCGCCGGCGCGAAGTC
>JBPCPG010000023.1:0-8283 GCA_050999445.1 Nakamurella sp. | reverse complement strand
GTTGCGCTCGGCCGCCAACTCCATCTCCCGGCTCGCCACGGCCTTGTTGACTCGACCTCTGGCCGGTCCGAGCAGCTGCCCGGCGACCGCCTTCTGCGCCTTGTCCAGGCCGCCGATCGCGCGATTGGCAAGAGCCAGCGCGCTCCTGTCGCCGGTGTGGGTCAATCGAACCGATTTGAGCTCGTCGAGATTCTGCGCCTGCGCGATTGCGGTCAGCGCCGCCGCGACCGTCGCTTCCACCTCGGAGGCGCTGGTGGGATCGACCGAAGAGGGAGGATGAACCGCCGGATTTTTGGTCGGGGTTTCCTGGTCTGGCATGTCGACTACCTTCCGGACTCGGGCTTTCGTACGCGATAGCCCGGTGGTTTGCGAAGCTGGTTCGGTATTGACCGCTGCGAGGCTCGGCGGATCGGAGTCGCCCGTCGGCTGCGGTGCGCACCGATCAGCGGCGCGGCCCGCCGACGGGCTCGGTAAACTGCGTCGTCGGGGCTGGACCGGATGTCATCACGGTGCCATCGTCTCATGGCCGATCTGGCGACTGCGTCGCGGTGAGGCCGCTGCTCGGCCGGGCGTGAAAAGGTGATTTCTTCCCGGCACGGCCGACTCGGTGCCGGGAAAGCGGCCAGATCAAGGTTCGGGACGACGACCACGATCGGGGGACGACCCCTCCCAACGGCGCCGAATGCTGGCATCATCAGAATTATGACCATGCCGCCTGAACACCGCAGGCGACACCTCTCCGTGGTGCCTGATCTCCCGGGAGCGTCCCATCACCTGATTGACCGCCATTTCCGAACGCCGGCCCTGTACGCCGTGGACTCCGAGTCGCCGCAGCGCGACCGCGGCATCACCGAGCCGGTCGCGGTGGTGCTGCCGGCCGGCACCACGACCGCCGACCTGATCAAGGGACTGACCGAACTCGGTGCGCCACAGCAGTTCCTGGACCGCGCGACCGGTTTTGGCGACGATGTCCAGGCCCTGTCGGTGTGGCTGCGCGACTACGGTCCCGTCTTCTCCGAACGGCAGTGGGCCGGCGATCTGCTGGACCGTTGGACCGCGTTGCTCGAACCCGGCGCGGACGCCCTCGACGCCGAGATCTTCGGAAACAGGTTTCTGGCCACCTACGAGGATCTCCTGATCGATCCGGAGGGTATCGGCTCCCTGCAACAGCTGATCTCCGAGGCTGTCGAATCGCGACGGCCCGAGGCATTGGCCATGGTCCGCGTGCTGGCGCAGATCGGCCCGGCGGCAATCCGTTCGGCCGCCGTCGCGGCCGCCGAGCATCTTGTCGGCTCGGGGGTGGCCGATCAGGTCTGGGCATCGAGCCTGGGCGCCGACGAATTCGTCGGCGCCTCCACGTACGTCGACGCGCTCGATCGCCGGCAGGTGCTCGCCCTGCGATTTCGAGTGGATCAAAGGGTGCACAGCGTGGCTGTCGTGATCGACCACGCCGCAGGGGGCGGGGTGCGGGACTGCTGGTGGGTGGCCGAGCCCACCAGCCTGTCCGAGAATGCGGGTTTCGGTGCAGCGACGAATGGCGCCCGGTTGACCGAATGTGAGGGCGGACGAGCCGGAATCTTGTTGAACGATGCGCTCGCCGCGCCGCCGTGCCCATCGAATTCGGAGCAGGCTGCGCGCGTCCGCATCCATCTGCCGATGCTCAACGCCCGGACCCGGCTGTTGGCCTGCGCGCAGGTGATCCCGATTCGGCCTGTCGGCCGTCATGGGCCGGCGCCCTTGATACACCAGATCAAGGTGACTCTGCGGGATACCCAGCCGCCGATCTGGCGGCGTCTCCAGCTGGCATCCACCTGCAGCCTGGCTCAGTTGCACCTCATCCTGCAGGATGCCTTCGGGTGGACGGGATCGCATCTGTGGGCCTTCGAAGGCGGTGACGGCGAGTACGGCGATCCGGACCCCGATTCGGAAGTACGCGATGCGAGTCGGTTCACCCTCACCGATATTGCGGCCGCGCCCGCGTGCACCTTCGCGTACCGGTACGACTTCGGGGACAACTGGGTGCATGAAATCGTCGTCGAACAGGTGCGGCAGGAGCCGGGGAACCGACCGCTGCCGCGATGCACTGCCGGGCGGAGGGCCGCTCCGCCGGAGGACTGCGGCGGACCGGCGGGATACCGGAACCTGTTGGCCGAAATCCAGAACTCGTTCCAGCCCGAGGGTGGCCGGCTGCCGCCGTCCTCGAATTCGCCGCCTTCGATCACCCTGGACCCGACCGAATTCCACGTAGGGGTCGTCAACCAGCTGCTGCGGGCGCGTTCAGCGAACTCGCCAACCGATTGAGCGGACGTAAGGTTCGCCGGTGTCATTCTTCTCGAAGCTCCTTGATTCCGCGGTGCCCGCGCTCCGGTCAGTGCTGCGTTCTCGTGCGGCTGCGGTGCGTCACCGGCCGCCGGATCCCGCGTCTGCCTCCATCCGCGCCACTCCTACGCATCGGAAACGCGAATCCACCCAGCCGGCGGAGTCGCCCGGCAGATCCGGGCCGGACCGGACGGTCGAGGTCGACCCGGAGTCGATCGGCCCGGTAAGGATGTCCTACTGTCCCATCACCGACGGCGACCCGGACCCCGGGGAAATCGTGTGGACCTGGGTGCCGTACGAGGAGAACAATGGGCAGGGCAAGGACCGGCCGGTACTGGTGGTCGCCGCCGAGACCGGCGGCACGGTTCTGGTCGTCCAATTGACCAGCAAGGATCACGACGGCGAGAGTGACTTCGCCCCGGTGGGAGCGGGTGACTGGGACTCCTCGCACCGGAAGTCCTGGGCCAACCTGGAGCGCGTGCTCCGAGTTCATCCGAGCGGTATGCGCCGGGAAGCCGCGGCGCTCCCCGAGACTCCGTTCCAGACGGTGGCAGATCGCCTGCGCAGTCGATACGGCTGGAACTGATCACTCGGGCCGCGGTCCGAAACGGGACGAGCACCACGGGCCGACACGAGGTGGGCAGGTGGCGTACCTACGTCGTCGGTTCCCGGTTCTCGGAGGTGCCGACACGGTCCGCCCGGTGAGCGCGCGCGCTCGCATACAAGCAGATCGCCGCCGCGGTCGCCAGATTCAACGATTCCGCGGCTCCATAGATCGGCACTTTGACCGATTCATCAGCTGCCGCAAGAATTTCGTCCGGTAGGCCGTGCGCTTCCGAGCCGAACAGCCAGGCCGTCGGCAGATCCAGTATCCCATCGTCCGCCGCAGCGTCCAGATCCGTGTTGGCGTCACCACCGGTAGTGGCCAGCACGGACATTCCGGCTTCGGCGAGATCCATCAGGAGGGCACCCACGTCGCCCGCCTGCGCGACCGGCAGGTGGAACAGACTTCCGGTGGATGCGCGAACCGCCTTGGGATTGAAGGGGTCGACCGATTCACCGGCGAAGATGACGGCGTCCGCGCCGGCAGCATCGGCCAGTCGGATGATGGTGCCGGCGTTGCCCGGATCGTTGGTGTTCACGAGCACTGCGATCAGCCGCGGCTCGGCCGCGATGACATGTCCGAGATCGGTGAGCGTCATGGCGCAGCGCGCCACGATGCCCTGCGGGGAGACGGTGTCCGACAGCGCGGCGGCCGCCCGGTCGGTGACCTGGGTGACCTCGATCCGGCCTGCGTAGGCCGCCCGGACCAATTCCACGTTTCGAGCGCCCGCGTCCTTGGTGATGTACAGCTCTTTCACGGTGCCAGGACTGCGCAACTCCGCAGCGATGGCCTCGGCGACGGCCTGCACTCCTTCAGCGAGAAATTCTCCGGACTCGGCGCGACGCGGCTTGCGGAGCAGCCGGTGGGCGGCGGCGATGCGGCTGGACCTTTCGGTCAGCACACCCTCTTCGAACTCTGCCGTCGCAACAGCGGTCTCCGCGGAATTACCGGGAGCGCTGCGGCGGCGATCGACTGCGGCCTGTTCGGCGCGGCGGCTTCTCGGCGTGGAGCGGGCCGGCACCGTCGGATCAGGAACCCCGGGAGCGCGGCCGCTCGGGCTGCCGTCGTCGCTACCTGCGCGACGGCCCGCGCCTCCGACAGCGCGCCCCGCAGCCGAGCGCCCCGCCCGGGCAGAACCGCTGGAAGCGGCATCCCTGGCGGGGCGTCGGCGAGGATCCTCTCGCGGGCTCAGGCTGCGTCCCCGTCAGCGGCTTCCGCGTCAGCAGCTTCCGCGGCGTTGGTGTCGGCGACCGACGGAACAGCTTCGCGCGCCAGGGTGACAAGGGCGGCGAACGCGGTGTCATCGTGCACGGCCAGTTCGGCCAGCACCTTGCGGTCGACCTCGATGCCGGCCAGCTTGAGACCCTGCATGAAGCGGTTGTACGTCATGCCATGGGCACGGGCGGAGGCGTTGATGCGGGCGATCCAGAGCTTGCGGAAGTCGTTCTTGCGCTTGCGGCGATCGTTGTAGGCGTAGTTGAGCGAGTGCAGCACCTGCTCTTTGGCCTTGCGGTACAGCCTCGAACGCTGGCCGCGGTAACCGCTGGCCCGCTCGAGAATGACGCGGCGCTTCTTGTGGGCGTTGACTGCCCTTTTGACGCGTGCCACGGGACACCTGACTTTCTACTTCGGTGGCCGGCGAGAGGAATGCGCTCGCGAAGCCTGGGGGACGAATTCGGGGCCGGTCGAACCGGCGAGAGGCGAGGCTGGGTCAGATGCCGAGCATGCGCTTGACGCGCGGAACGTCGACGTCGGCAATGCCGGTGTGGCTGTCCATCTGGCGAATGCGCTTGGTGGACTTGTTCTCCAGGTTGTGCCGCTTGCCGGAGCCCTGGTGCACGAGCTTGCCGGTACCGGTGACCTTGACCCGCTTCTTCATCCCGGAGTGCGACTTCATCTTGGGCATGACTGACCTCTGCTCTTCTAGTAATCGAACTGCGGTGAACCACCCGGACCTGACTCCGCGAGCCGCTCGACGGCAACGCGGACGCCAGGAGTCCGCCGCCGGGCAATCGCTGTTCGCGACGCCCGGTAGTGGGGTCGGGCGGACGTTTGGTCTTGAGTTGTTACTCCGCGGCCACGGCCGGCGCCGGCATCGCGACCGGCTTGACCTTCGCGGTCTTGTGCGGTGCCAACACCATGATCATGTTGCGCCCGTCCTGCTTGGGTGCGCTCTCGACGAATCCCAGGTCGGCCACGTCGACGGACAGCCGCTGCAGCAGTCGAAAGCCCAGTTCCGGCCGCGACTGCTCCCGGCCCCGGAACATGATGGTGACCTTCACCTTGTCGCCCGCCTTCAGGAACCGCTCGACGTGACCCTTCTTGGTCTCGTAGTCGTGCGAGTCGATCTTCGGGCGCAGCTTCATTTCCTTGATGACCGTCAGGACCTGATTACGGCGGGCTTCGCGGGCCTTCTGCGCACTCTCGTACTTGAACTTGCCGTAGTCCATGAGCTTTGCCACCGGCGGCCTCGCCTCCGGCGCCACCTCGACGAGGTCGAGGTCCTGCTCCTGGGCCATCCGGAGAGCTTCGGTGACGGTGACGATGCCGATCTGTTCGCCGGCCGCCCCGACGAGGCGAATTTCTGGGACGCGAATCATGTCGTTGATACGTGGCTCGACGCTGATTGAATCCTCCTGAGTACCTGCGGGTGTGTAGCGGGCCTACCATCGTGCGAAGCGCCCCGGTCAGGGCGGCACGACCGCGCTCGGCAGCCCTGAAAAAAAGACCAAGGCCCCGCGGCGCGAACACGCGGAGCCCGAAACGATCGGTCGACTCGTCCCCGTGAGGGGGCGCACTCCATCGAAGCAACTCCGATGGACCGGGACCCGGACGCCACACCCGCCATCGATCGGCGGGTATTGCAGACGCGGGTGGGAGTCGGGCTCCACTTGATGTCCCTGCCGACCATCGATGACGGTCGGATGGGAACGGTCCCCGTTCGACACGGGGACATAGCCCCCAAAGAACAAGGGCTGGTCGCGCCTGACACTCTACACGGTGTGAGCATCCCCCCACCATCGCCCGACCACCGCCCCGAACCACTGCGCCCCGATACCCAGGAGCATCCCGATCACCCCGATTCACACCGTGAAGGACGGGACCTGATCGACATCTCCGCCGTCGAGGTGATCAGTAGAGCAGCGGTTCTGCTGATGTCTGCCGCCGCGGAGCAACTGGGGCTCAGCGCCCAGGACGTCAGCGCTCCCGAGCACCGGGACCTGGACGAGGCCCGGACCTTGATCACCGCCCTGGCCGGCCTGCTCCGCGCGTCGCTGCCGGATCTGGGTCCGCATGCCGCGGCCTTCCGGGACGGGCTGCAGGCACTCCAGGGCGCCTTCCGGGAATACTCGATCGTGCCTGACGAGCCTGGAGCGGGGCCCGGTGAGCATGTGCGCCGAGAACCCCGACCGTGAATCCCGACATGCGCGTGTACCCGTAGCCGCGATGACCGGTGGATGATGCCGTCAGCCGTGGTCTCCCGGTCGTTCGACCACGGCGGAGCGGCCCTGGCCGACCAGGCGGCCCCACATCTCGTAGTCGGTGTCACGTTTGGCGACGTAGCGGGTGTCATCGCTGGCTTCCTGATCGCCCATCGCCTTGAACGGACCCCGCTCGAGATCGTTCAGATCGACGTAGACGCTGCCCTGATCCAGCTGGGTTCCGGCCTTCAGGATGGACAGCCGCTTGAGATCATCGGCGTGCAGGCCTGGCATTTCCGTCCGCAGCTGCTTGTCGTCCGAGGCGGGGATGCTGTCGCCGATTTCGCCTGACCGGTCCTGGTCCGCACGACCCCGGTCGGAAACGAGATCATCGGCGAACTCGTCTCGTCCTTGGTCCTGTGCCTTGGACCGGGTAGCTTCCTCGCGCCGGACGTCGTGGGTCTGCGCGTGCCGCGCCTGCGTGCCGCCCTGCTCGGAGTATGGGTGGCGGCCGTCCCCCGCGCTGTGATCGTCGGTCCTGGACATTGAACTCTCCTCTGGCTGTCGGGATCAGGTGGTGCAACGGACAGCGCTCACCGGCTGTCGCTCGACGACCGAAACCTACCCTTCGCCGGGTGCATCACGGCGCTCCGGGCGCCCTACCGAAGTCGGTTGGAGCAAGTATGGCCGAGTCGAAGTGGTTCCCACGGGCTGCGGCCCATCGAAATGGTTGAACCTCCTGGGCCACTGCCGCGGAGGTGGACGGACCTGTCAGTCGGGAAGATCAGTCCCGATCCTGCGCCGAGGAAATATTGCGCGACAGGCGATCCACCGTCCGCCCGAGCCAGACGGCGCGATCCGCATCGGTGCCGGTCATGGTGCGGAGTTCGGCGGTCATCCCGGCCAACTCGGCAAGGTATTCCTGCCGCTCTTGCGGTGAACCGATGAGCCATAGATCTTCGATCTCTCGAAAACGCTCGGCGAGCGCGTCCATCGTCATCTTTTCCTCCGTCTTTTTCGTTTTCCACCATCGACGGCCAACGAACTCTCACCACCGTAGCGGCCGACCGCTCGTTCACAGGTTGCCGGGAGGCTCGTTCTGCGAGGCGTTGCGCCGATCGATGATCTCCAGCCGCCCCAGCGGTCGGTTGTTCTCCTGCTCCAACAGCAATCGCATGGCCACCTCGTCGGCCACGGCCGGTCTGGGCGGCGTGGGAGCGTATTTGGCGTGAAGTTCTCGGACGGTCCGCAGCGACTCGACGGCACGGGCTCGATCCAACAATTGGATAGCCATCACCGGGTGGGTCTCGTCGTCCGGCATCCGCAGCAGAGCCCATTGGGCTCCCTCGGGAAACGAGATTCCGTAGACGAGCGGCCACTGGTAGAAATTCTCACCGAGGATATTGCGAACCAGAACGCCCTCCTCGAACACCTTCAGGCTGGGTCTGGCCATCATCAGGATGGCGATGCCGAGCAGGACGCCGAGCCCGATCAAGCCGATCTGGTCCGACACCCGAAAGGAGACGCCGTCGTTCGTGCCGTGCAGCAGCAGCCCGATCACGACCATGGTCATCACCACCGAGGTCGCGGAGATCACTGCCAGGATGGCGATCCGACGGGGCCGCACCACCAGGAGCGGATCTGTCGACGGTCTGGCGGTTCCGCCTACATCGCCAAGGTTGCCCGGATCGTTCACGATCGGAAACCGATTCCAGTTGCGGCGCCGCGCAATTGCCGCAGTACCAGGGCGGTCTGCAGAGCAGCCGCAGCCGCCTCGCCGCCTTTGTCCTCACTCGCGCCGGGGCCGCCGCTGCGAGCGACCGCCTGATCCAGGGTGTCGCAGGTCAGAACTCCGTTTCCGACCGGAACCCCGGAATCAAGGGCCACCCGGGTGAGTCCTGCGGTCACCGAGTCGCAGACGTACTCGAAATGCGGCGT
>JBPCPG010000169.1:0-20822 GCA_050999445.1 Nakamurella sp. | reverse complement strand
GCAATCTACTACAGTGGCGCCGTTGGAGGTGCGGCATCCCACCGAGTTGGTGGCCCCGACTGCAACGTCCGACCTTCAGTCCCCACCGGCCTGGCACCCGGACCCGCACGGGTCCGGTGGTCTTCGGTGGTGGGACGGAATGGCGTGGACGCAACAACTCTCACATCCGGTCTCGACCGCCATCGCCTCGACCACCGTTGTCAACATCGCGGCCGGGAAATCGGTCGGCGTTGCTTTCCTACTGACCTTCTTCTTCGGCCCGTTCGGCCTGTTCTATTCGTCCGTGGTTGGCGGGGCGATCATGCTCGTGACCGAAATGTTTCTGTTCATTCTCGGGTTTGTCACGTTCGGAGCCGCGTGGTTGCTGTTCTGGTTCACCTGGGTGGCCTGCATCATCTGGGGGTGCGTCGCCGCCAGTAGCAGTCACCAAACCCAGGTCTTGCACACCACCAATCGGCTTTGAACAACCGCCCGCACCCCACTGGCCCGGAAGCCTGTGCAACGGATTGCCATCCCGCCTTCGCCTGAGCCGGCGCACACGAGCAGATGCCTGACCGCGAAGTCCCTGCCAGCAGCACCCACACCGGGAACGCGACCGAGATCGCGACGGTTCGTCGTCACCAGCGAGTGACAAGGTTGTGCAGAGGGGTATGCGAGGACTGTGGTGTGCTTTGGCAAGCTCAATCCACGATCCGAACGGACCCGATACCGCTCCGAGCCTCATTGGGTCGACGGACTGCACCTGGAGAAATAATCAAGACCTGTGGATGAGCGTGGAGGAAGTACCTCCCCGGTGGTCCTGACAATTCGACAAGCAAGACCGGCGCTGGCAGGCGCGTGTTGGGAAGGCACGTCCGATGTTGAAGGTAATCGGCTCCGAGCACGCAGAAATCAGCCGGCCGCGGCCGGTTCGTTGCTCGACGAGTTGATCCGAGATGGCGCTCGACAGATGTTGACGGCGGCCTGCAGGCGGAGGTCGCCGCCTACATCGAGCAGTTCAGCGACGTTCTGGACGAGCACGGGCACCGGTTGGTCGTTCGTAACGGCTCGCATCAGCAGCGGGACGTGGCGGGCTGCTCACTCCAGCACAGGCCGCAACGCCGGCGGAAGGGATAAACGTCGGCTTCATTGCCCCGGTTAAGGAAGGAAATTGCCCCGCAGATGAAAGATCTGTCGACACCCTGACGTTCGCTTACCACACCAGGCCCGGCGTTGGGATCACCATTCGCCTCACCGGCTGCCAATTCGTGAGCAACGGCATCGTCAGCAGCGAGTACCCCTGCGCCGAAGTCACCGGCCAATTGTCGAAACTCACGAGCTCTCCGGTTCGAGGATGTCGGTGTGCCGATCGACCTGATGTACAGGCGAGATCCCTCCTCCGTCCGATCGATCCTCGAGTCACCGCCCAGCTGGTTCGGCGACCCAGACGCGATCGACAACTATGAGCACGACGCTGTATCGAATGCGCTCCAGAGCGTGCTGGCCGTTGACTTTGAGAAGACAGTCGGGGTCGCGCTCGTGCGCCGGCACCTCCCGGAGGCAGCAGAACTTCATTTGATCGCCGTCGCGCCCGACGTACGTGGCCGCGGCTTGGGTCGCGGCACTCGTCGAACGCATCGCTCTCGACCTGACCGACGACCAGTGCCGCGTACTTTCCGTCCACACAGTTGGACCGTCGTTCGACAGCGAGCCATACGCAGAGACGCGAAAGTTCTACCAGAGGAGGGTGTTCTGCGCCTTTGAAGAGCACCACGGCCTTGACTGGTCCGGCCCTTCTCTGATCCTCGTGCGAGTACTCCGACGCACCGCGGTCCGATAGCGGAACATCATCCGGTGACCGGAACGAGTTTTGAGGGAGCCGACGACCAGATCACGATCGCTTCGATTGGGGCTCGGCGGTGACCGGTCAGGTGGCTGCCCGGGGCCGCTGTCGCGTGCAGACTCGATAGATGGTCACCACTCGCATTCAACCCGAAGGCCTGCACCCGACGGCTGGGTATGCTCACATCACCATCGTGGACTCCGGTCGCCTTGCGATGCTCGCCGGGCAGTGCCCGCTCGACCACGACGGGCACATCGTCGGACCCAACGACATCGTTGCCCAGGTTGACCAAGTGGTCGCGAATACGACCGTGGCACTTACTGCGGCCGGCGCGGAGGCGAAGGACGTCGTCCGATCGGTGATCTACGTCGTCAGCGACGATCCCGGAGTGCTGTCCAGCGTGTGGGATCGTCTCACCGGATCTGCTATCGGCTCAGCCTTTACGACCGCAAGCACTCTGCTCGGCGTCGCAGCCCTCGGCTACCGTGGCCAACTGGTCGAGGTCGAACTGACTGCTGCCATTTCCTGACCGCACCGACTAAAGCTGACCTTTCGTCAACCTCGACCTGACCGCCTACGGAATCAACCCCTTATTCGGAGCGACTGGCGGCCGAGCAGACACAGTCACCGGATGACGATCCATGACCGGTCCGATCGATTGCGGAAGGTATACGTTCAGCCGGATACTCGGTGAGCGCTAGCTGCTCGAGCTTCTCAGTCGCGCGCAGCGGGTGTTCCATACGTCTCGTGCAACCGGGAGGGCAGTATTGCCCGTCTATTCATGCATGAAGCGATGGTCGGTCGGAACGATTAATTCTTGCGCGCTGGCCGTTCTGTTGCTGGGTTGCACATCTCCGGCCGCCATCGGTGCCGGACGATCGACTCCGCGAGCGACACAATCGACGGCTACCGCCATCGGGACATCGGTATCCTTCCCGGCGCAGGGGCACCCGACACCGGTGCTCACTCACGGAAGTTCTGCGCCGTGGCCGAGCCTGGTGACCTATCCCGCTAGCGGGCCGACCACCGTTGCCGCGCTGCGCACCGCTCACTGGAACGCGTTGCCAGCAGCACCGATCGCGGTGCGTGGCGGCGCCGTGGGCGCTTGGACCGGCACCCAGATGATTGTCTGGGGAGGTTCGGACGGCACCCGGTCTTACGCCGACGGCGCCGCCTACGACCTTGCGACCCGGGTGTGGACGAAGCTTCCTGCCGCTCCGATCAGTGCCCGCGCCGGCGCGGGCTCCGTGTGGACAGGCAGCTTGTTGTTCATCTGGGGCAGTTACGCCGATCGAACGGACTCCGTGGCAGACGGCGCGGTGTACGACCCGGCCATTCGGCGGTGGACCACTCTGCCGCCGCCGCCATTCTCCGGCCTGGGCCCGTCGGCCGCCGTGTGGACCGGCTCGACCGTGGTGCTGCTGACTTCGCCGGGCGCAGAGCCGTCCGGGAACGGCCCCGAGATGGTCTACGCGCAGTCCTACGACCCCGCCCGCAATGCGTGGACGCTGCTGCCCAAGCTCGGACTGCCGCCCGATCACGGGCTCGGCGATCTGTCCGCGGTCGCCGTGGGCGGACACGTGTTCGCGTGGGAGATGTGGTCGCACACCGTAGGGAAGCCGGACAGCTCGTCGACCACTTCCGGCGTCGACGGCTACCAGCTCAACACTGGAACGACGCAGTGGAGCCGCAACACGCTCGCCCCAGGGGGCGGCAGCGGGGTGTTCGGCCCGCTGTGGACCGGACGTGAGATTTTGGTGCCCACCCTGTCGACGTGGTGCGGGGGATGCGAGGGGCCTATGAGGAGCAACGCGTCAGGCGTGCGGATGGACCCGCGCATGTCGACGTTGCGGTCGCTTCCGCACGGCCCGGTCAGCGACCTGAACGCGAGCTACGTGTGGACCGGCGCCGTGGTGCTGGGCGTGGGGGCGAATGTCGAGGTGGGCAATGCGAGACCGGGCGACACTGCTGCGTGGGATCCCGGCACGAACGCGTGGACCGCGCTGCCCCCCGCGCCACTGGCGGGCCAAGATCCGGTCACCGTCTGGACCGGCACGAGCTTGCTCGTCTGGGGCCCGCTCCATGCCCCGGGTGGGTCCACGTCGTCGGCAACCACCGGACTGCGCCTTGCTTCGTAGGCCGATCCCTCTGCGGAGATGAGCACCTGGCAGCAGCGGGGGAGATACGCGTCTGCGCGCGGACGAATGTCGAGCACGATGACCACGTGCTCGGCGTCGTTGACTTCGTACAACACACGCCGGTTTCGGCCGAGCCGGGCGCTGGGGACTCCCGCCAGCTCATCGGTGAGCGCCCTGCCGACTCGCTGTGGATTCTCCAGCAGCAAACCTGTGAGGAACTCCGCGCCCGACGCTGCGCCATCAGGCGGGAGCCGGTCAGCGAGGGCTCGACGTGCGGGTGCGGCGGTCCCGACTCATAGGGTCCCCTCACCAAGCGTGGCGGTCCCGAACAAAGGCACAAGCTGCTTCGGCACCGAGGACGACACCGCCGGCCCGGACGGCTCACGCGCCTCGGCAAGGCCGCGCAGCGTTTCGGGGTCGGATTTGATCTCTTCGGTCTCGCTGGGGGCGAGGTACGCCTCAACGGCATGGGTGACCTCCTGCTGCACGCTGCGGTGATCTTCGGCGGCGGCGGCGCGCAGCGCTTCGTCTAAGTCGGGCGAAAATCGCAGTGTCATTGCCATACCGAAATGGTATTCAATTGCACCACATACCGTTCGTCACTGGACCGGTAGCCGATAGTCCAACGGCCTACACGACAGCACAGCCAGTCTTCGACGACGGAACTCAGGTGGCGATCGAATTCTCGTCGAGATACACCGTGCAGATGAGGTCGACGCCTAGACCTGTCAGGCGGAGAACACGTGTTCCTCACCTTCGAGCCGATTGAGCAATGGGTACAGCGTGCCGCCCTTGACCGTGCCAAACACCGGCCTCGTCAAGCCGTTGCGCAATGGCATACCCATATGTGGGGCCTTGACGCAGAATCCCAAGCACGCACAACTCCAGCACCCCCCGCAACCACTCGCTTGGGAATATCCGGTCGGCCATTCTCTAGATCGTATGGCTATCTAAGCAGAGAAGGAACCTGGAAGCGGCGCTCATGTTGACGGCGGGCGCTCTTCGCAACCGGAACTTCCAATGGCGACGATTCGGCTGCCGGTGATCAAGATCGTTCCCGTCCTGATCGGGGATCGCCAACCGACACGTCATGGGTCGGTATGGTGCTTCAACATTCCCCTGCGGAGGTAGGAAGCGTTGCCCGAAGCGCAGTCACCGACCTTGGTGCCGGAACTACTGGTTGCCGACCTTGGTGCCAGTCTGTCGTTCTGGTGCAATTTGTGCGGGTTCGATGTCGTGTACGACCGGCCCGAGGAAGGCTTCGCGTACATCGCGCGGGGATCGGCGCACGTGATGCTCGAGCAAGTGGGTTTCGGCAGAAACTGGGTCACTGCGCCGCTGGACGCGCCGCTGGGACGCGGGATCAACTTCCAGATCTCCGTTCCTGACCTGGCACCAATCCTGCATGCCCTCGACGAGGCGGGATGGCCCCTGTTAATGGAACCCGAAGAACGTTCGTACCAAGTATCTTCCGGCCGAACGGGGGTCGTGCAGTTTCTGGTCCAGGATCCCGACGGGTACTTGATCCGGATGCAGGCGCGCTCCGAGGCCTGATCGCGGCCGCGCATGCAGGCTCAAGCTTTCCCGGCCGACCTTCTGGACCAAGGGAACCCAGACCGGCAGGAACCTGACTCCGTCAGCGCAACGGGATCGGGGTCCGGTCAGCCATCCCCACCCGGTGACGTAGTGCTCCGGGACGGCGGTCATCATGTCGCTGATGCCAGCGCCGCGAGAACGTGCAGGGCCTCATCGGCCCGTTCTTGCGGGACGAACAGGTGATCGTGGGTGTAGCCGGCGACGACGTTGGCGCTGATCCCGGCCTCGGTCAGGGCTCGGCTGACGGCTGCGGTAAGGCCAACTGCGTCCAGCGCGGAGTGGATTCGGAGCGTGATCCACGCCGCCACGAAGTCGTAAGCGAGCCCGAGGTCGTCGGCTCGCTCCTGCGGCAGCACGAGGGTCGTGCCTTCGTCTTCCTCGACGACCACGACAGGTTCCGCGCCCGCGGGAACAGCAGGCAGGCGCACATACACATACGAGCCGGCGTTTCGTCGCGGGGCAATGCCGCGGAGCAACGCTTGCAAGTCGGTTTCGCCGCGCGCCGGCTCTGGGGCGACCTCCCGCTGACTGCGGGGCGGCCAGTTGTCGAGAGAGCGAGAGAATGCGATGCGGTCGACGCCTGGGCCGTCGTAGTCTCGCTCAACTGCGAGGCCCCCGCTGACGGTTTCGCTACGATCGAGCACGAAGCCGAGACCGGTGTGGAACGCCAAGGAGGTCTTATTCTCCGGGCTGGTGATGCACTTGACGGTCCGTGCGCCCTGCTTCGCAACCTGCTCGAAGAAGGCGTGGTAGAGCGTGGTGGCCAGTCCCTGGCGGTGGTGCTCAGGATCGACGCCGACGAAGTGGATGTACGCCACATCGGGCTGCGCGTGCGACATGAAGCCGATGAAGAACGCCACGAGCTCACCACCGGCTTGCTCGACCAGGTAGCTGGTGTCCGTGAAGTGCTGGAAGAACAGCCGAGGCAACAGCAGCGCGCGCTGCTGGAAGCCAGCCAGCCCCCCAAGCCCACCCCACCAGTCGCCCATCACCGCCAGCACCCGGCGATGGTCCTGCTCGGTAGGGTTTCGAGCGAGCAGGCCCCCTGGCAGTCCAGCGATCACGTTTCCTATTCTCTCAAGCCTTCGGACACGCGTCCGACCACCGATCGGCGGGACGCCACCGCGCCGGCATTTCGACTGTTGCCGCATACCCCTTAGGACGTTGGAACGATGCCTGGCATGGCAGTGCAGTACGCCGAACATTCTGCAACTTGACAGACCACCGGCTAAAAGACTCACGCACGCAATCGGCGACGAGGCCCGGTCAAGTACGACTGCACCGACGTGGAGCTGGGTTCACCGAACTCGTGATCGCCAGAGACCGGCCCCAAGCGAAGTCAGCCAGGCCCAAGATCGGCGAGCTCTTGGTCGAGTGCTCGAATGTAGCAAGCCTGCCGCTCGGAGGTCTCCTCGAATCCGAACGCGAGATAGAGGTCGTGAGCCGCCGGGACGGGACCTGGACGAACTGAGTTCGAGGCAAACGCAGCAGCTACCGTGCTGTTCACGACCGCACGGTACCGGCACCACTCGGTCCCTTTCTTGCGGCCGCCATAACCACCTGAGCTGAGTGTCACCGTGGCCTAAGCGGCACCCAGGGATAGCTACCGAAGGAGGCCAGACGGCCTTGCTGTGGGCCGATCAGGTGTCGTTCGACATTTTGGCCGTCGAAAATGTCGATTCCGTTGTGTGGGTGTCATGCATCTGACATGTTCGCACTGGGCGGCAGAGGGCCGTCGTTTTACGACGAGGTGGAGGTACGCATGATCGGTTTGTTGCGTCACGCGGGGCGAAGCGCGCTGGCAGTTGGCATGGCTGCGACCGTTCTGTTCGGAATGGCAGGGGCGGCGCAGGCCGATACCGGTGTCAGTAACGACCCCGGCAAGGTCAAGGTCGCACCGCTCGTGGCCAATTCGTCCGGAAGAACAGCGGCCTCCCACCTAGCTACTGGAGGATCCGCCAGGGTGACACCGATGACGACCGGCAGTGGTGGCAGTATCCATGCCTCCCACAGCGTCGCCATCACACCCCCTGGTGGTCGAAGGGGCAGTCTGGCGCAGGGCTTCTCCTCGCACTACAGCTCCCACACCGGCGTCTTCACCTCCTATTACCAGATCTCCTCCGGGTCCTCCTATGCCAGGTGGCTCGGATCGTCGCCGTACAACGCCAGCAAGATTTCCCTGACTGACCGACTCTGGGTCGGTGGTGTGAACATCTCCGTGTCCATCGGCGCTTCTCCGAGCGCCGGCGTCTCCATCTCGGACAAGAAGGTGACGATGTCGTCCGCGGTCAGTCGAAATTGGCGGAACGAGCACAGCTTCTCGAACGTCAAATTCTCCACTCACGTAGCGATCTGGGGTCCGTACGAGAACTCCGCGGATTCTGCGACATTCGGTTACAAGACGTTCTACGACAACATTTCCTGACCACAGATTGTTGACTCCACGGGCGGGCCGGCGAATGTCGGCCCGCCCGCGGACATCACGATGAACGGGGTACTAACATTTCCGGACGGAGGCGGCAACGGTGCATCCAGCTCATGATCATCGTCATTGCCGCGCTATCGGCAGCGTGCACGTCAAATGCGTCGCAAGGAACGCCGACGAACCTGGATCATCGACTCGCGCAGGCGACCGAGAGGCCGACCGCCGTCGTGTCCTCCACGAGCGCGGTCAGTTCCGCTTCCGCAGGCCACGCCATGCCGACCTTGACATCTGCGTCGGCGTCGGCGTCGGCGACGGCGTCGGCGGCGGGCAGGACCGTCGCCGTCCCGGCCCAGTGCCCGGTTGCCCTCCGGAGCATCGAGGCGCTGCGTGATCCTGGACGTACTGGAAGTTCCGCCTTCGGGGACGCCGAAAACCTGGCCGGCGCACCGTCTCTGTACCTGACCGCCTGGTCGGTGCTGTTCTCCCGGCAGGCTGCCGTACCGATGGCGGTCGCCGACGAAGCTCGGGTCGCCGGCTATCTCGAAGACCAGGTCAGCCGGACCACCCAACAGGACGATGCCGGCCTGTCACCGCTGACCCGGTTGGATCTCCTCAGCCGTGCCCTGACTGCTCTGCAGGTTCCGATTCCTTCGGCGACCTCCGCTCTGGTGGCCGGTCATCGATCCGGTGGGGGATACCGGGAGGACATCGGCTCGGGAGTCACACCGGCTGCCACCTACCTGGCTGTGCTTACGCTCTCCAGAGCGCACGCGGACATTCCGGTCGAGGTGACCGCTGCCGTGGCCAAGCAGCTGCCGAACCTGAACCCGGCAGCAACGCCCGACGCCATCGCCGAGACTCAAGTCCCCGTACTCGGTGCCGCCGCCGCCATCGGCACCGACAAGATGCAACTTTCGCGTAGCACCGTTCAACGACTGCTGGACGCCTGGGGGAAGGTGGCGATCGAAGCAGGACCGTCACCCGTCGGGCTGGGGCTGCTCGCGTCGATGAGCGAGATCGCCACGGCCACTGGAGCAGTCGCACCTGTCGTACCCCGCGACTACCTGGAGGGGCTGCGCACGCACTCGGGCTACCTGGGTGTCGAGGGCGGCGCTGGCACGTCAGGCGATCCGCAGGTGAGCTTCAACGGTGCCCAGGTGGGTGCAATCTTCGGCGCCGACGCCGCTCGGACACTGCTGGTCGGGCAGGTGCCACAGGGGTGGCTCGGTGATGTCACACCGGCCTCTATTGACAGCACCTATCACGCGCTCGGTGTCCGGGCGGCCTGCGGGTCGCAGCCAGGATCCTCGGAACTCAAGAGTGAAGTCCGTCAGTGGTGGGACACGATGCTGGCCGGCATCGATTCTCCGATTGCTGCAGACCGCGCCGGGGAGGCGTCGAAGCTCTGCTGGATCAGCGACGCCATCGACCTGCAGTACCCATCCGAAGCCCGGAGGGCGACCCTGAAAAGGGCGCTGGACGCTGCGTCGGGAAAGGCTTCAGACCTGCCGACGGCGGGCGCCCTGGCGGCTGCGTACCTGTCCTGCCATGTGGCCGCATCGGCGAAGGTCCGTGCGAAATTGGTGGCCGGGGCAGTCGGACCCGCAACCGACGCGCAGCTGGCCTACCTTCAACAGCTGGTCGGTCGGTGGGCCAACGAAAAGCAGCTGGCAGCAGCGTCGAAGAAGGTACTGACATCGTTGAAAACGGCGGACGGATATCAATGGCGCCCCGGCACTTCGACCACAGACGTCATCTCGACCGCCTGGGGCGCCGCAGTTTTCGGGTCCAATCCCACCGGAGCCCGGATTTTTCAAACCGAGTGGGGGGCCGCTGCGCAGCCCGTCAAGGGCGGAATCAAAACCTCCGTCAGCCTGGTGTCCCTCGAGGCCGGCCTTGCTATCACGGCGCCCGGGAGAATGGGTCCGCTGCTGCTGCCGTGACCTCCGCACCGCCATGCGAACCCGTTCCTGAACCTGTCGTGCCCGGATCCACTCCTGAGCCGCAGTCTGCATCACCCGATCGGCCGCCCGCACGGTGGGAGCCACCTCCGCTCCCCGGAGCCGGCCGGTCGGAATCCCGACGGTCCGATGCCTGATCCGACGCTTCCCTAACCGGCTCAGACTGCACCACCGCCGTCCCACGAGCCGATCAGTGGCCAGTCACGGCGGCTCCTGGAGCACTGATGGGCGTGTCCGCCCGATGGATTCCTCACCCGCTTAACGCGGAACGCAGCCCGGTGGCAAGTTGAATGGCCGCATCGATTTCTCCTCGCCGGCTGGACACGCTCTCGACGTTGAGTCCAACTGGTACCCCCAGCCGTCGGCAGTAGGTCAATACATCCAGACCCACCGCCTGGGAGTGCTCCAGGGATGCGCCAAGTGTGTCGTTCGAACGTTGCAGGTCACGCTGCATCCAGCGCGGCACCTCGACGCCGAGCCAGCCCAGGAATTCCAACGTCTTCAGTGAGCCGCAGACCGATAAGGTGAACACGACCGGTAGGGGTCGCACACCGTGGGCGTCGCACTGGTCTCGGTAGTCAGACACAAGGTTCTTGGCGGCGGCCGCGTCGTAGAGGACCTGGCTGACGAAAAAGGAACACCCGGCAGCCTGCTTGTCGAGCATCCGACGGTGTTCGTCACCGCGGGCCGTGTGCCGTTCCGGGATGACGACCGCCCCGGTGAGGAGGTTCGGCTGCGTCTGCCTGCGCAGCGCATGAGCCCGCGGCAGAGACGTCAGACCCGGGTGTTGGCTCGATGAAGCTCCGACCAGCACCGTCGCGATTCGGTCCGGTGGTTGGCGTTGCATCCACGCCTGCAACTCGGGTTCGGGGTATTTACCCACCGCCCGGTAGACGATGGCCGACTTGTCCCAACCGCTCAGGTAGTCGGTCAGGTAGTCGGCCGGATCAAGGGTGGGCAGGAACGGAAACGGTCGGTTCGTCGGATTGCGATCACGCTCTTCGAGGATGTCGTAGAGGACCACGCCGTCAGGATCCAGCGACCGCAACCGATCCAGGGTCAATTCCGCGATCCGCCGCAGTTTGTCAGGGTCTGTAGCTGCCTTGGGTGGCGTGATCCCGAAGAGAAGGAAACCTCCCTCACTCGAACCCAGCCGCTCTAGGAGATCCACCGGCCGACCGTAGCTTGTCAGCCGGGAGAGACCCTGCCCGGAGCCGTCTCGATAGACGATCCGCCTGCGGGACGGCCACCGATCGGTGTCCGGGTACCGATTTTGATGCGGTGACGCCATGAACGTGGTTTGCGGTGCGCTACGACCCCACCGCTTGCTGAACGTGCAGGTTCCCAACTGTCGGAGTGGGGTGGCGGATCGAGCGCTGGAGGGTCTGTGTGGTGCGCCGCCGGCGATGTGGTCAGGCGGACTTGTCGGAGTCGGCGTCATCGAGGAGGGCGTCGAGCCGTTCGAAGTCTTCGTCCATCCCAGCGTCCATGCCACTGGCGATCATCGCGTCGCAGGCTTCCTTGGATGTGTAGGTCGATCCGATTTCCAAGGCGCTGCGGCCGTCAGGGAGGTCGAAGAAGCGTAGAGACTCCAAGGTCGCGCCTGGTTCGTCCTCGTATTCCCAGGTGTGGACGATGACACCGTCCTCGACTTGATGATATGAGCCCCGGAACGCCCAGTTGCCTCCGTTTGGCGCCTGCACCTGGTAGCGGAAGCAACCTCCGGTGGTGGCATCGAAGCGGTCGAGTCGGACTGTCGTGCCGCGCGGCCCCATCCAGCCGGTGAACAACTCAGGATCGGTATGGGCGCGTTGGACCAAGGCCGCCGGGGCGTTGAATTCGCGGGGGTGCCACAAGCTCTGTTCGCCGGTTCGGGTGTGTTCGGTGGCGCCGGGGCGCCTGATTTCGTGCAGGGTCATGCTCGATCCTTTCAGTTCAGTGGGTGGCAAGTACAGATATGGGCTTCGTGATCATCGGGGATGTTTAGCCCTGGAAGTGATCTTTCGGTGGCTGTTCTGCGGCGAGCACCTCGGCCAGGACCCCGTCCAAGCGCTGATAGCGCTGCTCCAGATGCAACCGTCGGATCTCCAGCCAGCTCGACGCTTCCTGGATGAGGTCCAACTCCAGGTGGACGCGCCGGGTTCGACCTTCACGGTGACGAGTGACCAGCCCCGCTCGTTCCAGTGTGCTGATCTGTTGTGAGACAGCCTGAACGGTGATGGTGAACAAGCCTGCTAGTTCTCCGAGGTTCGCGTCACTGCTGACCAGCCTGTCGACGATCGCGTTGCGCACCGGGTCGCCCAGAACTGCGAAGGTTTCCGCGATCCGAGTGCTCATCCCAACTCCCCGACATCGACATCGACCAACACTAAAGTGTTCGCTTTAGCGTAGAGAGTAGAGATGACCGGATGGATCGTCAACTTCGAAGCCCGGCAGCCGCCGATCCGATCACTGCAACAGCACCACCGGCTCTAAAAATCGGTTAAACGACCCCGCGCAGACACCACCACCTGACAGCGACATGGCTACCCAGTGGACGAGCCCCGCGGCCGCCGGTACGCAGCTGGATCGTAAGGCGGGTATCAGCGCGGTCCCCGACGGCGGATCGGTGTCCGGACAACGACTGCTCCCGGGTTTGGTGGTCGGGCGCGTGAGAGGGTTGACCTGTGTCCCGCGAGCGCATCCTGCGGACGGAACGTTTGGTCGCGACGTCCTGGCTCGCGTGCGACGTCGATGATCTGCTCGTCGTGCACCCGGACGCGGAAACCGTGAGGTTCGTGCGCCCGGGTCGGCCTGAGACATGGGAACAGACTGCGGCTCTGATCGATCAGTAAATGGCTGAGCACGCCGCGACCGGTTTCACGAAATGGCGGGTGACTGACATCGATGGTCATCTGGTCGGGCGTGCAGGATTTGGGACGCAGTTGGACGGTCGCGAGCTGGCCTACACCCTCCGACGCGACCTGTGGGGTCAGGGTTTGGCAACCGAGATCGGAGCAGCCCTGGTGAGCTGGCACCTGGCCAACGCCGGTGATGTCCCGCTCTATTCGTACGTGGCGGTGGACAACCCCGCCAGCCGCCGTGTCCTGGACAAGATCGGGTTCGAGTTCGTCGGGCGCGAAGATCATTGTGGTGTGCCCTGTGCACTGCTCACCTACGGTCTCACGCCCTGAGCCGTCAGCGATGGGCCATTCTCGTTGTGCGCTGGATACGGTGGCCAGGTGACGTACTCGTGGACCTTCTTGGCCGTGGCGGCGGTGCTGGTGCTGACTCCTGGCGCGGATTTCGCGGTGATTGTTCGCAACACTGCCTCCGGCGGTCGTCCCGCCGGCATTGCAACGACGATCGGCGTGAGCGCGGCCGCCGCGCTGCAAGGGCTTCTGGTGTCCTTCGGACTGGCCAAGCTCGTCGTAGGCATCCACCCGTTGTTCCTGGCGATCAAGTGGGCCGGTATCGCATATTTGGCCTACCTCGCCGGGGCTGCGCTGCTCAGCGCGGTCCGCGGACGCTACCTTTCTGCCGAGGAAAGACGGCGACCGCGGTCGCGCCTGGGCGGCTTCGGTCAGGGATTCTTGTGCAACGCGACCAATCCCAAGATTTTGGTGTTCTACCTGGCGCTGCTCCCACAGTTCGTCGGGTCGTCCGCACCCTGGTGGGCGTGGCTCGTCCACGCCTGGACCCTGCCGCTCCTTGGTACCTGCTGGTGCTTGCTCATCGTCGTCGGCGTCGACCGAGCCCGCAACGTCCTTGCTCGGCGACCCATCCGGCGCGGCCTGGACGCGCTCACCGGAACCGTGCTGCTCGGCTTCTGCGCGAAACTTGCCACCGAAAACTGAACCGGCGACCCTGTCCAGCTCAGCCATCCCTGACCGGTCAGGGATCGGTGACCGGGACGCAGATCCTGCAGCGGGCGAAATTGGGTGTGTGTGGTGGCGGGGTGTTTGGCTCTGCAAGATGCCGGCCGAGACGCCCGCCTCGTTGCTGGACGGGCGATTGAGGAAGTGAGTCCTCGGCCGAGCTTTCCACGGAGACGCGAACACCCCTGCCCGACACTGTTGCGCACAATGGGACGCGACGGTGGGTATCGTCCAGCCGAGCCGAAGATCGACCAGCAGGGAGAACCATGGCCGCGACGAGAAGGGTCGGGCAGCTTCTTCGCAGACGGGCGGGGGCGGCCCCGCGCGGATGGGTGGGCGCACTGGGCGAGGTGGTGCTGCTGGTAGCGGTGCTGTTTGCGTTCACCGGCCTGCACGGCGTCGTCGTGACCGATATTTCCGCCGCCACCGAAAATGCGCTTGACGTGCAGTCGATAGAACGGGCGTTGCACCTGAACATCGAACTCACGACGAACCGGTGGTTGACCGGACACCAGACACTGATCCCGGCGGCGGTGCTGTACTACCGGCTGTACTACATCGTCCTGATCGGGGTGGTGACCTGGGTATACCTCCGACATGCGGAGGTCTACCTGCGGGTCCGGCGCACCTTCGTGGCCATGACCGGTCTTGCGCTGGCGGTCTACTGGGCGTTCCCGGTGTCGCCTCCACGGTTCGCCCTGCCAGGGGCCGTGGACACCGTTGCCGGGCACGACATCCTCGCCGCCTCGACGCGGGACATGAGCAACGGTGCGAATTTCACTGCGATGCCCAGCATTCACGTGGGGTGGTCGGCCTGGTGCGCCTTCGCCGTGTGGTCCGCGCTGCGGGCTTCCCATCCCCGTGGGGCGCTAAGCGCGTGGCTGTTCCCGCTGGTCATGGTGGCTGTCGTGCTGTCCACAGCGAGCCACTACGTCCTAGACGTAGTGGGCAGCGGCTTGCTGCTCATCGCATCGATCGGGGTGAGCGCCGGGTGGGCTCGCTTGGTCAACGGCCGGTCTGCGCCACCCGGCAACGACGTCAAGATGGCGTAGCCGCAGGGTCGGGGCGCCGACCAAACCAGATCGTAGGACCGGGAAAGGATGGTTCAGCGGGTCAGTGACCCAACGTTGTCACGGTAAGGGAACCACCACACGGCCACATCTTCAGCCTTGGCGGTGGGACCAACCGGACGCCGCTGGTTTTGCTATGGCGGAGTTCATCGCGACGTCCTGCGCCAACTACGGTCTGACGAGACGACCTATAGCCATTGGTTTCTCGAACGGCGCGGTGATGGCCGCCGCCTTGTTGTGACCCATCCTCGTCTGCTCGCGGGGGCCATCCTGTTCCGACCGCTGTCACCATTCGCCGACGACCTGCCCGGCCACTTGGACGGCATGCCGGTGCTGCTAGTTGACGGCAGGTATGGCAGCCGCAGATCAGCTGGTGATGGCCTACGGCTGGCCGGGAGGCTGCGTCAATCTGGAGCGCTGGTGACGCATCGGCTGCTGGCGGTCGCCCACTCCATCACCGTCGAGGACTGCGGGATTGCACGCCAGTGGCTTGAGCCACTTCTGCAATGAGCGCGCCTACGCTCCGCATGTCGCGCGAGGGCTGAAACCAGTTCCGGATGCGGACCCCGCCGGCGGTAATGCGTCTTGGCCGATCACCGACCGCAGTGACGCCAGTTCGTAGCCGCAGGGGGATCGGTTACTGACACTCCCGCCCGCCAAACCTCAAGGTCAGATATCAGATAGTCGATCTCGGGCGGGCGCTCCCAGCGTGGATACGTGTCACACTAAACATATGCTGCTGGCGATCATCGTGAGTGGGGTAGTTGCCGTCATGTGGACTACGGGAACCACCCTGGCGCTGCACGCGCGGCACGGGCAGCGCTTCGGTGACCGAGGGGTTCGCTTGCCGATGCCCACGAGGCTGCTGTGGTGCTGCAGCCCGATACTCCTGGCCCTCGCCGCAAACTACTTCTACACGCAGCTTCGCGATCCGGCACGACTGGCCACCGCAGCGGTGGCCACCCTTGTGTTGCTGCTCGCGACCATGCTCGTGCCGATCCTGGTCCACAACGCTCGACTCAAGCAGGCCCGGTAGACGATCGATTACCGGTCGCGGATCCCTGACCGGTAGTCGGTGGGCGATTGCGTTCGGGGGTCCCGGACACTGACGAGCCGCGCGGCGGACACTCCACCCTCTGGCCACAGCCAATGTTGATCAGTCGGCACACACCGCGTCACCAGAAACACTGTGGTCCCAGGCTCGGCGGCCACTTCCAGCTCTACCTCCGCAGTCTCCACATCCAATGGGACGCCATCCTCCACGTCCACCCCGGCTGTCTCGGCACCGTCGGGCACGAAGATGTCGCCGAATCCGACGAACTTGCCGGTCGGCGCGCAACCGGACGGGTTCGTGCCGACCAAGCTCGCACCCGGAAAAAAGCCGCCGCAGTTCCTCGTCATGAGCTTCGATGGCGTGGGCACCGGGCCAGGACCCAACCGCAAGCCAGGTCAGGCCTGGATCAGCTTCAGCCATCCGGCTGACCTGCCGGTGGCGATCTCGGACCTGAACGGCGGGCTGGCCGCGGCGACGAGGTCGGTACCCACTTCGTCGGCCATTTCTGCCTGGACAACCCTCCCGGCGGCAACGACTGGAACGTCAGCGACTGGAACGACGAGCTGGACCAGTTCTTCACGCTGGTCAAGAACGTCGACGTCAACAACGGCATCACCGCGAAGTTCAACCTGCCGGCCGCCAAGATCAAGGGTGAGCGCACACCGTGTGCCTGGAGGGCAAGAAGGCAGACCTCTACCCGGCGTTGCAGGCCCACGGGAACGTATGACACGAGCATCACCCGCAAGGGTTTGTACTGGCCGACCCAGACGAGCAAGTACGCGGCCAACGGATACAAGATCTGGGAGATCGGGATTTCTCAGTTCTCGATCGAAGGAGCGGTCATTGGATTATCCCAGCCGCCACAGGCAGATCACCATGGATTACAACTCCTGGTACTCCCAGCGGCACAACTCAAGTGATGGCGTCACATCGGCCCAGTCGGCGCAGGACTCCGCGTAGGTGCTGGCCACCTACAACGCGATGTTCGACGCCGTGCACGGCGGCAACCGCGCCCCGCTGATTCTGGGCAACCACTTCGAAGCGTGGAACAACAACGCCTACACCACCGCGCTCGGCAACTTCGTCCTGGCCAAATGCGGACAACCCGACGTCAAATGCGTCCCGTTCCGAGACCTCATCGCCTGGATGAACATCCAAGATCCTGCGGTCCTTGCGCAACTACAGGCGCAGCAACCGGAGTTCGGAAACCCCTCCAACTAAAAGTCGCGCCGACCGAGCGCTCCAAATCCGGGCCCCGTGATGACGAGTTCGGGCCATCCCATCTTGGTGCTCCGTATGGGGAACGTCTACCGGGCACGATCAGCGATCGCACCGGGGCGCGCTGAGCATGGATCGTTTTGACCCGATCGGGGATCCTCGTACGAAACGCCACCCCCCTGGCTTAGGGCGAGAGCCGGTTCGTGGCAGCGGTCGGCGTCGCAGAACTGTTGACAGGTCTGCGTTGGTCAGGTGGTAGCACCGGGAGGACTACTGAACGCTCGGGCCGTGGCTGGCGGGTTGTTGTCGAGCAGAGCGCCGAGTTGTTGGGTGTGGCCGGGTATTTCGGTGTCCGCGAGTCCGGCGATGAGGTCACGCAGCCTGACGGGCTGGTCGACCAGCAATGTGTCATTTGAAAGCAGTCTGGTGGGGACTGGGGTGTTCAGTTCGGTTTCACTCAATACCGGGTCGCCGAGTGCGCAGAGCACGTCTGCCTGGTGGCGGATGCGTTCGCGCAGCCCGGTGTTCCCGCCGGCCAATGCGATGACGTTGTTGATCGTCCAGGTGTCGAGCGCGATGCGGTTGTCATAGGTCGTGTTCGTTCCGGCCGCGATCGCATACGCGGTGGCGATGGTGGTGGCGTTGACGAGGGCGACGTGCGCCAGAATCTGGTCGGCGCTCCACTGGCCGGCGGGCGTAGCCAGGATGGTGTCGGCATTGGCGACCGACGCGGCGGCGTCCAGCAGCGCGTCGGAGGCGGCCCGAAGCGGGGCGGTGTCCAGAATGGCTACTTTCTCCTGTCGATGGCGACGGATGCGTTCACGTGCGCGACATTTCCCACGGCGCCTGCGGGAGGACGTCGCCGGTCTCCAGCAGTGATTTGAGGTTCGCTAGCACTGCGGGCCAGCCCCGCGAGATGCCGTTGCGCATCTCGTTGTTCGGGAGGTTCTCGTGGGTAACGGTGAGCCGGACGATGTCCTGATGCGGCTCGACGAGGAAGGTGACGACGGATGGCTCTCTTTTGGGTTCGGTGTCGGGAGAGTCCTCGAAAGTGATCACCAGCCGTGTTGGCGGGTCGGCTTCCAGGACGCTTCCGACGACGTCGACGGCGCCGGAGCCATCAACGCGCCGGTGTTCCCACGTGGAGCCGGGTTGCCAGTCCGAGACGTTGGCGTGGCCCCAGTACTGGGCGGTCAGGTCGGCGTCGGTCAATGCCTGCCACACCTGTTTCGGGTTGGCCCGGATGTAGGTGACGTAGACGTAGTTCGGGATCATTGCGTACTCCTCTGCCTGATTCTTGATGTCGTCGAGCGCTTTCAGCCGTGGCTTGTCGAACTCTGAGATCCAGCGCCGCTGGATGTCGTGGATCGGCGCTGGATTGAGGTAGTGCAGCCGTACCCGCCCGCGCCGGACGACGGTGACGAGGTGGGCGTTCACCAGAATGTCCAGGTGCTGGGTCGCTGACTGGCGGGCCATACCGAGGTGATCGCACAGCTCGCCTAGCGTCTGCCCGTTTTGCGCACGGAGCCGGTCGAGCAGTAATCGACGGGTCGGATCGGCCAGCGCCTTGAAGGCTGAGTCCATCTCCGGGTCCACTCGACCATTATGCAGGTAATTACCTGCATAAGTCAACAGGGTGGTGGAAGGGAGAAGCTCTGTGCGCGGTTGTACTACTGGGCGACAGTAGGAGCCGGGTGCCTGGCCCGGGTTCAGTTGGAGGCTCCGCCGGAGGAGTAGTCGCTGTCGTGTGTTTGCTATTCGATGTGTGCTGTCCGGCAGCCGGTCGCACTGCGCTGTGCCCACACAAGATGTTCGCGGGGGGAAATTGGCGGTAGAGCGTGCCGATCCTCGCCCGCGTCGTACGCTATCGCCTTCAGCGACGCGCTGGTGCCTTCGCGGGCGAACGCGCGTGGCTGCCTCCAGCAGGCGGTCCTGGTCGACCGCCCTGGAAACGCCACCAGACCCAATCTGGCGGGCGTTTTGCTGTCCTGACACTGCAACACCGGGCCCGATCCGCGTACGACGCCAGCTGCGGCCGCACCGGGAGCGCACCCCGCACCTAGACTCGGACAGGAACGCAAAAACCCCGATCCGGCCGAAGCCGAATCGGGGTGACTTGAGCTTGATCTTCAGAGTTCCCTGAACATCTCTACGCATGTACGTATGTATGTGTCCGAGAGGGGACTTGAACCCCCACGCCCTTGCGGGCACTAGCACCTCAAGCTAGCGCGTCTGCCATTCCGCCACCCGGACCGGGTCGTTCTGCGCCTGGTGCGCATCGCGATCGCTCACTTTACGGGATCGGAGCATGTTCCTCGAACCACCCAGCGGAGCACCGCTGCACCTCGCTCGTCGGCCGATCCAGTCTTCGTCGATCGCCCGGCCGCGACGTCGGACGAGGACGGTGGTAGGAAAGCAACATGCCCGACGCCCATTCCCCGCAGCCCAGCACCGCTCAGCAGCTCACCGCAGAGGACGAGGTCGTCCAATTGTGCAGCGAGTTGATCCGGTTCGAATCGGTGAATACCGGAGACCCGGACACCATCGGGAACGGCGAGGCACAGGCCGCACGTTACATCCAGCAAAAGCTGGAGGAGGTGGGCTACGAGACGTTCTACGTCGAGTCCGTGCCGGGCCGCGGCAATGTCGTCTGCCGATTGGAAGGAGCCGACCGGACGCGTGGCTCGCTACTGATCCACGGGCACGTCGACGTCGTCCCTGCGCAGGCCCAGGAATGGACGGTGGACCCGTTCTCGGGCGCAGTCCAGGACGGCTTCGTCTGGGGACGCGGCGCCGTCGACATGAAGGACATGCTGGCGATGATGGTGGCCGTCGCCCGTGAGTTCAAACGGTCCGGTGATGTGCCGCCACGGGATCTGATCTTCGCGTTCGTCTCCGACGAAGAAGCAGGTGGCACGTTCGGCGCCCAGTGGCTCGTCGACTTCTATCCCGAACTGTTCGCCGACGCCACCGAGGCCATCTCCGAGGTGGGTGGATTCTCCATCACCCTGGACGACGCACGTCGCGCCTACCTGGTGGCCGCCGCCGAAAAGGGTGTGGCCTGGGCGCATCTCACAGCGACGGGACGAGCAGGACACGGATCGATGATGAACGACGACAACGCGGTGCTGCGCATCGCCAACGCCGTCGCCCGGCTGGGCAACCACGAGTTCCCGCTGACGATGACGGCCACCGTGCGCAGTTTCCTGGACAAGATTCACGAGCTCACCGGTCTGGAATTCCCGGACGACGACTTGGCCGGCTCCGTTGCCAAGATCGGTCCGGTATCCCGCATCATCGGCGCGACCCTGCGCAACACCGCGACCCCGACGATGCTCAAGGCCGGGTACAAGGCGAACGTGATCCCGTCCTCCGCCGAGGCGACGGTCGACTGCCGGGTGCTTCCCGGGTCGGAGGAGCACTTCCGGGAACAGATCGCGGAAATCGTCGGCGAAGGTATCGAGATCACCTGGACCTGGCAGCCGCCGCTGGAAGTGCCTTTCGAAGGCGCCCTGGTCGAGGCGATGAAGGATGCGTTGGTCGCCGAGGATCCCGGATCTCATCCGGTGCCGTACATGTTGTCCGGCGGCACGGACAACAAGGCCTTCGCCCGACTGGGCATCGCCGGCTACGGATTCTCGCCGCTGAAACTGCCGGCCGAACTCGACTTCTCGTCCCTGT
>JBPCPG010000158.1:0-3647 GCA_050999445.1 Nakamurella sp. | reverse complement strand
CCTCATCAACCATACATCGATCTAGGAGTTGTCTTGGCGCGCAGGCGAGTCGAAATCATCAGCAGTGATTTGACGGGTAAGGAGATCGTCAAGCCGGAAGAGGTAGCGGAGTTGCGGGTGTTGAGCCACCCATTGATCGATTCTCCCGTGCGGTTGGATGCTTATGTACTCGAAGTGGCAGGCCTCGAGAACACGGCGCGGGAGCTGGTCACCATCGAATTGGCGCTGCCGAACACACCGGCCGAACGAATTGTTATCGATCGCGAAGCGTTCGACGAATTGTTCAAGTCTGATGTCGCCGAAGTTCTATCCGGCGCGGAGCCCTACGGCCAACCCGGATCCTCCGCCGCGCCGAGGCGGCAAAGCCGGACCGGCGAAAATTCGGGGAAGTCGTTCTCCGCGACCCCGAGTATGAGCCGCGAACAGCGTGAAGCGATCCGTTCGTGGGCGAACCTGAACGGGTTCACCGTAGGCGACCGCGGCCGGATCGCAGCGAACATCATCGAAGCATTCGAGGCTGCACACCAGGCGTGACGGGTGCGGTGCCGGCGTGGCGTACTTGACCACGCAACCTGTGATGCCCCAGCCTCAGCGACCGACACCTCGAGCAGTGGCGACGCCCAGAGGTTCACCCGCTCGAAAATCGACCGAGTCGACGATCCAGGGGCTTCCCCCTGATCTGCAGCGTGCTCTGGAGGAGTACCGACGACATCTTCGCTCGGAACGCAACCTCTCGCCTGCGACGGTCGCCGGATATATCGCCGACGTCGCCGGCCTGCTCGATCATCTGGTCCGGCTCCGTCCGGCGTCCGACCTGCGGGTGAGCGATCTGGAACTGACCACGCTGCGCAGTTGGTTGGCGAGATTGCGCACGACCGGAGCGGCTCGCGCGTCGTTGGCCCGGCGGGCGGCATCGGCTAGATCCTTCACCGCCTGGTGCTCCCGAACCGGCGCCGCACCCACGGACGCGGGGGCGCGGTTGACCGCGCCTCGTACCCACCGCGCTCTGCCACCCATTCTCGGCGTGCTGCAAGCGTCGGAGATGCTCTCCGGAACCGGCCCGTCGACCCGCGGGTCGAACAGGAGTGGGCTCGAGCAGCCGCTCGCGGATGCCGTGGAGTTGCGGGATCAGGCGATCTTGGAAGTGTTGTACGGCACCGGCATTCGGGTTTCCGAGCTGACCGGACTGAACCGGCTCGATCTCGATTCCGCACGCCGGGTCCTTCGAGTGATGGGCAAAGGCTCCAAGGAGCGAATGGTGCCGTTCGGAATCCCGGCAGATACAGCGCTGATCCGCTGGCTCGAAAGTGGCCGGCCTTCGCTGGTGACCGACAGGTCGGGCGAAGCCGTCTTTCTGGGGCTGCGGGGTGCACGGATGGATCCACGAGCGGTGCGCACGCTGGTGCACGCCCGAACTTCTGCGGTGCCGGGCGCTCCGGACATCGGTCCGCACGGACTACGGCACACCGCCGCGACGCATCTGCTCGACGGCGGAGCCGATCTGCGCGCCGTCCAGGAGATGCTCGGCCATGCGAGCCTTGCCACCACGCAGATCTATACGCACATCTCCTCGGAGCGGCTGGCCGCGGTGTACCGCCAGGCTCATCCCCGGGCATGAGTGCAGGTCACTCGACCCAGGGGAACAGCCGCACGGGCAAGGCGCCGAGCAGTCCCATCGGATCCAGGTACGAGCCGTTCGGGAGCCGGGCGCCCCAGTGCAGGCACGCGGCCGGCGCGCAACTCGGGTGGCCGCTGCGCAGCACCCCGATCTGCTGACCGGCCACCACCCGCTGACCGGCCGCTACCGACGCTGTCACTGGTTCGTATGTCGTCCGGATGGCCACGGCCCGATCGCCCACCAGATGGTCGATGGAGATGACACCCCGCCCGGCCAGCTGTCCGGCGTACACGACGACGCCGCCGCCGGCGGCCCGGATCGAAGAGCCTACCGGTGCGGCCAGATCGACGCCGCGATGACCGCGACCGTAGGCGAACGCCGGCGGAAGGAACGGTGTCAGCACCAGCGCCGGCCCCGCGACCGGCAGCACAAAAGGGATCTCGCTCGCCGTCCGACCCGAACCGTCGGCGGCCGAGGCCGGCGCCTGGGCGGCGGAAGCCGACGGATGGTCGGCAGGCGCCGACGCACCGGCGCTCTGACCGCCCAGGAGGATCAGCACAACGCCCACCGCCATGATCCGTGCCGTAAGTCGGGGGAGTCTTCGTCGTCGCATGGGTCAGATTCTCCGACGACCGGGTGGCGCTCGAGATCGAAACCGACGAATTGTGGACGGCACCAACGGGTGTGGACAACCCTGCTGCGGACAATTCACGGCAAGTGCCGCTGGTCACGTAGGCTGATCGAGCGGCCGGTGTCCTCATCGGCCGACTACGCACGCCTTTTTGCCAACGCGGACATCCGGCCTCTCTCAGAGCGGCCCGACTCCTCCGCACCGGTCGGCGCGCACCGTGGTCCCGCTGGGCGGGTGGTGCGCTCGAGGGCGTCAGGGCGCCCGACCGCCGGTCGAGCGCGACAACCGAACTGCGCACGTGCTGAGATCCTGCCGGTCGGCAGGCCGGCTGTGCGCCCAGCAAGAAAGGACGGCTGGTCCTCTATGGCTGTCGTCACCATGCGCCAGCTGCTGGATGCAGGTGTCCACTTCGGACACCAAACCCGGCGCTGGAACCCCAAGATGAAGCGATTCATCTTCACCGAGCGCAACGGCAACTACGTCATCGATCTTCAGCAGACGCTGACCTACATCGACAATGCGTACGAGTTCATCAAGGAGACCGTCGCGCATGGCGGGACGGTGCTGTTCATCGGCACCAAGCGCCAGGCTCAGGAAGCGATCGCCGAGCAGGCAACGCGAGTATCCATGCCGTATGTGAACCAGCGTTGGCTCGGCGGCATGCTCACCAACTTCACCACGGTGCACAAGCGGCTGCAGCGTCTCAAGGACCTCGAGGCGATGGAAGCCAGCGGTGAGTTCTCCGGTCGCACCAAGAAGGAAATCCTTCTGATGACGCGCGAGAAGGTGAAACTGGCCAAGACCCTGGGTGGTATCCGGGACATGTCCAGGGTGCCTTCCGCAGTCTGGATCGTGGATACCAAGAAGGAGCACATCGCCGTCGGCGAGGCGCGCAAGCTGAACATCCCGGTCGTGGCGGTGCTCGACACCAACTGTGACCCGGACGAGGTCGACTATCCGGTGCCGGGCAACGACGATGCCATCCGGTCCGCGGCGCTGCTGACCAAGGTGGTCGCCGAGGCCGTTGCCGAGGGCCTGCTCGCCCGCTCCGGTGGTGCAGCTGTCGCGGCCGGGGAAGAGCCGCTGGCCGAGTGGGAGCGCGAGCTCCTGGAGACCGGCGGTAAGGTCGCTGCCCCCGTCGACGCACCAGCTGCCGACGCACCAGCTGCCGACGCACCAGCTGTCGACACGCCAGCTGTAGACGCACCGACGGTCGATCCGGCCGACATCATCGATGCCGACGTCGCTCCGCAGGACGTCGCCTCCGTCGCTTCGGTGACGGACTTCAGCCAGAACTGACCCGTGACCCGCCTGCCAGACCGAAACGTCGGTCCGGCAGGAGGGGACGAGCGTGCCAAGGGTTGATCGTCTGCCCGCCCGGAAGGCAAAGAACGGGCA
>JBPCPG010000130.1:0-6992 GCA_050999445.1 Nakamurella sp. | reverse complement strand
AGAGCTACGAACACCAAATGCTGTACGGCATCCGTCCCGACGAGCAGCGGCGCCTGCGGGCCGACGGCAAGACGGTGCGGGTCTACGTGCCGTACGGCTCGGACTGGTACGGCTACTTCACCCGCAGGCTCGCCGAGCGCCCGGCGAACCTGCTGTTCTTCCTCCGCTCGCTGCTCGGCCGCGGCTGAGCACTCACGCTTCGCTGCACACCTGGAAACTACCGAATAGATCTGCCCGAAAATAGGAGTTCCTCGATGGACGCGATCACGCACCCGCCACTGCCGGTCAACGAGACCGTGCTCGACTACGCCCCCGGCAGTCCGGAGCGCGAGCGGTTGACCGTCGCGCTGAAGGCGTTCACCTCGCCGCTGGAGCTGGGCGCCGTGATCGGTGGGGTTACCCGCCGGCCGGCCGGAAAGTCATTCGACGTCGTCGCGCCGTTCGAGCATTCCAGGGTGCTCGCGACCTCCGCCGAGTCCACCCCTCAGGACGCCACCGACGCCGTTGCCGCGGCCGCCGCGGCGGCTCCGGAATGGCAGCGATTGTCCTTCGACGACCGCGCCGCCGTCATCCTGCGTGCAGCCGACCTGCTCTCCGGTCCGTGGCGCGCGCGCATCAACGCCGCCACCATGCTCGGCCAGGCGAAGACGGCCTACCAGGCGGAGATCGACTCGGCCTGCGAACTGGCCGACTTCTGGCGCTTCAATGTCCATTTCGCCCGACAGATCCTCGCCGAGCAGCCGATGGCCAACAGCAAGGGCATCTGGAACCGCACCGATCACCGCCCGCTCGAGGGGTTCGTCTACGCCATCACGCCGTTCAACTTCACCGCCATCGCCGGTAATCTGCCGACTGCGCCGGCGCTGATGGGCAACGTCGTCATCTGGAAACCGTCCACCACCCAGCAACTGGCGGCCTCCCTGACGATGGAGTTGCTGACCGAGGCAGGCCTGCCGCCGGGGGTCATCAACATGCTGCCCGGTTATGGTCCGGAGATCTCGGAGGTGCTGCTCGCCGACCGCAGCCTGGCCGGCATTCACTTCACCGGGTCCACCCGAGTATTCCAAGATCTGTGGAAGGCGGTGGGCAACAACATATCTGGCTATGCCGGCTATCCGAGGATCGTCGGCGAGACCGGCGGCAAAGACTTCATCGTCGCGCATTCGTCCGCGGACGTCGACGTGCTGCGCACCGCCATGGTCCGCGGCGCCTTCGAGTACTCGGGCCAGAAATGTTCCGCCGCTTCGCGCTCTTACATCCCGCGTTCGCTGTGGCCGAAGCTGAAGGACCAGCTCATCGCCGAGACCGAGGCGCTCGCTCTGGGCAGTGTGGAGGACTACTCGAACTTCAGCTCTGCGGTGATCGACGACCGCTCGTTCGGTCGGCTCAAAGCCGCGCTGGATCGCGCCAGGGCCACGGATTCGATCGAGATCCTGGCCGGCGGCACCTACGACGACTCGGTCGGTTACTTCGTCCGGCCGACGCTGCTGCTGGGCACCGATCCTGCTGACGAGACCTTCTGCAATGAGTACTTCGGCCCGATTCTCTCGGTGCACGTCTACCAGGACGACCAGTTCGACGCAGTGCTCCGGCAGGTCGACACCGCTTCGCCGTATGCCCTCACCGGTTCCATCATCGCGCGGGACAGGGTGGCGGCGGCCAGGGCGGCCGAGGCGCTCCGGTTCAGTGCCGGAAACTTCTACATCAACGACAAGCCGACCGGTGCCGTGGTCGGCCAGCAGCCGTTCGGCGGCGCCCGAGCCTCCGGTACCAACGACAAGGCCGGCTCGGCGGCCAATCTGCTGCGGTGGACCTCGCCGAGATCCATCAAGGAGACGTTCGTCGCCCCGACCTCGGTGGGCTATCCGCACCAACTCTGATCGGAACCTCTCGTGCTGATCGGAAGGTCCTGCGTCGCCGGCTCGGAGTGGGGCGGTCGACGGGTGTGGATGGCCGCGTAGCAGCGAGCCGTCATCGCCCGGACAACATCGCCCGGACAACAGGCCACTGGGCTCCTCGACCGCCTAGGATTCGAGAAACTGCGCGGCGACCTGCGGTGATGATCCACGGCCCGACGATTGAAGGCTCTGCGCAGATTCGCTGGGGTGATTCACAGTCGAGTCGGGCATGCTGGCGACAACTGCTGTCTATCGGAAAGTGACGGGTATGGCGACCGCTGTGGCGACGATCGAAGTGGACGCGCCGCAGATCGGGCGGCGATCCGTTCCCCAGCGACTGGCCGGTGTTGTGGTCTCGCTGCCCGACCGGCTGATGACCTGGTTCCTGGCTGTCTCGATCGTCGTGTCGGTCGCCCTGTTGGTCGATGAGTTCCGCCCCATTCTGGTCTTTCCTGCCATGGTGCTCGCAGTGATCGTGACCTCGCGTTTCGTGCCGAAGTCGCCGGAAATGAATCGGGCTGCAGTGGCCGGCGCCGGTGCTGCCCTGCTGCTCGCCATGGCCTGGTATGTGGTGCAGCGGGGGTACACCGCTGAAATGATCGGGTTGGATCGCGACCCGTCGCAGTACACGCTCTCCGCCCTCTACCTGATCAGTCATCCGACGCCCGATGTGGCGCTCGATCCGGCGCTGCCTGGCCTCGCTGCTCACGTTCCTGGCCTTCTCACAGATTTTCTGAAGGGAAACACCGGGGCCGTCAACCACATCCAGGGCAATGATCTGCTGCCGGGGTTGCTGGCGGTATTCGGTTGGGTGCACGGAACCGCCGGTGTGCTGACCGGCAACGTGGCCATCGGAGCGCTCGCGCTGCTCTGCGTCTATGCGGTCGCGCGCCGGGTCCTCGGTCCGCTGTGGGGGCTGGCGCCGATGCTGCTGATGGCCGTGACCATTCCACTGGCGGCGTTCTCCAGAATGCCCTACACGGAACCGGTCGCCCTGATCTTCGTCTGCGGAATGCTGGTTGCGCTGTGGGTGGCGTTGAGCACGCGGAATCTCCGGTTGTTCGCCTTGGCCGGCGTGTTCGCCGGTGCCACGATGATCGCCAGGATCGACGGTGGCTTGATTCTGGTCGCAGCGGTGGCCGCACTGAGCCTGGTCGCGATCGCCCCCGTCACCGCCGTGCGCCGCCGGGAGGGCCGGCTCGCCATGCTCGTCTTCACCTGTGGCGCGGTGCCGGCCGCGGCGCTGGGATGGCTGGACCTGTATGTCCACAGCCCCAAGTATCTGTTCGGGTTGTCGGGTGAGCTGAATCCCGTTCTCGCCGCGGTGCCCGTCGTCCTGGCGCTCGGTGTCGGCCTCAGCTGGGCGCGCCCACTCACCGGACTGCTGTCTCGCGCGCTGTTGCGCCATCGCCGCAAGATCGCGATCGCAGCCGGCATTCTGGTCGCCTTGGGCTGCATCGTGATGGTGACGCGGCCGTGGTGGCTACAGCATCACTTCATCGAGAACCGTGACGGCGGGGACTACATCGGCGGCGTATCCGCCCGGCAGAAGGCCGAAGGACTTCCCGTAGACGGCACGAAGAGCTACGACGAGATGACGATCAACTGGCTGGCGTGGTATTTCGGCTGGACGCTGGTCGCCGCGGCACTGCTGGGCGCCGTGCTCGCCGCAGTGCGGTTCTGCCGAAAGCGGGAGCCGGCTCTGCTGGTGATGTGGGCCATTCCCACCCTGGTGGCCCTGGTTTACCTGAACCGGATCTCCATCACGCCGGACCAGGTCTGGGCGCTGCGGCGTCTGCTGCCCGTCGTCATCCCGATGACCGCGATCAGCGCGGTCTTTGCGCTTCGCGCGGTTGTGATGTCGATGAAGCGATTCCGGTTCCTGCGGGCGGTGGGTGTGATCGCGACGGTTGCGCTCGTGCTGTACCCCGCGGTCTATTGGGGGCCGCTCTGGACAGCTCGGGAGGGTGTCGGCACCTACACCCTGGTGAACCAGATCTGTCGGCTGGCCGGCGACGGGTTGATCGTGCAAGCCGGTCCTTACCCCATCATGGGTTCCGCGATGCCGGCGCTACAGGAGACGTGTTCGGACAAGGTCGTCACGATGAATCAACCGACTCTGAGTTCAATGGCTCAGATCAAGGCCAATTGGCACGGCAGTGGCCCGATCACAGTGGTGGCGTTCTTTCCCGACGCAGTCACCTGGAGCAAACCGATAGATCCGCACAAACCGTTGGCGCGGGCGGTGTTCTCGCGCTGGGAGAGTGTGCTCTCGCACCGCCCGGTCAATCTCAGCCTGCAACAGGTGTCCGCCTGGATGGGCACGCTGGACTCGACGGGCATGGTGACGCCGCTTGCAACGGCACCATTTCCGGCTCTGTTGCCCGGGTCCTGAAAAGGGCAGCGAATCCCGTTTGGGTGAACGGGCTCAGTCGGTCCCGGGGCCCTGGCAATAGTGGCAGCTGTCGTCGCAGAGCGCCGGCGTGGTGTGCGATGAAGTCGTTGCGGGTACCGCCTGCCGGTAACTCCGGCGATCGCTGCGGGCGGTCCGGTGCCCGTCGTTCCGGCCGGCCGGGTGGGGCGCTCTCCGGGGCTGTTGCGTCGCTGCATCAGCCGGCGGGACACTTCGTCGACCAGGGCCCGGGGATCAGCCGCCGCGCGGAAAGATGGCGTCGATGGCGTCCAGATCGCTCTGATCAGGCGTCCAGGCATTGGCGGCCTCGGCGTTGGCCGCCACCTGTTCCGGTGAGGTCGCTCCAGCGATCACGGAAGCCACCTGAGGCTGCGCCAACAGCCAGCCGAAGGCCACCTGCAACATGGTGACGCCTCGTGATTCGGCGAACTGCGCGAGCTGCTCCACGGCTTCCCACGGTGCAGACTCCAGCAGGCCCGGCTTCAGATCGGTCAACCTCGTTCCAGCCGGCGCCTCACCCCGTCGGTATTTGCCGGTCAACAGGCCGTTCGCCAGGGGAAAGAAGGGCAGCACCCCGACGCCGAAATGCGTCGCGGCCGGAAGCAGCTCTGCCTCGACATCCCGACGCAACAGGGAATACTCGTTCTGCGCCGAAATGAATGGGACCGTGCCCAGCTCACGAGCGGTCCACGCGGCATCGGCCAGCTGCCAGCCGGCCAGGTTGGAATGCCCGAGGTAGCGGACTTTGCCGGACGTTACCAGGTCGTCCAGTGCGGCAAGGGTTTCCGCAATCGGGGTCAGTGGATCCGGAGCGTGCAATTGATACAGGTCGATCCAATCGGTCTTCAGCCGGCGCAACGATGCTTCCACCGACTGGCGGAGGTAGCGACGAGATCCCCGCGCGTCGTCGTCGCGCCCATTCACGCCCTGAGCGTCCAGGCCGAATTTCGTGGCCAGCACCACCTGATCCCGTCTTGCGCCCAGCGCCACGCCGAGGATCTCCTCGCTGACCCCCGGTTGTGCTCCGTAGATGTCGGCGACGTCGAACAACGTGATCCCGGCATCGATGGCCGCATGCACGACGGCTGTGCTGCCCTCGATGTCGGCCGTCCTGGTGCCCTTCCTGCCGAGGTTGTTGCAGCCGAGGCCAGTGGTGGAGACTGCAAGGCCGGAGCGACCCAGTCGTCGCAGAGAAGGTTGTGTCATACCAGTTAGCGTACGATTCCACGACCGTGGTGGTTCTCGGATGGGTCCCGCCTCGGGGTTTCGGCGTGAGTCGGGCACCGTGTTCGGGCACTGGTTCGGGCACAGTCGGCGAAGCGTTCTGAAGTCCTGGGAACACAGTCCTGGGAACACCTCGGAATCGAGTAGAGAATCGAAGGAGAACCAATGGCCGGCGGCCGCATCGCAGTGATAGGCAGTGGTTATGTCGGTCTCACCTCCGGGGCCTGCCTGGCCAGCCTGGGGCACGAGGTCGTCTGCGGAGATGTCGATGCGAAAAAGGTTGCGGCGCTCGCCAGAGGTGAGGTGCCGATTCTGGAGCCTGGACTCGACGAGATGGTCGCCAACGGCCTCGAGTCGGGCAAGTTGACCTTCGTCCACGGTGCCGTCGCGGCTGCTCGGGGCGCAAGGTACATCTTTCTGTGCCTGCCGACGCCGGATGGCGGCGACGGTCGCGCGGACCTACGCATCGTGCACGACGTAGTCGCCGAGATCGGGCCGGTCCTGGATCCGGGAGCCGTGCTGGTGACGAAGTCAACCGTTCCGGTCGGCACTGCACACGACATCACCGCGACGGTGAATCGATCCGATGTCGCCGTCGTCTCCAACCCCGAGTTCCTGCAGGAAGGTACCGCGGTTCGAAACTTCATGAACCCGGATCGGATCGTGGTCGGATCTTCCGACCGGGCCGCAGCCGCCGCCGTCGCCGAACTCTACGAGGCTCTTGGCGCACCGGCCGTCATCACGTCACCGGAGTCGTCGGAGTTGATCAAATACGCCTCCAACGCTTTCCTGGCCATGAAACTCTCGTTCATCAACTCGATCGGCGCACTTGCCGAAACAGTCGGGGCCGACGTCGGAGAGATCGCCAACGGAATGGGCTTCGACGAGCGCATCGGCCCGAAATTCTTGAAGTCCGGCCCCGGTTGGGGCGGCTCGTGCTTTCCGAAGGACACCAGGGCCCTGGCTACCATTGCCGCTGATCACGGCATACCGTTCCCGCTGCTGGCGGCGACGACCGAATCCAACGACCAGGCCCAGGACAGAGTCGCCGACAAGGTGCGCGCTGCCGCCGGCGGTTCGCTCGATGGCGTCAGGGTTGCTCTGTGGGGTTTGACCTTCAAGGCGGGAACCGACGACCTCCGCGATTCACCCGCGCTCGCCGTCGCGGGCCGGTTGGCGGCGCAGGGCGCAGTTCTCCGCGGGTTCGATCCAGCCGTTTCGACCGACATTCGTGCCGGCAAGGACCGGCCGTCCATCGAGGTGGCCCCCGATCCGTATTCGGCCGTCGCCGGTGCCGCGGTTCTGGTGGTGTTGACCGAGTGGCCGCTCTTCGCCGAACTCGACCTGGTCAAGACCGCAGAAGGGATGGCCGGTCGATCCATCGTCGACGGACGCAACGTGATCGACCCCGCGGTCGCCCTCTCCGCCGGATTCGACCTGATAGCTCTTGGCAGGCC
>JBPCPG010000093.1:0-4022 GCA_050999445.1 Nakamurella sp. | reverse complement strand
CAACGCCGGTCACTTGGTAGCCCAAATCCGTCAGGGCGGCGGCCAGAGCACCGCGGCCGCAGCCCACTTCGAGGATTCGGCATGGTGGGGCTGGGAGCAACGAGTTCAGATGGGTCAGGGTGTGAGGCACGGCAACGCTGGTCAGATCCACTTGATAAGTAGATCAGAGCATCCCAGCGTGCAAGGAGGATCGGTGACCCGTCGACGATCCCTGAACGGGCGAGAGAACGCGGTCTGTGATACGTAATCCGCTATCATGGAGCTATGGCAACGTTGGGTCCGACGACTACCCGGTACGTGGATCGGCTGGCAGGAAATCTGCTGCGGCGGGCGCGGGCTGAGAAGGGTCTGACGCAGCGGGCGTTGGCGTCGGCGGCCGGCGTGCCGCAATCAACGGTGGCGCGTATCGAATCGGGCGCGCAGCAGCCCTCGCTGCCGCTGCTGGTCCGCATCCTGGCGGGGGTGGATTTGGAACCGCGCATCGCGTTGGAGCCCTACGACGCCCACGATGACGTGATGGATGCGACCGAGGCGCGACTGTCGCCAGTGGAGCAGGAAGCCCGAACGCAGGAGCAGGATGAGTTCCTCGATGCACTGAAGGCGGGTCAGCGGCGGTGACCGGCCCAGCCTTCAATCCCCGTGCCCTGCTCGCGGCGCTCGATCGCCACCTCGTCGAGTATGTGGTGGTGGGTGGATACGCGGCGAATGTGCATGGCGCGGTGCGGCCGACCAAGGACATCGACGTCGCGCCGGCGACGACCACGGAGAACCTGACGCGTCTGGTGGCCGCCTGCTCGAACTGAATGCGGGCATCCGGGTTGACGAGATGCCTGACGGCTTGGCGTTCGACACCAGCGCGGAAGCGCTGAAGGGGATGAAGATGCTGAACCTGCGCACCAGGTTTGGTGATCTTGATCTGACGTTTTCACCAGCCGGATTCCCCGGCGGCTATGCCGACCTGATCGGCCGGGCAGGTAAGTTTCGTTGTGGACGGTTTGACGATTCGGGTGGCCGCGCTGCAGGACCTGATTCGAGCAAAGCGGCGGCAAACCGTCTCAAGGATCAAGACGCGCTCCCAGAGCTGATACGCCTGGCGCGGCGCGCCGACAGTGGCAAGGACGGTGGCACGCCCGCTAGTCCAGCCGGCCGATAGCCGAAGGCGCCCTCATTCGGACGAGCGACCGGGGGTGAGCCTGTTGCACCTTTTTGTCTTCGTCATCCAGTAAATTCTCAGGCCACCCAGCAGATGGTTGCCGCGGCTCGAGGTGGGTACGTTACGGGCCGCCGAGAAGGCCATAAGACAGGTAACTATCGGGCTCCTGCTGCAGGTAGATCACCATGCTGCAGGGAGTCCCGAGTTCGGTGCGCCGGTTCTGCGGGGTGATCTTTGCCCATAATGTCCAGCCAAGCACCGGTATGGCCGGCCTGATTGAGGACAGCTGATAGGGCGGATCCCCTGCCAGCGACACTGGGTCTGCGTCGATCTGTTCGCGCGTGAGAGTCATCCCGTTCGTTTGATAGTCGCGGTCGCAGTAAGAGATTCGCGAGGGGGCAGTCCAGAAAGCGAAGGAGTGGTACATGACGCGGTACCACAGGAGACTGCCACCGAACAGCATCGCGACGAGCAGCACAACAACCATCAGCGCCGGCCGCCATCGCCGGACCAGCCACAACTGATGGGTAGCCACAACGGAACTCTAGCGGTGGCCGATACCGCCACGGGCAAAAACGCAGAGGCATTCACATTCATGAACCACCGAACTCAGCTCGCCCATCGGCCTCACGTAGCGCGATCGGAGGATTCTGACGGCGATCGTCCCGCACGCCGATCGCTGACCGGTGAATGACCATCGTCATGCGGCGACGAGCCGGATAACAGCCCTCGCCGCGCTCTATAAGGTTGCCAATCATGACTGTCGAATCACCGAACCTCATTTGGCGCCCGATGGCCGTGTCCGACGCCGCGGCGATGGCCAACCTCCTGAACGCGATCGACGCGGAGGACCACGTCTGGGGGCAGTACACCGCGCAGGACGCGGCCGAGGAGCTGGACTCACCGGTCGACGACCTCCCGACGTCCACCCTGGCGGTGTTCGACGGCGCGACCATGCTCGGCTTCTCGGCGGTCCACTACAAGCCGACAGCCGAGATCGTCCACCGGGTGCAGGCGGCCGGCGCCGTCCGCCCCACCCATCGTCGCCAGGGACTCGGGACGAAGCTCATGCAGCACGGGCTGGCGACCGCCGAGGCGCTGCACGCACTGCATCACCCCACGCTCCAACTGGTCGTCGAATCGATCTACGGCGAGCATGTTCGCGGGGCCGTCGCCCTGTACCGTGCAGCAGGCATGACGGCGACGAAGTGGAGCCGGCACATGAGGCATCCGCTCGGCACCGCCATTCCAGACGCCCCTATCCCCGACGGCCTGCGGATCGAGGGCTACACGGCCGAGACCGACGAGGAGTTCCGCGCGGTCCGAAACGAGGCCGTCCAGGACTTGGGCAAATCGCAGCTCAGTGCCCAGGAGTGGAAGGTCTGGGCCGTCAATGCGAACTTCCGGCCCGAGTTGAGCTTTCTGCTCCGTGACTTCGAGACCGGGACGGCGGCCGGGGTCCTCCTGGTCGTGTCGTGGGAGGCAGAGACTGTGGCGACCGGCATCCGTGACGCGTACTTCAGGGTCATCGCCACGCGGCCCGCGTACGAGGCACGCGGCGTTGCCGAAGCCCTGATCTCACACACGCTTCGGGACGCGCAGGACCAGGGCTACGGACGGGCCAGCGTCAGGGTCGATGCCGATAGTTCGAGCAAAGAGTTCGGAGTCTACGAGAGTGCCGGATTCGTCACCCAAGACACCCAGGTCCACTACTGCATCGAACTCTGAGGCACTTCACCCACGGCCCACTCGACCCGTACCGAACTGCGCGTCAGTGGGCTGATCGCGCTGACGCTCGTCGAGATGGTCACGGCTGCTGATTCCGGCCGGATTCGACCAGACTGCCAGCCCGCAAGACGAACGTCCTACGGGAACGCTGCAGGTGGCCGGGGTACATGTTGCCGAACCGTCCCGTAACACCCACCCGGTGACGATTCCCACTGGGGTACCACCTACGGGACGACTGCGCCCGATCTCGTTGGCCTGCTCAGGCCCCCCTGCCGGCGGTCAAATGATCGCACCCGTCACAAAACGTAGTCGCGTTGGAGGAGTCCATCGCCGCGCTGACCACGCGCAAAAACCCGGATCCGTGGCGCCAATACCATCAGCCTGCCTGCTGGCCAGTCTGCAGCGAGAGCGGCGATTTCATCGTCATACATCGTGACGGTCAAGAACTGATCAGCTCACCAATCGGTAACCTCCGAGGATGGAGCCCGTCAAGCCGTTCAAATCTGGTTGGTTGACTGTGCGCGATGGGGCCGAGATCTATTGGGAGGCCAGCGGAAATCCTGACGGCATCCCGGTGGTCTGGCTGCATGGTGGTCCGGGTACCGGGTTGATGTCCGGTGGCTACAACCGTGCTCCCGATGCCACCCGATGGCTGGTCATTGGGCTGGATCAGCGTGCGTGCGGTTGAAGCCGCCCCTTGGTCACCGAGTCCGGGTTCGACCTCAGCGGACTGACCACGCAGGCGATGATCGCCGACCTGGAAGAGTTGCGCGAGCATCTGGACATCTCCCACTGGGTAGTCGCTGGCGGTTCCTGGGGCACCACGTTGGCGTTGGCCTACGGGCAGGCTCATCCCGATCGAGCCTTGGGTTTCTTGCTGGCTGCAGTTACCGACGGCAGTCGAGCGTATGTGGAGTGGATCAGCGAGCGGATTGGTCGGGTGTTTCCCGAGGCCTGGGATGGCTTCGCCGCGGCCGCTAATCGACGTGCAGGGCAGCGGTTGCTGGATGCCTTTGTGGAGCGGCTGACCGATCCGGACTCACAATTACGGTCAGCCGCAGCGGTGGCGTGGTGCGCCTGGGAGGACGCGCACGTCGCACTGTCCTCCCTCCGGTTGGCCCTGGTCGACATGGATTCAGAG
>JBPCPG010000089.1:0-15421 GCA_050999445.1 Nakamurella sp. | reverse complement strand
GCTCATCACCTTCTTCTCCTCCAACAGCCCAGGAGCAGGTCTCGCCGACGATCCCGACCCGTTCGCCCACATCAAGCAAGACAGCTCAGGCGAACGCGCCGCGATGATCGCCAACTTCAAGAAAGTGTTGGCGGATTTCGACGCCGATGGCGACGGGAAACTCTCCCGAGAAGAAGCGCCCATTTTGATCCAGGAGCAATTCGACCGATACGACACCGACCACGACGGATTCATCACCATGGAAGACGCACAGACCTGGGACTAGCCTCGATCTTTCTTGCGGTACCCGGCCCGGCCTCTGTGCGATAGATCGGCTGTTTTCTCGGCGGTGGATCGTTTGTCGGGTCGGCGAGGTGGCCCGTTGGCCACTGGGTGATGCCGGATTCCACGGTCCGGTGGGGTTTTCTGATGCTGGTCGGGTGAGGGGTTGTCGCAGGTCAGGTGGGTGCGGGCAGGGCCTGGAGTTGGGTCAGGCCGGTGATGTAAAGGTGCCGGTGTGGGGCGTGACCGGACAGGTGCAGGTAGACCCGCCGGGATCGGCGTGCGATGGTCCCGGCCACTGAGAACAGCCGCAGGCGTAACCGTTTCGGCTCCCACCGACGAGCCTGTGTGCCGGCCAGAGCCAGCATCTGCATCCAGGCGGTCAGCTCGGTCGCCAGCTGCACGACGGCGACCCAGATCCGGTTCTGCGCGAAGTCGGTCAGGGGCAGGTTGCGCATCCCGGTGTCCTTTGCATTGCGGATCCGGTCTTCGCAGCGGGCCCGCCGCCGGTGCCGCAACTCCAGGTCCGCCAACTGACCTTGAACGGTGTTGGTGACAAACGCGGTCAACCCGTTCCCCTCGACGTCGGTGAACCGCAACTGCGCCCCGGGGTGTGGGCGTTCGGCGCGGACGATGACCCGCATCCCCGGTGGCCATGAGTCCAGGTTCAGGACTCCGGTGAGTTCGGCGACCCACGCCCCGTCGCGGACCTTCCGGTCCGCGTCGTAGGCCGGCGTCCACGCCACCTTCGGTAGCTGGTCGATCTTGGAGACCATCTCATCGGTCAGGGTGAACCCGATCGAATACGACAGTCACTGCCCCGCCAACCATTTCAGGTATTCGTGGGTGCCGCCGCCACCATCGGTGCGGACCAGCACCTTACGGCCCACCCGGCCGCCGCGACGGTGAAACGGCAGCTGCCGCAAAGCGTCTTTGGTGACCTGGATATGGTCGGCGGCGGTGTTGGAACCGGCGTTGCCCTTGCGCAGCAGCATCGACAACGGCTCACCGGTGCCGTCCTGTCCGTGATCCACCCACGATCCCACCGGGTGAAAGCCGAAGCCACGCTTGAACGTCGGCGCCGCCTGCTCCTTCTCGGAGTGCGCGGTGATCGGGGTGGCATCTAGATCGATGACCAACGGATGCTCGGCGCTGATCTGGTGATCGGGCGCGCAGGTTCCGGCGAGCTGCCAGACCTTGCCTCGGACCACGGCTCTGGCCTGGTTGATCGCCGCCAACGCAGCCTCCGGGGTGGCCGCCAACGCGTCGATCAACCTCGATACCGTCGGGTCGGACGCGACCCTGCCGAACACCGCCGGCTCGGCGCGCAGCAACCCGATGTCGGCCAAACAGTCACCGCCGATCGCGACGCTGACCGCCAGATCCAACAGGATCTTCCCCGGATCCAGCACCACCCCCTGCTTACGCCACGGCGCCAATGCCTGCGACAGTTCCCGGTCCAGCCCGACCTTGCCGGCGGTGGCCACCAGCAACACCGCACCCGCCTGGGACACCACCCGGTTCGCGGTCGTGTCCACTGTCAACCGCGGGTAGGAACCAGTAGGCTTCGACATCAGAAAGGTTGCGCAGTGACGGTCCCTCAGCAAGACCTATCCTTGCAGCTCAGAGCACCTTTCTCCATGATCAAAACACCCCAGATCAATTTCCACGTGAAAGCGCGAGGCCAACTCGCGGCGGCGAACTTGCACCGGCGGCGCCGACCTGGGAGAGTCAACCTATGTTTGGCGCCTGGAGGGCCGGTACTAAGCGAGCCACCGATCAAGTCGATGTCACTGAGGGTAGCTCAGGGTTGACTCGTCGCTCGATTCTCCGGGCCGGCGCGCTGAGTATTGGTGCATTGGGTGCGGTGCGGGCGGAGGCTGGCGACGCGGCTGCCGCTTCCACGCAGAAGTGGCAGATCGGTTGGCGGTTCTGCCAGTTCTGTTACGGCCTGTGGTGGCCGACCTCGGGCAGCGTCTGCCAGGGAAACCAACCGTTCCCATCCGAGTTCGGGGCCCACTCCGTGGGCAGCAACGTCTACGAATGTGCCTACGAGACCGCCGAGTATCCAGATTTCGGCTATCAAGATGGTTGGCGTTACTGTCACAAATGCCACTTGCTGCATTACGGCTCTGGCGGTCGATGTCCTGCGGGCGGCGCGCATTCCGCAGGTAACACGAACTATGCCGTTGCAGCTCAGGACCTAGGCGGAGGCACCTACTACTCCCAATTTGGCTGGCGGTATTGCTCACGATGTCGCGGCTTGTGGTATGCGGCCGGCAGGAGCAAGGGCGCTTGCCCTGGGTACGACGGTCATATCGCAAGCGGCTGGAACTATTTCGCACAAAGCTACACCAAGCGCAACTTCTGAACTCATTCAAAACCACCAGAGTCTGTCGGCGCGACTTACACCTTCCAGATCACGATCTCCTGAACACGTAGACCCAACTTGGCGTACGTCGCTGACGGGACTGGCACCTTTTCCTGGCACAACTGCGGACGGAGGCCAACGCTCTATAGACGGCGACGGGCACATTTGAACGCCGAGCACCAAAGTCCAGCTTCCGATCAAGGGCTAAAGGTTGGTAGACCCGCGTGCCGGGTCGTTGGCTTGGCTATGTGATCTTGAGAAATACCATTATCTGGTGTGTGAATCGGCCAGAGCGGGCCCTTGGCGGCCACCGTGCCGCCGTCCCCGCCGTTGATGGTCAGGCTTATGTAACCGGACATGGCCCCAACTGCATGGCCTGCACCGGGATAGTTCAGCGCGACGTGGGGGTAGGGACTGGGGGACGCCTGCAGGCGCTTCGTGATCGCTGAGGCGTAGGCGCATGATGGCCATACCGTATCGGCGCCCCCGTAGGCGGTGAACATCGGACCTTTGATCTTGTCGACTGGAATGACAGCGTCCGGGTACTTGCTCAGGTTCGTGGTGCCGAAATCGAGCGCGGGAACGAATGCCAACGCCTTCCCCTGCAGGGTCCAGGCAGGTTGTCCGGTATCCGGGTAGTTGCCGAACACCAGCGCGCTGGGGACACCGGCGACCACCCCGTGCACGAGGTCGGGGTAATGCACGCCTAGCAGCAGCGCTGCCTCCGAGCCGCGGGAGATCCCTCAACGTAGATTTTGGTGGGGTCGACGCCTGGCTTACCGGTGAGTACCTTCAGCGCTTTCTGGAAGTACTCGAGGGGGATACTTGTCAGCGTCTGAGGGAGTCCGGGTTCGCGGTAGTACGCCAAGGTCAGCGTCGGGATACCCTGCGCTGCGGGTATTTTGCCCTCATTGACCCGGAACGCCGCTGGAGATGCCGAACCCGAAGTTGCCGTCCCGGGTTCCAGCGTTGTCAGGCTCGGTGTCGACGAGTGGGATCCGGCGGAAGAGGAACACCCACCGATCGCAGCAAGTACGAGCGCACCGACGACTACCGGCCACAGGACATTCCTCAAACCCATAGGAGGATCTTGCGCGAAGCGAAGCACTTGTATCAACCCGGGCGAGAGACGCTGCGCGGCGTCGTGGTGCGCTGACCGCCGGCCAACGGTGTGCGTTGCCCGCCCGACGAAGGCCGGAGTACGTTCCTCGGCTATGAGCAGTCCGCGGTCCAGGGTGTTGCTGTGCCGGCTCGGTCTGCATCATTACGTCGACTTTCCGGACCCGAATCCTGAAAGCGGCGGATTGGAGAAGCAGGGCTACGTCGCCTGCACGCGATGTCCGAAGGAGAAGGACAAGCGTGCGTATCTGTCCCGATCCGGGAAGTGGGGAATGCCCGGTGGCCGACGTCCTACGGTGGCCGGCGGACAACCCCGCACAAGTGGAAAAAGGCGAAGGAATAACTTCGTGCGGCCTCGGACATGGTTACAGCGGTGTCAGAGCTAGCGATCGTCACACCGAAGAAATATCAACATGGTGTTCGATACCGACCAAATCCTCAGCATTTCGGGTATAGAGCCGTGCCCAATGCGCGTGGGCGGTACGAGCACGCCGAAATGCAATTCGGCGGTCCGCAACGCTGATCGCCGGTTGTCGTGCCAGCGGGACACGTCCGCGACAACAAGGACGCTGGTGTCGGGGATCGTTGTCGACGAGGAAGATCCCACGGATTGCGCACCGATTGATCGATCAGACCGCGGTCGCGCTCCCGACCTGGGTCGGGCCGTCCGCTGAATGCGTCGGTGATGTTCCCACCGCAACCATCGTTTCGGCGCTCCCACAACCAGCGCGGCGAGCCGCCCCAACACGGTGATGTCGATCTCTTCACCGCCCTCGACCCGTCGCACCAGCTCAGACGCATCCTGGCGTAGTCCGCGGAGCCCGACAGTTTCGATGGGAAGAATGGTCGAGCTGTGCTGCCACATCGGTATGGACTTTGAACTTCGGCGGCAGACCCGTTCCCGGCCGGATGGACACCGACGTCCGGGGGCGTTCAGTCGGTAACCGTCACGCCGCGCCAAAAAGCCACATGATCCTTGATCTGGGCGGCCGCTAATTTGGGTTGCGGATAGAACCAGGCCGCATCCGGGTTCTGCTGTCCGTCCACCTCCAGCGTGTAATACGAGGCAGTTCCCTTCCAGGGACACACCGTGTGGTAGTCGGAGGGCTGCAGGTATTCGGCTTTCACCGATTCGAGCGGAAAGTAATGATTCCCCTCGACTGTCTCCGTGTTGTCGCTCTGCGCGATGACCGTGCCGTTCCAGGTCGCCGTTGCCATGATCAAGTCCATTCGTCGCCGATCAACTCCAGGTCACTGTCGACGGTACGCCGGGACAGGACCGCCGGCACAGCTCAGTCTTGCTCGATCTGCTGCTCCTGACGGGTCCGGAAGACGGCCAGCAGAACCCCGACGACCAGCCCCACTGCGAGCCACCACCAGCCCGAGCCCGTGAAGATGCCGACCGCAAGGCCCATCAGCAGGCCCGAGACCACGAAGATCGCCCTCGCGATGGCCAAATCGTGTTTCGGCGCCGGCCGCCCAGAACCGGCACCACCGTTGCGCGTCACGCCACCATGGTATGGCGTTGCCGACCGCCGGAGGGGCCAGCCGGCCGTCTGCCCCCGTCGGTGCGGCGAGGGGTTGCTCAGGTGGGCCGCCGCCTGGCAGTACCGTAGAGCAATGAAGGTTGTCATTGCAGGTGGCCATGGGAAAATCGCTCTGCACCTCGAGAGGCTGCTGGCCGAGCGTGGGGACCACTCGACAGGGCTGATCCGCGACGCCGCACAGGAAGCCGACGTCATCGCCGCAGGCGCGCACCCCGTCGTCGTAGATCTGGAGAACACCACTCCGGCCGCGCTTTCCGAGCACTTGGCCGGTGCTGACGCAGTCGTGTTCGCCGCCGGCGCCGGCCCGGGAAGTTCGGCCGAGCGCAAGGACTCTGTCGACCGCGCGGCCGCTGCGCTGCTGGCAGACGCCGCCGCGCTGGCCGGAATCCGCCGGTATGTACTGATCTCCGCCATCGGGTCCGATGCCGGCCCGCAACCCGACCACGATCCGGTGTTCGCCGCCTACATCACGGCCAAGAAGGCCGCCGACGACGATCTACGTGGCCGCGATCTGGACTGGACCGTAGTCCGGCCCGGCGCGCTCACCGATGCCTCCGGCAGTGGCCATGTCACTTTGTCCTCGCGAGTAGGACGGGGGTCCGTGCCACGCGAGGACGTCGCCGCTGTCCTGGTCGCGGTGTTGGACGAGCCTCGGACAGCGGGCCTCTCGCTCGACGTGGTCTCCGGGCGGCACCCGATCGCGGACGCGGTCGCCGAAACGCTCGAAGCTTCGCCGGACGATTCTCCGGCCGGCACGGAGAGCTGAGACCGTCGTGAGCCCCAAGGTCGCCACCAATGCTGTGGTCGATTCCGAGGGATTGTTGGAGTTCGTTCGGCCGCGCCACAACATGATCGTGATGACGTACCGTTCGAACGGCGCGGTCCAGAGTTCGCCGGTGGCAGGTGGTGTCGATTCGGCCGGACGAATCGTCGTCGCAACGTATCCGGAACGGGCCAAGGTCCACAATCTTCGCCGCAATTGCGCAGCCTCTGTCCTGGTCCTGTCCGACGACTTCGGTGGGGCCTGGGTTCATATCGACTGCGCAGCCGAGGTTCTCGACGTTCCGGCGGCGATAGAGCCGCTGGTGGAATACTTCCGCAGTATTGCGGATGAGCATCCGGATTGGGAAGAGTACCGACGTGCGATGGTTCTACAGGGAAAGTCACTCCTGCGACTGACCCCGGTGCGCTGGTCACCGGTGGCGACCGGCGGCTTTCCTGCTCGACTGGCATAGCGTCGCTTTTCCTCACCCGATCGGAGCTTTCCGCACTCGATCGGAATAGCGTCGGATTCCGCACCCGATCGGCTGGCTCGGCGACAGCAGGTGCTCAGCGCCGAGCGCGCAGATAGTCGGCCACCACCTCCGCACCCAAGCCGTCCAGGTCCGGGGCTATCACCCGCCCACCGCACCGCCGCGCCAGCGAATCCATGAACGATGCCAACTTCGGGTCGTCGCCCAGGATGAAGAAGCTGATGGCCGCCCTACGGGCCGAGAGCTTGTCGAGTTCTCCGATGGTCGCGCGAACCGTCCGTGGATCAGGCGGATAGGAGAACGCGAATTCACCGCTCGGTTCCAGATGAGCAGTCGGTTCACCGTCCGTGACGACCAGCACCACGGGCATTGCGTCCGGTTCCGACCGCAGGTGCTCACCGGCCAGCATCAGCGCATGGTGGAGATTCGTGCCCTGGACATAGGCGCCGTCCAAGGCCACCAGTTCACCGAGTTCAACGTTCTCGGCCTGCCGGCCGAAGGTGATCAGTTGCAGCTCATCGCCGCGAAAGCGGGTGGCGATGAGCTGGTGCAGGGCCAGCGCCGTTCGCTTCATCGGCACCCAGCGGCCGTCCTGCACCATCGACCAGGAAGTATCCACACAGAGCGCCACGACGGCTCTGGTGCGCTGCTCCGTCTCGATCACCTCGACGTCGGCGACGTCCAGCGTGCGACTGTCGCCGCCGGCCCGGCGCAGTCGTGCGTTGAGCAACGTCCGCGGAACACTCCAGGCTTGGGTGTCGCCGAATGCCCACGGCCGGGTGGACCCGGTCGGCTCACTCGCGGCACCGGACCTTCCCCGCTCCCGCTCACCTCGACGAGCCGCCACCCGGTCCGCAACATCGCGCAGGGCCGATTCACCCAAGCGGCGCAGAGCTTTCGGCGATAATTGAAGCGAACCATCCGCTGCCCGTTCGAACAGACCGCGCTCTCGGAGTTCCCGCTCGAGGTCGGCCAGTTCCCGGACATCCAGGCGCGTCTGCTCCCCCAACTGTTCCACCAAGGCGTCCAGATCGATGTCGTCGAGCCGAGCGCCTGGATAACTCTGCGACAGTTGTTCCGACAACGCATCGAGGCGACCCAACTCCTCCATCGCCCTGGTTCCCTGGCCCAGACCCATCGGAGAATCGCCGTCGAACTGGCCGGAACCCGACCAGTCCTGCCCGGGTCGCAAGTTCTGAAGCTGCGAATCCAATTCGGACAAGGACTGGGCCAGTTGCGGATCTCCGAAGGCCTCCTCGGACAGTTGAGCGAGTTGAGCCCGCTGATCGGCCGTCATCGACTGCATCATCCGTTGCGCCGCAGCCGCTCTGGCAGCCAGAAGGTCGATCAGTTCATCGACGGTCTGCGGGTTCTCGGGAAAGAAATCGCCATGCCGGCCAAGAAATTGCCGAAACTGCTCGCGGGTATCGTTCCCGGCCGCATGGGCGGCGAGAAGTGCATTGAGGTCCGCGAGCATCTGCGCAATACGCTCGGTATCCTGCGATGTCATCTGCTCCAACGCCTGCTTCATGCCGGCAAAGCGTTGATCCAGCATTTCTCGACCCAGAAGATTCTGAATCTCCCGGAATGTTTCTCGGGCATCGGCGGATTGCCAGTCGTATTTACCTAGTTCTCGGACGGCGCCTCCCGTGTCGCCGGGCAGCGTGTCCAACTCCATTTCGCGGAATCGGGCATCGGGTCCGGACTGCCGCTCCAGGGTTGCCCGCTCGGATCGCAGCGCCTTCTCCAGCAACTCCCGGACCTCCTGCAGCGTGCCGTCGAGGCGATTGTCGCGTTGGAGCTCCCGGCGGCGTTGGGCAACCCGGCGCGCCAGATCATCCAGGCCGCGCCGGTTGTTCAGGCCCTGCCGCATCAATTCCCGCAACGCGCGCTGCGGCGAACTGCCCTCCATCACATCCTTGCCTATCCGGTCCAGAGCGGCCCGAAGGTCGACCGGCGGCGCAAGTGGGTCAGGCCCCTCGCTGTACGGCCCGTAGGAGTAGGAGTCGCCAGGGCGGGAATCAGCCATAGCTGACCGTGTTTCCGTCGTCGCTCGGCTCCTTGGCGAGCTTGCGGGTCAGGAACAACAATTCCAGGGCGAGTTCGGCGGCGGAGGCCATCGGGCCGGGCTCCTCAGTGCCGCCCGCGCCAAGCCGTTGGCCGATCTCGGTCAACACAGCGACATCGGGCAGAGCCGAGACCACGTCCACGGCCCGCACCCTGTCCCCCGTCCGCAGCGGATGGCGAGCCACCGCCTCTGCCAGGGGTGTCAGGTCGACGCCCCGGAGCCGGGCTCGCGCCGTATCCGCGGTGGCGCGGCGCAACAGGTGCTCCAGGATCTCCTGCTCCCGGCCCTCCTCGCCGGTGGCGAACTCGAGCTTTCCGCGCAGTACCGACAGCACGGATTGCAGGTCGATGGGCCGCGCCGCAGCTGTGGTTTCTCCCGTCAGCGCGGCCCGACGCAGCGCCGCCGCTGCGACCGTTTCGGTTGCGGCAACCGCGAACCGCGCCGACACACCGGACCCCTGATCGATGGCACTCGACTCGCGCAGCAGGCGGGTGAACCGCGCGACGATGTCCAGCAGGTGTTCCGGCACCTCCGCCGTCAACCTCGCCTCCTGCTCGATCAGAGCCACCTCGTCGGCCAGCCGCAACGGGTAGTGCGTGCGGATTTCGGCACCGAAGCGGTCCTTGAGGGGAGTGATGATGCGGCCCCGGTTCGTGTAGTCCTCCGGATTGGCCGACGCCACCAGCAGCACGTCCAGCGGCAGGCGCAGCGTGTACCCGCGGACCTGGATGTCCCTCTCCTCCATCACGTTCAACAACGCGACCTGGATGCGCTCGGCCAGGTCGGGCAGCTCGTTGATCGCGACGATTCCCCGGTGAGCGCGCGGGACCAGGCCGAAATGAATGGTTTCCGGATCACCCAGCGAACGTCCCTCCGCCACCTTGACCGGGTCGACGTCACCGATCAGATCGGCGACCGCGGTATCGGGGGTGGCGAGCTTCTCCGTGTACCGCTCACTGCGGTGCTTCCAGACAACCGGTAGGTCATCGCCCAGTTCCGCCGCTCGTCGGACGGAGATCGGCGCGATGGGCTCGAAAGGATGCTCACCGAGCTCGGAACCGCCGATGATGGGGGTCCATTCGTCGAGCAGGTTCACCAGACTGCGCAGCAGCCTCGTCTTGCCCTGCCCGCGTTCGCCGAGCAAGACGCAGTCGTGGCCGGCGATCAGGGCCCGTTCCAGCTGCGGAAGCACGGTGGCATCGAAGCCGACGATGCCGATCCACGGGCTCCTGCGCTCCCGCAGTGCGGTCAGCAGGTTTGCTCTGATCTCGGCCTTGACTCCCACCAGCTGATGGCCGGAGGCGCGCAGAGCGCCCAAGGTGGCGGGTAGGTCATTCGGTGGTGTGGTTCGCACGATTTCCGACGGTACGCCTGGCGAGCCGGTACCCGGATGCGCCAGCCGGCACCCGGATGCGCGAGCCGGGCACCCCGATCGGGAGCCGGTGGTTGACCGGCGCTCTGCGCACCCGTACGCCGTATCAGCCGACCAGGGCGACCGCCGCCCTGGCGATCGCCAGTTCCTCGTTCGTCGGGACGACCATCACGGTGACCTGAGCGCCGGCCGGTGAGATGACCCGCGCACCGGATCTACCCGCGGCGTTCGCCTCGGGATCGATTTCCAGGCCCAACCGCTCCAGACCGGCGACGACCTGCTGCCGGACCTGTGGAGCGTTCTCCCCCACACCCGCCGTGAAGGTGAGAACGTCGATTCCGCCGAGCACCGCCAGATAGGCCCCGATGTACTTACGAATCCGATGGCAGTAGACATCGAGAGCCGTTGCCGCGTCTGAATTCCCCTTCTCGACCAGCCGCAGCAGATCTCGGACGTCGTTCACGCCGGCCAGGCCCATGAGTCCCGACTTCCGGTTCAGCAGGGTGTCGAGGTCGTCGACATCCATCTCGCCGACCCGGAGCAGATGCAGCAGGGCGCCCGGGTCGATGTCACCGCTGCGGGTGCCCATCACCAGGCCCTCCAGCGGAGTGAGCCCCATCGACGTCTCCACCGCGATGCCGCCCCTGATCGCGGAAGCCGACGCCCCGTTCCCGAGGTGGAGCACGATTTGATCGAGGTCGGTGAGTTCTTTTCCCAGTGCCACCGCCACCTGCTGCGAGACGTACTGATGAGAGGTGCCGTGAAATCCGTATCGACGAACCTGGTGCCGCCCAGCGGTTTCCCGGTCGATGGCGTAGGTGTAGGCGGCCGGCGGGAGCGTTCGGAAGAAAGCGGTGTCGAAGACGGCGACCTGCGGCGTCTTCGGAAAGCTCGCCATCGCCTGTTCGATTCCCGAGGCGTTGGCGGGGTTGTGCAGCGGAGCCAACACCGCGAGGTTCCGAATCTGTTGCAGCACGGCGTCATCGATCACGACCGGGTCGCCGAAGATCGAGCCGCCGTGAACGACCCGGTGGCCGACGGCCGTCAACCCGTTCCCGTCCAGCGGCCGCCCGGAATCGGCGAACATGTCCTGCATGGTGCGCAGAGCCGCCCGGTGATCGGCGATCTCCCCGGTGCGTTCGATTTTCTGATCGCCGAAGGTGTGCCTCGCCCTACCGTCGGGTTCCCCGATTCGTTCGACGACACCGGAGGCGATCGCCGCTGCGGCCTCCACGTCGACGAGTTGGTACTTCATCGAGGACGACCCGGAATTGATCACCAGGACGGGGTCGGTCATCGATCCGCCCCCGCCGGCGCGTCCTGAGCCTGGATCGCGGTAATGGCGACGGTATTCACGATGTCGGCAACCAGCGCGCCGCGCGAAAGATCGTTCACCGGACGGTTCAGCCCTTGCAGCACCGGCCCGATCGCGACGGCTCCGGCGCTGCGCTGTACCGCCTTGTAGGTGTTGTTGCCGGTATTCAGGTCAGGGAAAATCAGCACGGTAGCCTTTCCTGCTACTTGGGAATTCGGCAGTTTCGCCGCTGCCACACCTTCGTCGACCGCGGCGTCGTACTGCAACGGCCCCTCCACCAACAGATCCGGCCGGAGTTGGTGGACGAAGTCCGTCGCCTGTCTGACCTTGTCGACATCGGCGCCGGCACCGGACGTTCCGGTTGAATAGGACAGCAGCGCAACTCGAGGTTCGATTCCGAATTGCACGGCGGTGGTCGCTGAAGAGATTGCGATGTCCGCCAACTGTTCGGCTGTCGGGTCCGCATTCACCGCGCAGTCGCCATACACCAGTACTCGATCCGCCAGGCACATCAGGAAGACGCTGGAGACGATGGTGGTGCCCGGTGTGGTCCTGATGATTTCGAATGAGGGCTTGATCGTATGCGCCGTCGTATGTGTCGCGCCGGAAACCATGCCGTCTGCCAGACCCAGGTGCACCATCATCGTGCCGAAGTACGAGACATCGGTGACTATTTCCCTGGCCCGTTCCATCGTCATGCCCTTCGCTGCCCGCAGCCGGTTGTATTCCGCAGCGAACCTCTCCACCAACTCCGGGTCGGTGGGCGAAACGATGTGCGCAGCCCCGATGTCCAAGCCCACGCTCGATGCCTTCGCACGCAAGACCTTCTCGTCCCCGAGCAGGGTCAACTCGGCCACGCCGAGTCGGAGCAGGCTCGCCGCGGCAGTCAGGACGCGCTCGTCGTCTCCTTCCGGCAGCACCACGTGGCGCCGGATCGACCTGGCCCGCTCGATCAGTTGGAACTGGAACATCAGGGGCGTCATGGTGGATCCGCCACCGACGTCGATGGCGCTCAACAGGGCGGCGCCGTCGACCGAGTCGTTGAACACCCGCATCGCAGTCTCGATCTTCACCCGCGACCCGGCCGTCAACCTACCCCTCACACCGTTGAGAGCCGTTGCGGTGTCGAAGGTTCCGAGCTCGGTGAGAATGATCGGCAGCTCCTGCTGCACGCCGTCGATCAGCCTGGCCACCGGCTCCGGCGGAGCGTAGCCACCGGTCAGCACGATCCCCGACAGGTGCGGGAACGTGCCTGATTGGTGCGCCATGACCAAGCCCGGCAACAGATCCGACCGGTCGCCGGGAGCGATGACGATGGCATCTTCGTGCAGCCGGGTGAGGACGTTCGGCAGGGACATGGCCGCAACCACGAAGCCCAGCGATTCTCGTTCCAACCAGGACGGGTTGCCGCGCACCAATTTGCCGCGACACGCCTTCACCAGAGCGCCCACGGTAGGCGCCACCAGGATCGGGACCTCCGGAATGGCCGCGACCGGCAGGCCGGAATGCCGACCGAGACCGGCCAGCACCGCCGCCAGATCCGCCGGCCGGACGCGATTGGCGATCAGCGCGACCGGGCGCGCATACGCTGCCGTCAATTCGGTGATCGCCAGATCGGCCGCCATTGCCAGCTGCGCGGGCGTTCGACCGCGCCCATGCACCACCAGCACCACCGGCGAGCCCAGATTCGCGGCCACCTTGGCGTTGAAGGCAAGCTCGCTCGGCGTCGAGACGTCGGTGTAGTCGCTGCCCAACACGATCAGCACATCGAACCGGCCGACCAGATCGTGAAAACGGCGAACGATCTCCGACAGCGCCGCCTCCGGGTCTGCGTGCATCACCGCGTACGGAACGCCGACCGCATCCTGATAGCTCTGCTCGATGCCGGGTTGAGCCAGCAGCAACTCGACCACGAGATCGATGGAGTCGGCAGATTCGGTGACCGGTCGGAAGATGCCGACCCGGCCCACCTCGCGACTCAGCAGATTCAGAAGCCCCAGGGCCACGGTCGATTTGCCCGACTCGCCCTCCGGGGAGGCGACGTACACGCTGCGCGACATGGTGGTCAGGCTATCCGGCCCGCTGCAAAGACACACCAATAGGATGGAAATCGCTGCTGCTCATGGTTTTGGAACAGCTGCAGTCCTGTCTTCGCACCGCCACCACAGGGCCACGGCGCCCGGCTCAATTGGGCGCAGCGCTGCCGCTCGTCGTGCTACTGCTCACCTGCGGCCTGGCATTTGCGCATCTCGTTCTCGACAATGGCGGAGGCCCCGGACAGAGCGGATTCGGCCGCCGCTGACCTGACCGTCACGCGCGAAGGCCTCTCGAAGGTGGACATCGACCGCACCAGCCCGCGGCCGCGACGGGCGACGGGCGGCAACCCAGCACCGGCTGCCAGGATGACCACGGTGAGGCCGGTCATCGGGCCGACCGCCTACGCTGCCGACATGAGCAACGCCGCCACAGATGGTGCCTCACCCGTTCCACGCTCAGCTGCCGAACCGGCAGCCGGGAAGGGAACGCGCGGCCAGGTTGCCGCCTGGGGTCTGTGGGACTGGGGCTCTTCGGGCTTCAACACCGTCATCGTGACCTTCGTCTTCTCCGTCTACCTGACCGGGACGGTCGGGAAGCATCTGCCCGGTCCGTTGACCGCCAGCACCTGGTACGGCATCTCGATCGGGATGGCCGGCCTCTTGATCGCCGTACTTGCTCCGGTCACCGGTCAGCAGGCCGACGCGGGCGGTCATCGGCGGAGGTCGCTGGCAATATTCTCCGCGCTGGTCGCGGTTTCCATCGTCGCCTTGTTCTGGGTTCGTAACGACTACTCCTATTTCTTCCTGGGCGCCGCGCTGATCGGCGTCGGTTCGATCTTCTTCGAGATCGGCGCGGTGTTCTACAACTCGATGCTCCGCCAGATCTCCACGCCGGCGAACATCGGCCGAATTTCCGGCTTCGGCTGGTCGATGGGATATTTCGGCGGAATATTTCTGCTCCTCTTCTGCTATTTCGGCTTCATTTCCGGAGACGGGGACACCCGCGGATTCTTCGGTGTCAGTACGGCGGGCGGCTTCAACATCCGAATCATCGCAATCGTCGCGGCCGTGTGGTTCTCCGTCTTCGCCCTGCCGGTGCTGCTGAAGGTTCCCGAAGTCGCACCAGGGCCACGGCAACGCCGTCTTCCGTTTCTGGCCGCCTACCGGCTGCTGTTCCGCGACCTTGCCCGGCTGTTCCGGCAGGACCGCCAGAGCGCCCAGTTCCTGGTGGCCAGTGCCATCTTTCGGGACGGGCTGGCCGGCATCTTCCACTTCGGAGCCATCGTGGCCGTCACGGTCTACAAAATTCCGGCCGGCAGCGTGTTGATCTTCGGCGTGGCGGCCAACATCGTCGCCGCGTTCGGAGCGCTGATATCCGGGCGCTTCGACGATCGGCTCGGGCCCAAGAAGGTGATCGTCCTGTCGTTGGCCGGTCTGCTCATCAGCGGGGGGACGGTGATGTTCCTGTCCGGTCCGACCGCTTTCTGGATCTTCGGCCTGCTGCTGTGCCTATTTGTTGGACCGGCCCAGTCGGCTTCGCGCACCTTTCTGGCCCGCCTGACGACCCCGGGCAACGAGGGTCAGATGTTCGGGCTATACGCGACCACCGGGCGCGCGGTGTCATTCCTGTCCCCCTTGTTGTTCGCCGTTTTCGTCGCTGCCTCCGGCGGAGCCGACCGCGCCGGTATCGCGGGGATCCTGCTTGTCCTGGCTGTCGGTCTGGTCCTGCTGCTGCGCGTGGACCGACCGACCGACCGCGCGGTGCTCATTTCCTGAGGGTGGTCCGCGCCGAGATAGCCTCGACGTTCCAGCAATGGTCGGAAAGGAGCACGATGCGCGGCGAGTACAAGGTTCCCGGCGGCAAGCTGGTGGCCGCCGAGGTGACCGTCCAGGACGGCACAATGGTGTCCGTAGCCATTTCCGGTGATTTCTTCCTCGAGCCGGACGAAGCTCTCGAGTCGATCGACGCCGGCCTGACCGGCCTGCCCGCCGACACCGACGCCGCGGCCCTGACCGCCGCAGTGCAGTCCGTTCTCGGGCCGGACGTGACGATGATCGGGTTCTCGGCCGAATCGGTGG
>JBPCPG010000073.1:0-13849 GCA_050999445.1 Nakamurella sp. | reverse complement strand
TCCACTGAGCGACTGCGCGACGAGTTGCAGGCTGGTGGCCGCCATGCGGGCGAACCTCGGTCGGCGTCGACCCCTTGGGACATGGCCGGGTCTGTCGCCCCGGGGGCGGCTGGAGCACTGGCAGACGAGATTTTTGAGTTGCCGGACGGAACGCCGCTGCCTGCCCGGGTTCGCCCGCTTCGCGGTCGGTTGCGCAAGCCGGTTCTGGTGGGCGCGGCAGCCACGCTGTGCGTACTGACGCTTGGTGGCGGAACCATCGGCGGTATCGCTGCGGCGCGGTCCGAACCGCCCATCACATCGGTTTCCACGCCTACTGCCACCGGCGCGGCCGAATCTGCCACCGGCGCGGCCGGCTCTGCCACCGGCGCGGCCGGCTCTGCCACCGGCGCGGCCGAATCTCCCGTCGGCGCAGCGGTCACTGCCAGTTCGACGGCCGGCTCGCCCATCAAGACGGTGTCCATCGTGGTCGACGGCGAGCCGCGTCAGGTCAGCACCAGCGGCGATTCGGTGGCTGCCGCCCTGGCCGCAGCGGGGATCAGCACGTCCGGTCATGACGCGCTCAGGCCAGGTGCGGACGCCGCCATCTCCGACGGCAGCAAGATCGTTCTGGACCGGGGACGCCTGCTGACCCTGACCGTCGACGGTCGGCCGCGTCAGGTATGGACCACCGCCCGAACGCTGGGCCAGGCGTTGGCTGGGCTCGGTGCGCAAAGTTCGAACCTGGCCGTGGCGGCGAACCGGTCGCGACCGATTCCGCTCGGTGGCGTGGCCGTCACCGCCTCGACGACGCATCGGGTCAGGGTGTCAGTCGCCGGAAACTCGCCCGTCGCCGCGACCACCACGGCGAGAACCGTCGGTCAGTTGCTCGTCGAGCGGGGGTTGGTGCTCGGAAAGCTGGATACGGTGACGCCGGCGCAGGCCACACCGTTGATCGACGGCTTGCTGGTCACCGTCGACCGGGTAGCGGTCAGCAGTTCGTCCGAGACCGTTCCGCTGATACAGCCGCCCGCCACGATGGTCAACGACCCGGCGATGGCGAAAGGCACGTCGAAGGTCGTTTCGCAGGGCCACTTTGGTGAGCTTGTCGTGACCTACCAGGTCACCGCGGTGAACGGCAAGCGGACGGCAGGAGTCGAACGCAGCCGTCACACCGTGGTGGCGCCGGCCGGAACGATCACGCATATCGGTACCAAGAGCGGTCTGACCTACGTCGGAAGCGAGGTGTTCACCAACGACAGGAGTTTCGGGGTGAACTGGGATGGCCTCGCATTCTGTGAATCGACGCACAACCCGAAGGCGGTCAACGCTAATCCGTCGGCGGGCCTGCCGACCTACGGACTGTTCCAGTTCGACCTACCCACCTGGGCGACGGTCGGCGGCTCGGGTAATCCGATGGACGCGCCGCCCGAGGAACAGCTCATGCGCGCCAAGCTGCTGTACCAGTCGCGCGGCCTGGAACCGTGGGCCTGTCGAGACGCCGCTCACTGATCGACCGGTCTGAGTGCGGCCGAGCGGTCGGCCGGAGTAGCCAGAGCCGAGATGTTAGAACCGGAGATGCCGAGCGGAGGCCCAGCGGAGGCCCAGTGGTTCACCGGTGAGCCGGGTCGAACGCGCGCGCGGTGGGGCAGTGGCGGCGGCCGTGTGAGGATGGTCGGTGTGAATGACGAGGAACCTGCGGCTGGCGGCGCTGCCGATCGCCCGGGTTCGGCAGCCCCGCCGGATCCGGGGCTCGAGGCCGGCCACGCCGCCGCGCAGGATTCAGATCTCGAGGTCCACGATGCCGCCGGGCAGGACACGGATCTAGAGGCCGCCCATGACGCTGCGCAGGATCCGGACCTCGAGGCCGACCATGCCGCTCGGCAGGATGTGACCGTTCCAGCCGGCACCGAAGGCGTCACGCTCCTGGGCGCTACCGAAGTTCGCCGGTTGGCGGCGGAACTGGATCTCCGTCCGACCAAGAGCCTCGGCCAGAACTTCGTGCATGATGCGAACACCGTGCGCCGCATCGCTGCTGTGTCGAAACTCGACCCGTCCGGACACGTCCTGGAGATCGGGCCAGGACTGGGCTCCCTGACTCTCGCGTTGCTGGAGGTGTCGGCCACCGTGACAGTCGTGGAGATCGACTCCAGGCTCGCCGACCTGCTGCCGCGAACGGTCGCCAGGCATGCGCCGTCGCGAGCCGGCGACCTCACCGTCGTCACAGCCGATGCGCTCGCCATCCGCGCGATCGACATTCTCGGCGGACCAACGGCTCTCGTTGCGAACCTGCCCTACAACGTGGCAGTACCCGTGCTGTTGCACCTGCTGGCCGAGTTTCCCTCCGTGCGCCGGGTGGTCGTGATGGTGCAGGCCGAGGTGGCCGACCGTCTGGTCGCGCCGCCGGGATCGCGCACCTACGGCTCTCCGAGCGTGAAGACCGCGTGGTACGGAACGGCCAGACGGGCCGGGTCGATCGGGCGTTCGGTCTTCTGGCCCGCGCCGGGGGTCGACTCCGCACTGGTCGCGTTCGATCGGCACCCCGTCCCGCGAACGGGCGACCGCCGGTCGGTCTTCGCGGTGATCGATGCAGCCTTCGCGCAACGCCGGAAGACGTTGCGGGCGGCGCTGTCCGGTTGGGCGGGTTCGCCGGTGCGTGCGGAGCAGCTGCTTCGGGCGGCCGAGGTCGACCCCGGGCTCCGCGGTGAGATGCTCGACATCGACGCCTTCGTCCGGATCGCCCACGCCAGGATGACAGCCGATGCCCAGGTTCTCGCGTGAACCGACTGCGGTCCGTGCCGGGATCCACACCGTCGACACGCGTTCGGGTTCCGGGAAAGCTCAATCTGTACCTGTCCGTGGGGGACCTGCGAGCGGACGGCTACCACGACCTGCTCACCGTCTTCCACGCGGTCGATCTGGTTGACGAATTGACCATCAGCAGCGCACCGCGCCATAGCGTGAAAACGACTGGGGCTCTTGGTGTTCCGACTGGAGCGAAGAATCTCGCCGGCGCCGCCGCCCGATTGCTGGCCAGGCGGGCCAACGCGGGCGGCCCGGTCGCCATCGAGGTGTCCAAGCACATTCCGGTGGCCGGCGGCATGGCCGGGGGCAGCGCCGATGCCGCCGGTGCGCTCGTCGGCTGCGCAGCGCTGTGGGGGCTGGAACTCACCCGCGATCAATTGTCCGAGATCGGCGCGGAGCTCGGGTCCGATGTGCCGTTCGCCCTGGCGGGCGGCACCGCGCTGGGAACCGGACGCGGGGATCGACTCTCGCCGGTGCTGGCCAGAACGCCGTTGCACTGGGTCCTGGCCCTGTCCGACGTCGGGTTGTCCACACCGGCCGTCTTCGCCGAACTGGACCGGCTGCGTGCGGCCGGATCTCCGCCGCGGGTGGAGGATGTCCAGGCGATGTTGACGGCACTCACCTCCGGTAACCCGGTCCAGGTGGCTGCAGCCCTGGCCAACGACCTGCAGGCCGCCGCCATTTCGCTCCGCCCGGAGTTACGGCGAACCCTGCGAGCGGGAGTTGCCGCCGGCGCCCTCGGCGGCGTGGTGTCCGGGTCGGGACCGACTGTCGCAATGCTGTGTGCAGATGCTCCTGCCGCTGCCGACGTGGCGGCCGAACTTGCCGGGTCCGGGACCTGCCGGGCGGTTCGCATCGCTTCGGGTCCGGCACCAGGGGCGAAAGTGGTCGGCTGACATCGCTTCCCGCTTTCGATGCTGTCGCAATTCCGATCGATCTGCCGAATTCCGCTAGGAGAAGTCCCGATGGCCAACCTTGTCAATCTCGAGTCCGTCACAGTCGTCCACGGCGTCCGCGCTGTGCTGTCCGACGTCTCCCTTGGCGTGCAGACCGGCGACCGGATCGGCGTGCTCGGTCTCAACGGGTCCGGCAAGACGACCCTGCTGACCATCCTCGCCGGTCTGGCCGCGCCCGACTCGGGACGGATGTCTGCGCTGCGCGGCATCACGATGGAGGTGGTGACGCAGTCCGACAAGTTGCAGCCGGGCGCCAGCGTCCGCGACGTGGTGCTGCACACCTTCGGTGAGGGCGACCATGCCTGGGCGTCCGACTCGTCGGTCCGGGAAATCCTGGACGGGTTGGGTCTGGCCGGTATCGGCCTCGAGACGTTGGTGGACAACCTGTCCGGCGGTGAGCGTCGTCGGGTGGCGTTGGCGGCGGCACTGGTCACCGATGCCGACCTGCTGGTGCTGGACGAGCCGACCAACCATCTCGACATCGAGGGCGTCGCGTGGCTCGCCTCCCATCTGCTGGGCCGCCGGTCGGCGCTGGTCGCCGTGACCCACGATCGCTGGTTTCTGGACGCGGTGGCCACCACGACCTGGGAGGTCGTCGACGGCGGCGTCCAGATTCGCGAAGGTGGTTACTCGGACTGGGTTTTTGCCCGTGCGGAGCGGTTTCGTCTTGACCGGGCGGCCGAGGAAACCAGAAAGAACCTGGCCCGCAAGGAACTTGCCTGGTTGCGGCGCGGCGCACCCGCCCGGACGTCGAAGCCGCGGTACCGGATAGAGGCGGCCGAGGCACTGATCGCCGATGTGCCCGAGCCGCGGAACACCGTGGAGCTGCACAGTTTCGCCCGCAAGCGGCTGGGCAGGGACGTGCTCGATCTGGAGGATGTGACAGCCACCGTGCCGACCGAGGGTGGCGAACGGGTGCTGTTGGACGACGTCACCTGGCGCATCGGTCCCGGTGACCGAATCGGACTGGTGGGCATCAATGGCTCGGGCAAATCCACGCTGCTGCGGCTGATGGTCGGTGAACGTCCGGTGACGGCCGGAACGGTCAAGAAGGGCAAGACAGTCAGCGTCGGGTATCTCTCGCAGGACGTCGTCGAACTGCCTGCCAACCTGCGGTTGCTGGAGGCCGTGACCGAGATCGCCGGCACCGTCAATCTCGGCGGCAAGGACATCTCGGCCGGCCAGCTGGCGGAGCGGTTCGGCTTCACCAACGAGTTGCAGTGGACCAGGGTTGCGCAGCTCTCCGGTGGTGAACGGCGGCGGCTGCAGTTGTTGCGAATCCTGATGGCAGAGCCGAACGTGCTGATCCTCGACGAACCCACCAACGACCTGGATACCGATACGTTGGCGGCCCTCGAGGACCTGTTGGATTCCTGGCCGGGCACGCTGATCGTGGTGAGCCATGATCGTTACCTGATCGAGCGGGTCACCGATGACGTGGTGGCGTTGCTGGGCAACGGGAAGGTGACCCACCTGCCCGGTGGAATTCCGGAGTACCTCCGTCGACGCGCCGCCGTCGAAAATGGATCGGTGTCCGGAGCGGCAGCAGCCACGGCGGCCGCGGCGCCCGGATTGGACGCGGGCACGGTGCGAAGGCTCCGGAAAGAACTGCAGCGCTGGGAGAAGAAGCTGGAATCGTTGCAGCGCAAGCAGAAAGACGTGCAGGCCAAGTTGACGACGGTGGGTTCCGACTACTCCGCCGCCGGTGAACTGAACGCCACCCTGCACTCCTTGCAGACCGAGCGCGACGCGGCAGAGGTCAGCTGGATGTCGGCGGCCGAGGCGTTGGAGCAGGGCTGAGCGACGGCGGCCGCGGGCCGTCAGCCGGCGAGGAACTGCAGAAGTTCCCGGGAGAACTCGACCGGAGTGCTGGCGTGCGGCTTACGAGGCCCGGCGATCGTTGCTCGGACGGCGTCGGGGATCTGGGCGGCGAGCAGATCCAGCAGGGCCCGCTCGCCGAGTTCGGCGGCACTGCTGCCCAACACCAGGGTGGGAGCGGTGATGGTCGAAAGGGAATGCCACCATTGCGGGTCCGCCTTTGCCAGCTGGTCCAGGATCGATCTGGCCCGTGAGAACCCGCCGAGGTTCTGCTTGAGCTTGCCCCGTCGCAGGGTCGTGACCGCACCCGAGAGCGCCATGGAGGCCGACATGCGGCCGTTGGCCGACGGCCCGGACCGGGGAGGTGCAGCCGGTTCGCACAGGACCAGCCGGCGCACCATGCCGGGGTGCGAAGCGGCGAGGGCTGCGGCGAGGTAACCACCGAAGCCGTGACCCAGCACGTCGATCGGATCGCTGCCAAGGCTCGGGAACATCAAGGCGAGATGCTCGACGTAGCCACGTAGATCGTCGCCACCCGGCACCGGATCACTGCGACCGCAACCGGGCAGGTCGACCGCGACCAGTTCCCGGTCGGCCCGCACCAACGGCGTCGTCAGGTGCTCGAAGGTGGCGGCCGACGATCCGAGGTCGTGCAGCATCAGCACCGGCGTGCCGGTCCCGTTGGAGTAGACCCGGATTTCGCTTTCGTCGATGAACAGATCGTGTACAGCGCTGTACGTCACGTTCTCATCGTGCCCTCTTGTTACCCGCGGTGGGAAGTCGTGGGAACAGCAGCACCGGCGACCTCACCCGGCATGGCCTCGGCGGCCACTTCGCGGAGTCCGGCGTGGCCCTCATCGACGTGGTAGTCGGCGCCGGAGGTCTGGTCGACCCCGTCGCGGACCTTCATCGCCCGCAACACCACTGTGACCACCAGGACGACGACAAGGTTCGCGACCAGCGCGACGATGCCAACGTAGATCTGGATCGCGGAACCTGCGAACGGATGCCAGCCGAAGATGGACAGATTTCCCAGCGGCAGCGCGGACCCGGCGAAATGCTGCTTCTTGGTGGCCGGATTGCCGATCGTGTACAGCAGGTAGAGACCCCACGCCATCCCCACTGCCCAGCCCGCGATCAGCGCAGCCGAGTGCTGCCAACGGGTGTACAGCGCGATGGCCACCGCCGGCAGGGTCTGCAGGATGATTACCCCGCCGATCAACTGCAGGTCGATCGAGAACTGCGGGTCGACGAAGAAGATGAACGCCACTGCACCGAATTTGACCACCAGCGAGGCCCACTTCGCCTGCTTGGCCTCCTGTTTCGCGGTCGCATCCTTGTGGATGTATTCCTTGTAGATATTCCTGGTCCACAGGTTGGCGGCGGCGATCGACATGATCGCGGCGGGCACCAGGGCGCCGATACCGATGGCAGCGAAGGCGATACCGGCGAACCAACCGGAGAACTGACCGTCGAACAACGCGGGCACGATGGTGTTGGTGTCCGGCTTGCCGGTGGCGTTGTTGAACACCGGTTTGGTGCCCGCGGCGATGGCCACATACCCGAGCATGGCCAGCAGCCCCAGCAGGAACGAATACGCGGGCAGCGCGATCATGTTCTTCTTGATCACGTTGCGCCCGCGGGAGGCAAGGATCCCGGTCGCCGAGTGCGGATACAAGAACAGCGCGAGGGCCGAGCCGAGCGCCAGCGTCGCGTACTGCAACTGGTTGTTCTTGCCCAGCAGCGTTCCGTCCGTCTTGCTCGGAGTCGCGGTGAACTTGGCCTGCGCATGGTCGAAGATGGAACCCCACCCGCCGAGCTTGGAGGGCAGGTAGATCACCGCGACGATGATGACCAGGTAGATCAGCCCGTCCTTGACGAACGCGATGAGCGCGGGAGCGCGCAGTCCGGACTGGAAGGTGTACAGCGCCAGCACCAGGAATGCGATGAACAACGGCAGGTGCCCGATGAACCCGTGACCGTTGATCCCCATGGTGCGCAGCACCGACTCCAGGCCGACTAGCTGTAGCGCGATGTACGGCATGGTGGCGACGATGCCGGTGATCGCGATCAGCAGCGCCAACGTCGGTGAGCTGTAGCGCCCACGAACGAAATCAGCTGGTGTCACATAACCTTTCGCGCGGGAGACGGACCACAACCGCAGGACCGGAAGGAACACGATCGGATAGAGCACCACCGTGTAGGGCAGGGCGTAGAACCCGAGAGCACCGGCGCCGAAAACCAATGCGGGAACCGCGACGAACGTGTAAGAGGTGTACAGGTCGCCGCCGACCAGGAACCAGGTGACCCAGCCACCGAACTTACGGCCGCCGAGCCCCCATTCGTCCAGGTGGTCCATGGTGTCGCCGGCCTTCCAGCGGCTTGCCAGGAACCCCATCACCGCGACGCCGAAGAAGAGCACCGCGAAGACGACGAACTCCGTCCAGTGGCCGGTCATCGATCTCGTCCTTCGGTGGTGATGCCGTCATCGTCGGCGCTGACCGGTACCGGCGGTGGTAGCCGCCGATCGGAGGGTGTTCTGGTGGCGGCATAGACGATCGCGACGCAGGTCACCCCGACGAAGACGAAAGCCATCTGATACCAGTAGAAGAAAGGCAGGCCGAAAAGACGCGGACGGTCCTTGTTGAACCACGGTGTGAGCAACATCAGCAACGGCAGTAGCAGCAGCAGGTTCCACCACCGCCAGATCAACGCGCTGGAACCCTTTCCGACGGACTCCGGTGCGCCTTCGGAGCGGGCGGACAGGGGAGTTGAGCCCGGTGGCGTCATTGGCGGAGCTCCTTGCGGTTGAGCGGTACGGCTGGTGGTGCGCGCAAGGCTAGAACTTGATCTTGGTTATCGGTAGCCCCAGCGGTCGGTGGCGGATAATTAGCGGTGTTTTTCCCTCGAATGGCCGAACGTCGACCGGGCGGCGCACGGCGCCGGAATTCCACTGCCGAAGCCGGGGGAGTACCGACGGCACCCGATGAGAGGTGTCACCAGGAGGGCGGGTGGGGTCACCAGGAGGGCGGGTGCGGTCACCGGTAGGTGGCCGCCACCAGCTCGTCGATCTCGGCGGCGGTCGGTGAAGAGGAGCTGGCGCCCGCCCGGGTGGTGGCCAGGCCACCAGCGGCGCAGGCGTACTCCAGCGCCGCGCGTGGGTCGTTCCCATCGTTCCAGGCGACGGCGAGGGCGCCGGTGAAGGCATCTCCCGCACCGGTGGTGTCCACGGCTGCCACCGTGGGCGCGGAAACCGAGAAGTCCGCCTGCGGCCCGCGATAGTGGGCTCCGGCGGCGCCGAGGGTCGTCACCACGTGCGCGACCTGGGCCAGGCAATCCCGCCCGATGGCAGTCGCCTCACCCTCGTTCAGCACCAGCACGCTGACGCCGTCGAGCAGCGCGGCGGGTAGGTCGCGAGCGGGCGAAGGGTTGAGCATCACCAGAACTCCTGCTGCGGCTGCAATTCCGACGGCGCTGATCACCGCTTCGAGAGGGATCTCCAGCTGGCAGACCAACAGTGCGCTGCGGCGTACCGCATCCTGTTCGCCCGGAAGAAGTTCGGTGATCGAACCGTTGGCGCCCGCGACGACGACGATGGTGTTCTCGGCGGTGTCGTCGACGGTGATGGAGGCGATTCCGCTCGGCCCTCGGATCTTCCGCAGCAGATCCACCGAGACTCCGCCTTCCACCAGCGCAGCCCGCAGTCGGTCGCCGAAATCGTCATCGCCGACCGCCCCGGCGAATCGGACCTGGCCGCCGGCTTTCGCCGCGGCAATGGCCTGATTGGCGCCCTTTCCGCCGGGAACCGTGCTGAACGTGTTGCCCAGCAGCGTCTCTCCCGGTTTCGGCAGTCGACCGGTGGTTGTGACGAGGTCCATGTTGATCGAACCCAGCACGACGATCGTACCGGCACACCGGGTATCGGCCATTGCGGTTTCCTTCCGATTCCTGCGCAGCCGAGGACTTGCACGACGGTAGACCACGGCGGAGCACGGTCGTCGTCCCGCCACCCGGTCCCACGATCGGCCCGCCACCAGGGCGCTGTGAGATCGTGAGCGGATGAGCGCCTTCGTCGATGCATTGCGCACTGCCGCGCAGGGGAACGCCGGGATGACCACCGGAGAACCGCGTGCGGCCATCCGGACCAGCTGGTCGGAAATCCATCGGCGCGCCCTTGTCGGCGCCGCGGTCCTTGCCGAACGCGGACTCGGGCGTGGCCAGTCGGTCGCAGTGCTGGCGGGTACGCCGGCAGAGGTGGCCCCGGCCGCTCAGGCGGTCTGGCTGGCCGGCGGCTCGGTGACGATGTTGCACCAACCGACCGCGCGCACCCGGCTCGATCTGTACGCCGCGGAGACGCTGCGGACGTTGCAGGTCATCGGCGCCCGACTGGTCATCATCGGCGAGCCGTTCACCCAACTGGCCGGTCTGCTCGACGGCACCGGAATCGGTGTGGTGACCATCGACGAGCTGTCGACCGGAAGTGTCGGCCTGGCACCCTCGGTGGAGGTCGGACCCTCGGATCCGGCCCTGCTGCAGCTCACCTCGGGTTCCACCGCGACACCGAAGGCGGTGCGGATCACGCACGGAAATTTGTGGGCGAACATCGAGGCGATGTGTCAGGCGGCCAGGCTGCGAGCGAGTGACGACGTGATGGTGTCCTGGCTACCGCTGTTCCACGACATGGGCATGGTCGGCTTCCTGACGTTGCCGATGTGCCGCGGAATCGAGTTGGTCACCGTCACTCCGGGCGACTTCCTGGCCGAGCCGCTGCTGTGGCCGGAGCTGATCAGCAGACATCGTGGCACCGTCACCGCGGCGCCCAATTTCGCGTATGCGCTGACCGCCCGGGTGTTGCGCCGGGCGACCGGTCTCGACCTCTCCACTCTTCGGTTCGCGCTCAACGGCGCGGAGCCGATCGACGTGCAGGCGGCCCGCGGTTTCCTGGCAGCCGGTGCGCCCTTCGGGCTGCCGCCGACCGCGGTGGTGTGCGCCTACGGGATGGCCGAGGCGACCCTCGGGGTGTCGTTCCATCCCTGGGGCACGCCCATGCGAGTGGACACCATCGACGCCGACGCGGTGGAAAATCGTCGTCGCGCGGAGCCGGTGGCCGACGGTTCGGGCCGGTCCAAGTCCTTTCCGGTGCTGGGGCCGCCGCTACCGGGGATCGAGGTGGTGGCGATGGCCGACGACGGGTCGCAGCTGGGCGATCGGGAGGTCGGTGTGCTGGCGCTGCGGGGCGAGTCGATCACCGAGCTCTACCTGACGGTGGCCGGCCCGAAGCCGACCCGCGGAAAGGATGGCTGGCTGGACACCGGCGACCTGGGCTATGTGGTCGACGGCGAGGTCGTCGTCTGCGGTCGGGTCAAGGACGTCATCATCATGGGTGGCCGCAACATCTATCCCACCGACATCGAGCGGATCGCGGAGCAGGTGGAAGGTGTTCGGGCCGGCAACGCCGTCGCGGTGCGCTGGACAGCGGAGGGGCGCCGGGAATCGTTCGCGGTAGCGGTGGAGTCCCGGCAGGCCGCCGACGCGGATGCCGTGGCCAGGATCGCCGGGCAGATCCGGTCGGCGGTGACAGCTGCGATCGGAGTCCGGCCGGCGCTGGTGACCGTGCTACCCGTCGGCTCCCTGCCCAAGACGCCCTCCGGCAAGTTGCAGCGCAGCGCCGCCGCGGTGCTGCTGGCCGAGTCGGCGTGAGCGCAGCGGTTCCGGCTCGGCTCCTGGCGGGGCGGCGCTACTGCGCCGCCTTGGCCAGCTTCGAGGGCCACCAGATCTTCCGGCCGAGGTCGTGCGCGAGGGCCGGTACCAGGATGGTCCGGACGATCAGCGTGTCGAGCAGAACGCCGAAGGCCACCGCGAAGCCGAGCTCGGCCAGGAACACCAGCGGTAACACCCCCAGCACCGCGAAGGTGGCCGCCAGCACGACGCCGGCCGAGGTGATCACGCCCCCGGTCACCGAGAGTCCACGCAGCACCCCTTCCCGAGTACCGAATTTCAGCGTTTCCTCGCGCACCCTGGTCATCAGGAAGATGTTGTAGTCGATGCCGAGGGCGACCAGAAAGACGAAGGCGAACAGCGGGAACGATTGATCGGCTCCGGCGAAGCCGAAGACGTGGGTGAAGACCCAGCCGCACACGCCGAGGGTGGCGGCGAACGAGAGCACCACGGTCGCGATGAGCAGCAGCGGTGCCAACAGCGCCCGCAGCAGGAGCGAGAGCACCAGGAAGATGACCACCAGCACGATCGGCAGGATCAGGTTGCGGTCGTGGACCGAGGCGTCGCGCACGTCCAGCGTGGCGGCGGACTGCCCGCCGACCAGCGCGTCGGCGCCGGGAATTGCATGGACGGCAGTGCGCAACCGCGCGATGGTGTCGTAGGCGGCAGGGGAGTCGTAGGAGTCGGTGAGGATGGCCGAGACCACCGTCTTGCCGTTGATGGGGACAACGCGCAGCCCGGCGGGCGGGCACCCCGGAACCGCGGGTCGTGCTGTCGACGGGCCGGCGGCGCGCAGCGCGGCAACCTTGGCGAAGTCGAGCGGAACGCAGACCGAGCCCGGCTTCGTGGCCACGCCGGGAACGGCGGCGACTACGGCGATCACCTTGTCGACCGCTGCCGCGTTGGTCGCCACGACAGCCGGAGCTCCGACCCCCCGGTCGAACTTCTCGTCATAGATCTGTTGTCCCACGACGGCATCGGGCTTGTTCGTGAACCCCTGTGCGACGGACAGGCCGTTGGTCTTGAGGGATCCGATGCCGATCAGGCACAACAGCAGAAGAACCGTCGCCCCGATCCATGCGCGTCGATGGTGAGTTCCGATGAATCGTGCCACCGCACCCCAGATGCCGGTGGTGCCGGGCGTCGCCGCCGGCGTGGAGGTGGACGGGCGGCGCGGCCAGAACACCCAGCGCCCGGTGACTGCCAGCAGCACCGGCAGCACCGTCATCATCACCAGCAGCGTGCAGCCGATTCCGATCGCGGCTACCGGCCCGAGACTCTTGTTGGAATTCAATTCGGAGAAACTCAGGCAGAGCAGCCCGATGATCACGGTGATTCCGGAGGCGAAGATCGCCGGCGCGGATTCTTTCCACGCCTTGATCATCGCGTCGAATCGGTTGGAGTAGTTGTGCAACTCCTCCCGATAGCGGGCGATCAACAGGAGCGCATAGTCGGTGCCGGCCCCCAGCACCAGGACCGACAGGATGCCCTGGCTCTGACCGGTCAGCGTCAGGACGTCGTTCTTGGCCAGGAAGTAGATCACCATGGCGGAAAGGCCGAGCGCCAGCACCGCTGAGAACAGCGGAAAGAACCACAGCACCGGCGAGCGATAGACCAGCAGCAGAATGAGGATGACAATTCCGCCGGCCGCCAGTAACAAGGTGCCGTCCAGTCCGCCGAAGGCACTGATGAAGGCGACCAGCAAGCCACCTGGCCCGGCTGGAAACACCTGCAGCCCAGCCGGAACGGACTTCTGAACACTCGCCAACAGGTCAGTTTCCGCAGCTGACAGTTTGGTGCCGGACACTCCGACGCCGTTGGATTTCGCGGTGAGCGGTACATAGATCGAAGCCGCGGTGCCGTCGGACGAGAACACCGGACCGGTGGTGGCCTGAGCGTCGACGCCCGGCGACCTGCCGGCGGCGGCGTAGGCGGCGCCGATCGCAGTCCTGTCCGCCGCGGTGAGGCCGCCGGTTCGCTGGAACACGACGAAGCCGGGCAGCGACTGGGTCTTGTCGAACTCGGCGGAGATGTTCCCGGCCCGGGTCGATTCCGCGCTGGCCGGCAGGTACGACGAATTGTCGTTCTTCTGGACCTCGGAGAGTTTCCCCTGGTAGCTGCTGCCGAAGCCGCCGGCCAGCAACGCGAGCACGGCGACGGCAATGATTGCGAAGAACGGGATACCGCGGGGCATCCGCAGCCCGGGCCCAGGGGCTCTCCAGGGCGATGCGCCGGGCTCCGGAGGGTCGAGAACGTCGGTGTCGGTCGCCTTGGCCATGTCGGTTCCGCTCAGCTTTCCGGGTGTCGTTGGAAGAGGTCGTGGTCGTTCGAAGAAGTCGGAACCAGTGTGGCGGCTCCAGGGCGGATCCGGGCCAGGGAACTCCCTGAGCCCACCCCGGACATTCGTTCCAGCCGGGCGGTTTGGCCGTTCCCATTGGGGCTGCCGACTGCGCGAAAGCAGTCAGTGCAACCGGTTCTGCGTTTCCGACAGGCCGTACCGGATCAGCATCTCGACCGCGTCGGCGGCATTCTCCAGATCCACCGGAAGCTCCTTGCGCTCGACTGCCGAGAAGTCG
>JBPCPG010000028.1:0-3017 GCA_050999445.1 Nakamurella sp. | reverse complement strand
GTCACCTCGGGTGCGTACTCGGAGACATAGCCTTCGATCGCAGAGCGGATCTCATCAGCGGAGATCGTCAACTCAGTCATCGCGTTCCCGTTCTGTGTCGTCACTTCTCGGTGTCACTAGATACTGCAGGTGTCGTTAGGTAATGCTTCTCGGTGTCGCTGCGTAACGCTGGTTCACCCAGGTACTACTGGCCGGAAGGTGCTACCGGTCAACCCACCAGGCGGCGGCGTAACGCATCAAGGCGGCCGGCGACCGAACCGTCGATGACCTCGTCACCGACGCGCACCCGCACCCCACCGCCCAGATCGGGCCGGACCGTCACATGGACAGACACCGGCCTCCCGTACATCTTCGCCAACGAAGCCGTGAGCCTCGAATTCTGCTCGATGGTCAGCTCGGTCGCCGACTCGACCGTCGCCACCACCTTGTCCTTGCGATCAGCCGCATGCATCACGATCTCCCCGACACCGTGGGAGAACGAGCGGCCGCCGGGGTTGCGCGCCAACTGCTCCAGCAGATCAGCGGTCAGTCCATGCGAGCGGCCGGTGAGCAGTCGGCCGACCAGGGAAGCTCGGGCCTCGCCGGTAGTTGTCGGATCGTCAAGGATCACGGACAAGTTCGGCGCGCCATCGATGATTCTGGCGAATCGGAACAGCTGATCCTCGATCTCGTCCAGTTCGCCGGAACGTTCGGCACGCAGGAACATGGCCGTGCGCCCGAGCCTGATGAAACCGCTCGCGAGGTCGCGTCCGCCGGCCCAGGACTGCCGCACCACGAAATCGGTGATCGTTGCGGCCGGCTGACCGATCTTGCCCGTCAGCAGGGATCGCATCACGCCGGCACGCTGTTCGACGTCGGTTGTCGCCTCTGAGAGCGTGCGACGGAGCGGAGCCTGGCTCGACAGGAGCTGGCCGATGCCCGCCAGGTCGGATCCGAGCGCACCGAGCCCGGTGTCGTCCAGATTCGCTGCCTGTTGCAGCAACCGGTCGGTGGCCGCCGACAACGCCTGCTTGCTGGCGATGTGTTCCATCAGCTCTCCAGCTCGGCCAGGAAGCGCTCGACGGTCCGGCGTTGGCGAGCCTCGTCCTCGAGGGACTCGCCGACCACCCTGCCGGCCAATTCGACGGAGACGCGCCCGAGGTCGCCACGAAGCTCGGCGACGATCTGCGAGCGCTGGGCGTCCAGTTGTGCGCGTCCCGCAACGGCGATGCGTTCGGTCTCGGCACGGGCCTGGTCGAGCATGTCGTCGCGGATCGCCTGCGCCTGAGCGCGGGCGTCCTCACGGATCTTCGCAGCTTCCTCGCGGGCACCGGCCAGTTGACGCTGGTACTCGGCCAGCGCCGCAGCGGCCTCGGTCTGCGCCTCCTTCGCCTGCTCGATGCCGCCCTGGATTGCCGCTGTGCGAGCGGCGTACGCCTTCTCGAACTGCGGCCAGGCAACTATGCGAAGCACCAGGAACAGGACCAGGAACGCCAGCGCGGCGATCAGAACTTCTCCCCACGGCAGCCCGATCGGGTTCGTGGCCTCTGCGGCGAGGGTGCTAAAAGCGGCATGCATTAGGTTTCATCCCTCGGCTGGTGGTCCGGCTGTGGACTTGGAACAAGATCAGACAGGCTTGGTGGTGAGGATGAACGGCACCACGAAGCCCAGCAGCGCCAGCGCCTCGGACACCGCGAAGCCGAGGAACGCGTAGGTCCGGGTCAGGCCGGCGGATTCCGGCTGCCGGGCGGTCGACTGGATGTAGGACGCCCAGACGATGCCGACACCGATGCCGGGGCCGATGGCGGCCAGGCCGTAACCGATGGTGCCGAGGTTGCCGACGATCTGGACGTCGGTGGCAGCGAGAGTGGCTTCGACAAAAGACATTGGAGTGTTTCTCCCTTTCGGTGGATCTCTGCGAGAACTGCCGCCGCCGGCGCGGGAGCAGGTGATGCATCTTCGAGGTCAGCGGTTCGTCACCTCAGGCTGTCGGGACATCAGTGCGAATCGGCGAGCGAGCTTTCGAGGTAGATGGCGGCCAGCAGCACGAAGACGTAGGCCTGCAGCGCGCAGATGAGCAACTCGAAGAATCCGAGGAACAGGCTGGCGGCAAACGGCAGCACCGACGTCGCGTACGAGATGCCGCCCTGCTCCACCAGGAAGATGGTCCCCGCCGATGCAACACCGACGAGCATGTGCCCGGCGAACATGTTGGCGAAGAGCCGGACGGCCAAGGTGAACGGCCGAAGAATGATGTTCGAGAGAAATTCGATCGGAATCAGGAGGATGTGCATGTACCACGGCACGCCCGGAATGAAGCACATGAGCTTGAGATAGCCGCCCAGACCGTGCTTTCTGATGCCGACCACGTTGTAGATGACCCACACCATCATGGCCAGGAAGGCCGGCACCGCGAAGTGGGAAGTGACCGGGAGTTGCGCGACCGGAATCAGTTCCCAGAGATTCAGCACCAGGACGAAGATGAACAGCGTGGCCAGGAACCCGGCCCACTTGCGGCCGGCCTTGCCGAGAATTTCGATGGCCACTCCGTTGCGGACGAAGCCGTAGAGGCTCTCGCCGACGAATTGCAACTTGCCCGGAACCACCGCGGACCGGCGCGCGGATGCAGCGAAGAAACCGATGATCAAAATGGTGCCGAGGACCAGCAGCACCATGGCATTGACAGAAGTGATGACCGAGCCGTCGCCGATTCGGTCGAAGAAGAACGAATGCTCGACGGTGGGGGCCTGGAATCCAGCCCCATCTGCGGCCAGGTAGAGGTCTGAGCTCACGAGGTTCACGGACACTCGGTCTCCCTTCGGGTGCTGGCCGGAGGCGGCCCGGGTTGGGGGTCGGGGGTCGATCTATCGGATCTGTAGAGCTGAGGGTTGTATTGCGCTGGCCTGCCCACGGGTGGCTGGACCGACTTGAAACCGCCGTGCCGCGCCACAACTGCGTAGATGCCCAACGCCATCCCGATGATCAGCCCGACCGGGGTGAGGAAATGAGTTTCCCACCATCGGTCAAGTGCCCATCCG
>JBPCPG010000004.1:0-16959 GCA_050999445.1 Nakamurella sp. | reverse complement strand
ATCGAGCAGCTCGTCGACGGTCTGTGGTGGGCCCGTGCGGCCGGATCGGTGGGCGATGCTGCGGATGGCGTCCAGCGCGCGGGGCGGGTCGAGAGAGACGGTTTCCGCGGCGAACTGCGCGGGGGTGAGTGTCTGGATGCCCAGGGGAACCCGGTCGGCGGGGAAGTCCTTCAGATTCGCCGGTGACGATGGCGCCGGCACCCGCGACGGCGGCGGCGGCCAGGACGTGTTCGTCATCGGGGTCGGGGACACCGTAGGTGCCTTCCAGGCCTTCCCAACCACGGATTTCGGCGTCGTTGAAAGCTCGGCGCATGTGGATGAGTAGACGTGCAGCTCGCGCTTCAGCCATCTCCCGGATGTCGCCGTTCCGGACGTGTTTGGCGGTTTCGGCGTAGTGGAGTTCGGCCAGGATGGCGCTCCTCCAGGCCGGGCGGCACATGCCTTCGGCAGCCAGGGAGAGCAGGATGTCCCGTTGCAGGCTGGGCCAGAGCACGCAGGTGTCCAGCGGTGCGGTGAACATCTGCGGATCTTGTCAGGCCGGACGGTTGCGCCGTCGTTCCGCGACGGCTTTGCGGGCCTGCTGCAGATCGGCGAGGACAGCCTCGACGGACTCCTCGTCATCCAGGGGCAACGCGGTGGCCTCCAGCGCGGCGTACTGCGCCGCGCGGCGGCGTTCGCGGTAGTCCAGGACATCGCGTAGTTGAAGCCGGCGGTGGGTGCCGACCCGTTCGAAGGGAATCTGGTCTTCTTCGAGCAACTTGACCAGGGTGGGCCGGCTGATCCCGAGCAGGTCGGCGGCTTGCTGGGTGGTCAGCTGGACCGTCTGCGGGGTGATGCTCACTGCCAGGCCCTGGCTCATCACCGCCACGACCTGCAGCAGCACCCGGTGTAGCTCAGCCGGCACCGCAACCTGCTCCTGACCCTCGGTGCTGACCAGTGCATATGCCGTCCCTTCCCGTTGGCCGACGCTGGTCGGGCGCAGCAGGAACTCGCGTACTTCCGCTAGTTGAGCGGTGTGCCCCTCAGGCAGGAACGTCTCGCGGTGGGGCGTCGCAGTACTCATCTCGACCTCCATCAGTGGTAACTGTAACAAACATACGAGCTTTCGTTTCGTGCGGATAGAGGTCCGCGGTGTGTGATGGCCGGTTCGGTGTTGGTGGTGACGTCCTGCAGTGCTTGTTCAAGATCAACATCCCGACAGCGACAGCCGCTGCCATCGCAGTCGTCACCTGACTGCGGAACCGGACCCGGTCGATACTTGACGACCGTCGCGTAGGAAGGGTGACAGTTGAGTGACACGGGAGGCCCCACAGGAGCGTCGCGGCCGACCGGGACCGGTCAATCGTGGGAGAACAAACCAAGACGTGGGCCAGGGCAACCATGCAGATCCTTCGCGGAACGCCCGGTATGCCCGTTTGGGCGCACCGGGCTGTAACCCAAGATCCGACTCGGCTGCGCCGCCCGACGGGGTCCGACCGTCAGAGGCGATCACCCAGGGAAGGGCCTCCAGGCAGTACTGTTTTTGCCCGGATTAGGTCGTTGGCTCAATGTTCATCGAGTGTCACCGACGGGTCGTCAACGGCGCCGGCCCAGTCTGGGAACGAACTTCGGTACTGCCATCGCAGCTCCTGAAGGTCAGGTGTTGCGACGACCGCTAGAACGCAAGTGCGGAAATACGGCCTGTGGAGACCGGGTGTTATTGAAAAGAAGCGCCGGCGCGGATTGCGGCAAATCAATCACCCGGTTTGTTCTTCCGCGTCGGGGTCAATTCGGTGGCTGCTTTCCAGGATCTGGTGTGCAACCCATGCCACGCTCACCCCGGCGGCGGTGGCGCGGCGGCCGAGCTCTGTCTGAGCCTGGGCCGGCGAGTGGCCCTGCTCGATCAAAAAGCCCACACCTTGATTGATGATGGATCGGTCCGCCAGAGCTTCCACGCTGCGCAGTGATGTGGGCGACGGCAGGTGCCCGTCGAGGACCATGTCGCCGCCGGGGCCCAGTGCGATGGCGGTATCTGCGGCCAGATCGGTGAAAGCACCAGGGTTTTGCGCGTAGAACACGATTTGTCCGCCGCCGGCATTTGCCGCATTCAGTGGCACCAGCATGGAGCTGGCGGCGGTGTGGGAGTTCATTGCTGTCACCGTGACCAGTTCCTGCCCGGCCGGCACTGTGATGCTCAAGCCGACAAACGAGGTGATGGCCACGGACAGGTCGTCGAATAGCACACCGAAAATGGTGTCCAGGTCATCGCCGCTACCGTCGAGGGCTTCGGTCAGCACGTCCAACTGCATCGTTAAATTGCGGGAGAAATCCACGCAGAACTCCGGGGCGCCCCGATCGCTGTCTGTGATACCCGAGCCGGGTCTCGCGGCGGTAGCGGGGCCCGATGCGCGCGCAATGGACGGGGTCGGGCCCCAGATCCTATAGGCGGCGCAACAGTGACCCTACCCGCGTTCACCGCTTTTGCACACCGGAGCTCGAGGGTCAGTCGTGGTGTTGGCGGCGAACTCTGGCCCGCGCCGCTGCTTCTTCCACCAGCGCCGCGGCCACTGCGGTCAATTTGATGTGCTCGTGCTGGCTCATCTGCTGCAGCCGCGTAAAGGCTTCCGCGGCGGTGTCACCGCTGCGGCTCCGCAGAATGCCGATGGCCTGGTCAATCAACGGTCGGCTGGTCAAGGCAGCCTGCAACTGGGCGGCCAGGCGCTCGCTCTGCGCCAAGATCTGCGCATTGACGACCGAGATCGCCGCCGGCACCGCGAAAAACTCACCCAGCTGCTCCGACCGCTCGTCGAAGGCATCCTTGATGTGGGCGTAAACGTTCATCGCCCCGACCACCCCGCCCGGGGTCGACAACGGCAGGGAGAGCACGCTGTGCACCCCGAGTCGGCCGGCGCGGGGCCCGAACCGTGGCCACCGCGGATCCCCGCCCAACGAACCCGACCGCATGGTGGTGCCGGTCTGGACGGCGCTGATGCACGGTCCCTGCCCGATGCTGTACTGGATGTCATCGATCTCGCGGACGAAATCGGTGCTCTTGACGATGATGTCCGCGTGGTTGGGCTCCAGCAGGGTCAGCCCGGCGCCGTCGGCGCCCGGGATGGCCTGCACGGCCATCGTCGCGACCTTCGTCAACAGCTCCACCAAACCGAACCTGCTGGCCGAGAGCCGCGAGAGTTGCGACAAGCTGGCGGCCAGGTCAGCGTCCTGCTGCTCGGATTCCTCGAGCATTACAGGCAGCTGCCCGTCGGCGGCCTGGGCTGCCGGATCTGTCTTAGGTGTGGCGGCGTGCTCAGAATCGTCCATCGAAGGCTCCTCGCCGCGACACAGTAGATCGTCACCCCGGACGCTACAGGCCCACCCGGCCTTACAGCGTGAACTTTACTTGGGTTATCGACCGCACCGGTGCATCGTTTCCAGGCTGTTCTGATCCGAGGTCGCCGGGTAAGAGGGTGGCCAGCGACCTGCGCCAGCCGGCCAGCTCGCGGGCGATCGCAACGTTGGCGATGACCGGTTTCTTCTTCCGGTCGGTGTAGACCTCCCACCGCGCCTTCAACCTTTGGTTGCCCGCGAGTCTGCGCGGCAGGGGTCGCCCCGGCCCACCGGGCCTGCATCGTTGATCCTGGTGTGCGGTAGGGCCGGCGGTGATGCCAGGCCGCCTCGACCAGCAACCTGCGGTCATGGGTGTTGCCGGTTTTGGTGATCGACCCTGTGAGCGGCTCTGGCCCGCTGAATGCTCGGTCGGCACTAACCCCAGATAGGCGCCGATCGTGGACCCGCTGAACCGGTACCAGTCGCGACTTCCACCGCCGACGCGAACCCGGTCAACGTGGACACTCCCCGCAGGCAACACAGCCGGCGGGCCACCGGCGTGCACTGGCTGTCAGCGGCCATCTTCTGGATCGCATTGTCCAACCGGTGCCGAGGCACCGCGGCCATCAACGCCGCTTCGAATTCTTTCGACGCCGAAGGCCAACTGCAACCCCGACCGGTCGAAATGCTGCTGACGAGCCACGGCTCATACTTGCCCGTCCAGGCCGCCCCGCCTGACCAGATGATTACCTGGCGCAGAAGCAGTTTCGACACCCGGTGCCGAGACCGCATCACATGCGACCGGACGTCCTCCAACGCCCGGACCAGCGAGCATCTCAAGATCCCAGCGGTGGCCGGTCCCGTCGTCGATGAAGCCGTTCGCACGACCCGGCGGACCGATGGGCGCGCGGTGGCCTAGCTCTAACGGCTGGACGGACCGCGCTGGATGCCCGTCAGTCCAACCGGCTGCTGAAGGAATACTGGTCCTGGGGTGATTGAACGGACTACTGCAGAGGGTCGGGTCGCTGCAACGGGCCCAGGGTGAGGACCGCCTCGTTCACCGAGGCGAACAGGTTCTGCGGGCCGATTCGTCCTAGGAGGTCGGATCGCTCGAGTCCGGCGCGTACTCGTGAGCCAGTTCGGGCCATGGCGAACCGAACACCGTCGCGGTCCAGCTGGTCCAGCACCTCCCGTAGTGTCCGGGATCCGGTGTAGTCGATATCGCTCATCCCGATGGTGTCGAGCACGAGGACCCGCGGCGGTCCGATGGCACGCTGCTTGGCGGCGTCCAGTTCGGTCCGAAAACGTGCCGCGTCGGCGTACCAGAGGGGGGTGGCGAACAGGACCACCAGGACACCGGGGAGCTGCGCGGTATCTTCCGGGCCGCTGACCGGGGTCCAACTGGTGGTGCCGGTGATCCGGCCCAGTACGTGCAGTGCAGGGCGGTCGGACAACCGGGTGCGGTCCAGGATGGCCAGGGCGACCGCGATCACGATGCCCTGCTCGACGCCGACGAGCGCGACGGTCAACAGTGTGACCATCGCCAGCGCGAACTCGAAGCGGTCGAATTTGGCGATCGCGATCAGCTCCCGGACGTGGAAGATCTGGCCGGCGATGAAGATCAGCACTGCGGCCAGAGTGGCCAGCGGCACGTCCTGCAGCAGTGCGGCGGCCGGGTTCAGCAGCACCACGCCGACCGCAGCGGCGAGTCCGGCTGCCTGGGTTCGCCCTGATGCCGATGCGACCGCCGCGGTCCGCGGTGGGCTCGCGTTCACCGGGAAGGCGCCGACCAGACCGGCGACGACGCTGCCGGCCCCGACACCGAGGAAGTCACGGCCGACCTCCACCTGATAGCGGCCCTGATCGGCGAAAGCCGTGGTGGTGACGGCGCTCTGGCTGACGACGATGAGCGCGACCACCCCCGCCATCGGTGCCAGGCTGCCCAGCACCGAGAAGGACATTCCGTGCAACCCCAGTCGTGGACCGCCATGCGCCACGACGCCCAGCACCGCGACGCCGTGGCCGTGCAGACGCAGGGCGCCGACCAGGACGGCGGAGATGACCAGCCCGATCAGCGGGCCCGGTATCCGGCGATCGATCAGATGCCCCAACAGTGCCACGACGAACACGCCCACGCCGATACCCAGCGTCCACCAGTTCGTCAGCCGGAGGTCTGCAAGCACAGTCCCGATCCGGTGCAGTGTGCTGCCACCCCCGGAGGGCAGACCGAGCAGGTCCGGCAGCTGGCCGACGACGACGATCACGGCCACCCCGCCCAGGAATCCGCTGATGATCGGCGCAGACAGGAACTGGGCGATCCAACCGAGCCGGAGTAGACCCACCAGAGCCACGATCAACCCCACCATCACGGCGAGGATGCCCACGTCGGCCAGGTAGACAGCCGAGCCCGGCACCGCCAGGGCGGTGACCCCCGCCGCGAACAGCGGGGCGATGGTCGAGTCGGCGCCGACCGACATCTGGCGGTTCGAGCCCAGCAACGCGAACATGACCGAGCCGGCCACGAAGGCGTAGAGGCCGGTGATCGGCGGCATCCCGGCCAATCTGGCCGTGGCCAGCTGCTCGGGGACGGCGATCGCCAGCAGGGTGAGCGCGGCGACCCCGTCGCCGACGGCCCAGGACGCGCGATAACCGCGCAGGGAGCTGAACATCAGCGACGGCATCGGCATCATATGCGGCGCTCTACTGCTCTGACCGGACGCACAGTTCTGAACCATAGCTTGCGAACACCGTGGGGGAGCTGCGCCCAGGGCAGTGCAGGGCCAGGGCAGGGCAGGGCCTGGTAGGGACGAAAGGCTCTGTACGGCGGAGGCCGGAGCGAGGACGGTGAGCAGTAGGAATCAAGACCCAGTCCGATTGTCCGCGCGGTTGATCAAACCTGGCGTCTTGCGGCGCAGAAGGGTGAGCATCATGTTCTGGTACGGCAACGGTATGAGTGGTTGGGGTTACGGCTTGGTGGGCTTCGGCATGATCGTGTTCTGGGTCCTTTTGATCGCACTGGTGGTGTCGGTGCTACGCCACAACCGAAGTCACCACGACTATCGGGGGAGCCGGCCTGTGTCGTTGACTGCCGACCAGTTGCTGGCCGAGCGGTTCGCCCGCGGCGAGATCGATCAGCAGGAGTATTCGGCCGGGCAAGCAGCGCTCCGCGATCACGTCCGATAGATCAAGAAGACGGGCAGCAATCAGCGTCACTCCGATGCTGAGTGAAGGATGGTAATGCCACGCATCTCGGCATGGACATCGGCACGGGCACGGTGCCGATCGTCAACTCGTTCGGGCACTTCTGGTGAAAAACGATACGGCGCGGCCGTGCGGGTCGACCGGCCGGATGGAATCGACTCACCTGGTCGCGGGCTGCCTGGACGATAGCCGCTCCTACCCTCACGTCAACGCAAAAACGCCCACCTGACTGTCTGAATTCATCAGTCTCACGGTGGGGCCGGAATGATCGCAGACCCTATTCGTCCAACACGAGGAGAGATCAATGAATGACATCCCCCGGGGCCAGCAGGACGCTCCCAGTTCCAAGGATTCACTGTCCAAGGCCGCGGCTGCCGGACCACCGATCGATTGGGACGATGAGGATCAGACACCGGACGCCCCCTCGCGCACGGTGGCGGCCAACGAGGCGGATCCGCTGCACAGCATCTACGGCAACCCTCCGACCGATGGCCGACAGGGCGACTGACACTGTGCGGCTGAGCACTGGGCGGGACCGCCTTACCGGAGACCAGGACAGCCAGCAGGGTGAACGCCGTCTGCAGCTTCCGCGCGATCATCTCGTCCGTCTCACCCAGACAGTGGATGGGCGCAGCGCCCAGGTGTCGGCCCAGGCGCCTGCTCCGACCGACCAGCTGCGAACCGGACCGAGCAGCTGGCGGTCCAAGAACCCACCCGGTCACCGACGTCGAGTCCCAGGCGGTCCTTGACATGAGGGCTGATATCGGTCAAACAGTGGGCCGGCCTGGCTTGTGCGGGCATCGCCGACTGTCTTACCGGCGCTTTCGAGGGTCGAAAAAGCCCAGATTGCTGGTATGGCGGTAGCTGCCTGAGCTGGCGTCACATTTCGGGCGGGTCGGCGCGATGGCGATGGCCCGCGCTGTCGCAGATGCCTCCGACCCAAGGTCCAGGGCGGGTGATTCGACGCTGGAGACGGCTCTTGTGTCCGGCGGCGGGTACGCGTACGTTCAGGGCGCTGGGCATCAGCCGACCTGGGGTCGGACCGCCGCATATCGCCGCGCTCCGTAAATGTTGTTTTCTGCCAGGTGTCGATAGGAAATACCTTTCTTTCAGAGGTCGTCCAATGTTCCAGTTCCTTTTCCGAATCCCCGCGGTTGCGAGTCCGGGTCGGGCGCGGCTGTGATGACTCCGGTTGACTCGCACAGCGGTTCTCACCCGAAGTTCCGTCCGGTCTGTCTGCCCGGAGGACGTCGATGACGGCGGCGCCCGACGAGGAGCAGCGCAATGAGGATAATGTGCTGTCTGCACTCGACACCGCCGCCACGAGTTCCTTCTACTGGTATCTGGCGGCGCTGTCGTGTGTCGGTGGGTTCCTTTTCGGGTACGACACCTCCGTCATCGGTTCGGTGTTGGTGTTCATTCCCTATCACCTGGGTAGTTTCGCGACGGGTTACCTGGTGGCGGGGGCCTCGCTCGGCGCGGCGGTGGGGGCCCTGGGAGCGGGTTTCCTGACTGACCGTCTCGGTCGGAAATCGTTGCTGATCGCCGATACCGCCATCTTCGCGCTGGGGGCACTCCTGTCGGCGGTGACCGTCAATGCCTTTATGCTCCTGAGCTCGCGCACCTTGATCGGGTTCGCCGTCGGGGCAGACTCTGCGATCGCCACCGCCTATATCGCAGAGTTCGCGCCGGCGAGCAAGCGAGGTCAACTCAGCATCATCCAGCAATGGATGATCACGGTGGGGATCTTCGTCTCCTACCTCATCGCCCTGCTGATCTTCAAGGTCGCGCCGAAGTCGGCGTACGGGGCCGACTGGAGGATCATTCTGGGCCTGGGCGCGGTCCCGGCACTGCTCGCGCTGGTACTGCGGACCCGGATGCCGGAATCCCCGAGATGGTTGATGCTCCAGGGCCGCTTCGCCGATACCCAGACGGCGCTGGGAAAGTTGGGGATAGACGTCTCGGAGGAGCAGGTGCGGCGCAGCGCCGAACAACTTGCCACCACGCAGACTGCCGAACGCCAAAAGAGCAAGACGAAGTGGACCCCCGGGGTGAAAAGAGCATTGATGGTGGTCTGCGTGCTCTTCATCTTCCAACAAATCACCGGTATCAACATCCCGTTCTACTACGGCCCGCAGCTGCTCACGGGATTGTTCCAGGGCTCGACATCCGGCGCGCTGTCCGCGGCCATTGCCGGCCTCGAGGCCGCAGCCATCCTCGGAGCAGTCAACGTGGTCGCCACCTACTTCGGGTTCCGCTGGATCGACAAGATCGGCCGCCGGCCACTGGCGCTGGCCGGCTACGGCGGCATGGCGGCGTTCATCGTGATCGCGGCGCTGGGCGTGGCCTACCTGACCGGGACGCCGAAGATCGTGTTGGTGATGGTGGGTTTCTCCTTCTTCATCACGTCGTTCGCGATCGGTGTCGGCGGAACCGGCTGGCTGATTCAAGGCGAGGTGTTCCCCACCTCGGTGCGCGGACGCGCAGCGGCGATCGCAGCTAGCGTCGACTGGTTGGCGAACTTCGCGATCATCGAGATTTTCCCGGCCTTGAACAAGGCGATCGGGCTGGCCTGGGTGATGGTGATCTTCGCGGCTCTGGCGGTCTTGGCCATCGTATTCGTGGCCCGGTTCCTGCCCGAGACGAAGGGTCTGACGGTGGAACAGGTCGTCACCGTGTTCGAGAAACAGGCTGCCGGCGGAGCAGCCACCTAGGTAGGGCTGCGGAGAAGGTCGCCGCACGGAGCTGGCCTGTCGCTACCGGCTGACGGGCCATTCGCGCGAGAGCCGGGAAGGGCGCTTCATGACAGCATCCTCAGCAAGCGAATATGACCCGTGTCCTTGTTATGAGCCGGTGAACGGGGCAGTGCTCAGTGGATGGACGACGCTGGCGGATCGAGCGGCGCGCGTGGGCGTGCTCGCCGTCGACGGACCAGAAATCGCGCCGTGGGACGAACTGGTCGATCAACTACGGCGGGAGCTGGGCGAGCGAAACGTCGTCGCTCACCTGGTTGACGCCCGGGACGGCATGGCCTCTTGGGAGAAAATCCTTGCGTTGACCAGCTCGACGGAGCTTGCCGAAGATCCCGACTTCGAAACACTGGCTACCGCCTCGCTCGAGCACCTTTTGGACAGGCCCGTCGAGGCCGCCGGGGATACCGGCTCTGTGACCGTCATCTTCGGGCCTGGAGCAGCGTTTTCCCGTCACGACGAGCTGTGGTACTTCGACCAACCCAAGCGCTATGCCGAGGCGGCCGTGACTGCCAGGACCGGTCGCAACCTCGGCCGGCAGGACACTCCCGGGATACCGACGACACGGCGGCTGTTCTACGTCGACTGGCCCATCCTGGACCGGCATCGCGAGACCATCGCTCCGATGGTGTCGCTCTGGATCGATGCCCAGAACGCCCAGCGGCCGACCGCACTGGAGGCTCCGACCCTGGCGTCCACCGCGGCGTCGTTGGTTCGTCGACCGTTCCGCACGCTACCCATGTTCAATACCACTGTGTGGGGCGGTCATTGGGGGCAGCGGCGACTAGGTATGGGTACCGAACAGCCGAACAGCGCCGTGGGCTACGAGCTGATCGCCCCGGAGAGCGGCGTCCTGATCGGCAGTCACGCGGAGCTCACCGTCGAGATCCCATTTCAGCTGCTGGTGTCGTTGCACCCGCTGGAGCTGCTCGGCGAGTCGGTGCATGAACGGTTCGGGACATCATTCCCCATCCGATTCGACTACCTCGATACCGTCGATGGCAGCAACTTGTCGGTGCACTGCCATCCACAGGCCCGGGACATGCGCGCAGTCTTTGGCTGGCCTTATGCCCAGCACGAGAGCTACTACGTGATGGTCGCCGAGGCCGGCAGCCTCATCTATCTCGGCCTGCGCGGCGACGCGGATGTCGACCTGTTCCAGGCGCAGGCCGGGCAGGCCGAAAAGACCGGTCATCCCTTCGATATCACCCGTCACGTCCAAACCTTCCCCGCCGTCGAACACCAGCTCTACCTCGTTCCGGCGGGGACACCACACGGTAGCGGGGTCGGCAACGTGGTCTTGGAGGTGAGCGCCACCCCTTACCTGTACTCGTTGCGGTTCTACGATTGGCTGCGCCGGGACACTCAAGGCCGGCTACGGCCCGTCCATACCGATCTCGCCTTCCACAATCTCGACCGTCAGCGCCGCGGCCCACAGATATCGGCCGACCTCGTCCCGGCACCTCGGCCGGTATCGTCAGGCCAGGGTTGGCGCGAAGAGGTGCTCGGTGAGCTTCCGGAGATGTTCTTCGATGTACGACGGCTCGAACTCGAACCCGACTCCGAGGTCCGGGCAGAAACCGCCGGCCGGTTCCACATCCTCAACGTGGTCGAAGGTGCCGGCATCACCATCGGAACCAGCACGGGTATCGTGCTCAGACTCGCGTACGCCGAGACGGCCGTGGTTCCGGCCGCGGTCGGCGCCTACACGGTGAAGCCATGGGGGGCCGCCAAGGTGCGCGTAGTGAAGGCATACGTCCGATGACAGGTCGCGGGTTAGCAGTGTCGGTCGAACTCAGCGGGGCCCTGGAGATCGGTGGCAGCCACGTCAGCTCGGCCTTGGTCGATGGGCGCACCGGTCAACTAATTCCCGGTAGTAGACGCCGACGCCATATCAATCCCGGCGCATCGGCCGACGAACTCGTCAACGGCTTCGCCTCGGCGATGACCGAAGTCGACGCCGCGCCGGACACCCCCTGGGGGATAGCGATTCCCGGCCCGTTCGACTACCCCCGTGGTATCGGACTGTTCAAGGGGGTCGGCAAGTTCGACGCCCTGCTCGACGTCGATCTGACCGCTCGGCTACACGCCGCGCTACCTGCGCTGGCCGGCGGCATCACGTTCGTGAACGACGCTGACGCCTTCGCTGTAGGCGAGTGGTGCCAGGGTGTCACCGCTGCCGCGGCGCGGTGCGTCGGCATCACCCTCGGGAGCGGCATAGGTTCGTCGTTCCTGGACAACGGGACTCCTGTGCACACCGGACCGACCGTGCCCCCACACGGCCGGGCCCATCGCCTCAAGATCGGCGACGCCGACCTCGAAGACGTCGTATCGCGCCGCGCCATCCTCGCCCGCTACCTGGCGAAGCCGGGTGTGAGCCGTGCACCCGGCCTGGACGTCCACGATGTGTGCGACCGTAGCCGAGGAGGTGACGGCTGGGCGACGCGGGTGATAGAGGATGCCTTTCACGCTCTCGGTGGCGCGCTGGCCTCGTGGTTCACCCGGTTCGACGCGACCGCCGTGGCGTTCGGCGGGGGGATGACCGGCTCATGGGACCTCGTCCTGCCGCCGCTTCGACGCGGACTGACCGCAGCCGGCGCCAGCGCCGACATCGCTTTGCTCCCTTCGACTGACACCGAAGGGTCCGCGCTGGTAGGAGCCGCCATCCACGCCCACCCGATGCATCTCTTACGACGAACATCGGCCAGCTGACACGGGGATGCTCATCGCTTGGCGAGATCAGCATGGCCATTGACGGGTGCCACCGGTGTGGATTGCAAACCTTGCGCGGGGGTCACGCTCGGAGTGGACGGTGCTCCAGCGGCGGCCGTTTCACGGGCTAGGAAGGCGCCGAGTTCGGCGATGGTGCTCATCAGCGGTGCGGGGAAGACGACCGTGGTGTTCTTGTCAACGCCGATCTCCACCAGGCTCTGCAGGTTGCGCAGCTGCAAGGCGAGCGGGTGGGCCATCATCGTGTCCGACGCGTCGCCCAGCGCCGCGGCGGCCATCGATTCGCCTTCGGCGTTGATGATCTTCGCGCGTTTCTCCCGCTCCGCTTCGGCCTGCCGGGCCATCGCCCGTTTCATGGTGTCGGGCAGTTGGATGTCCTTCAGCTCGACGAGGGTGACCTCGACTCCCCAGTCGACGGTGGTGACGTCGAGGATCTTTCGGATGTCGAGGTTGATCTTGTCGGTCTCGGACAGCGTTTGGTCCAGGCTGTGCTGACCGACGACCTTCCGCAGGGTCGTCTGGGCGATCTGATCGATCGCTGAATAGACGTTCTCGATCGCGACCACCGATTTGACCGGGTCGACCACCCGGAAGTAAGCCACGGCAGAGACATCCACGCTGACGTTGTCCTGGGTGATGATGCCTTGGGATTGGATCGGCATCGTGACGATCCGCAGCGAGACGCGGTGCAGTACGTCCACTATCGGAATGATCAGGTGGAAGCCGGGTTTGCGTGCACCGATCACCTTTCCCAGCCGGAACAGCACACCTTCCTCGTATTGTTTGATAATGCGAATTGCCTGGGCCGCGAGGATCAACACGACGATGACAACGATGATGACGACGGTCAGTAGGATCTTCATGACGTGGCTCCCGGCGGCACACGCCGCGTTTGATGGTGCATTGGGGGGACGAGCCGTGCGGGGATCGCCTCGGTGGCTTGGGTGGCACCTGATCGGTGGAGACCGCTGCGGGACTCGACCGGGGCGTGCGGCGGGGAGCGGGGTGCTCGCGGGAGTCGGCGGCGGACAGCCAACTTCGTACCGGACGTGCTGTGTGATCAGCAACGCCGACGGTACACCCGTGCAGTTGCCTGAAGCAGTGCGGCCAGCCGGTCAGAACAGTGGGCTTGCCGACAAAATGAACTATCAGCGACCTTGATCCGCTCGGGGCGTAGATCGACAAGCGTGCTGCGGCCCAAACGCATCCGCGGCGGCCGGAAACAGCCGGACCTGTCGTGCTGAAAATCCAACCGGCCGGTGCCTTGCCATCAGTGCCAGATCCCACATTTCCGCCGCTGCGGCTGTGAATCATTTGACTTTGGCTGCTCCGGAGCGTGCACTTGAGATGCAGAGAAACTGCCGGTCTGGGACCGTCATCGTCGCCCATTCGCCACGATGCCGTGAGCACATGCTCACCGCGCCCAGAAACTTACCCCGGCTTATTGGACCGCCCGCCTCTCGCCGGTCGGCGCCCCAGGCTGAATTCGACTCGTCTACCCCTTTTTCGTCTTTCACGGTTTCCTGCGCCTGATCATTACGCCGGAGCGATTCCGTGCGGCGGCATCGTAGGGGTCACGTTCTTCCGCGTTGCTTTTCCATCGCATAGTCCTTCTCCCGTACTTGATGCCGGCCGTGCCGCACAAGGCCTGTGCTGGCACCCGCCATGAACCGAAAGGTTGCTCGTGGAGACCCACACGTCGGGCCCGGAGTCTGTCCCGCTCGGTTTTCGGGTGTCGGCATGAGGATCGTGGTCGCCGTGGGCGGAAACGCCCTGTTGCAGCGCGGTGACAAGCCCGACGCCGGCGTCCAATTGGTGCACGTGCGCGCGGCCGCGGAAGCCTTGGCGCCGTTGGCGAACGAGCATGAAGTGCTCATCTGCCACGGCAACGGTCCGCAGGTCGGCATGCTCGCACTGGAAAGCGCATCGGATGCCACCTTGACCCGCCCGTATCCGCTGGATGACCTCGTCGCGCAGACCCAGGGCATGATCGGCTACTGGGCTGATCCAGTCCCTGCGCAACGCCGGTGTCAGCAAGCCGATCCTGACCCTCATCACCCAGACCGTGGTAGACGCAGACGATCCCGCCTTCGGCGCCCCGACCAAGTTCGTCGGCACCGGCTACCCGAAGGAGCAGGCGCAGAAGCTGGCGGACCGGCACGGCTGGAGTATCGCGGTCGATGGCGACCGCTGGCGCCGGGTGGTCGCCTCACCCGAACCGCAGCGGATCATCGAGCAGGGATCGGTCACCGGACTGCTCGACACCGGTGCAGTGGTGATCTGCGCCGGTGGGGGTGGAGCCGCAGTGACGGTCAGCAGTGACCATCACCTTGCGGGCGTGGAGGCCGTGGTCGATAAGGATTACGTGTCCGCGATGCTGGCGATCGCCGTCGGCGCGGACCGGCTGATCGTGCTGACGGATGTTCCGGCCGTGATGACGGATTTTGGAACACCGAAGGCAGCAGCGTTGGGCCACGTGAGTCTGGCGGAACTGGCCGGGATGTCCTTTCCGGCCGGATCGATGGCACCCAAGATCGAGGGTTGCCGACGGTTCGTCGCAGCCACCGGCGGATCGGCTTCGATCGGGTTGCTGACCGACGCCGCCGCCCTACTCGCCGGAACAGCCGGCACCACCATCACCGAGAAGACTGCCGGGTCCGCAATCGCTTCGCGCGACCCGCAATCCAACCAACCAAGGACCAGATCATGACGATGACGATGACGACCACCACAACCCTGGATCCGGAACTGCTGCACCGGATGAACGCGTACTGGCGGGCAGCAAACTACTTGTCCGTGGGTCAGATCTACCTGTATGACAACCCGTTGTTGAAGCGTCCGTTGGCGCTGTCGGATGTGAAACCTCTGGTGGTGGGGCATTGGGGGACGACGCCTGGGCAGAACTTCATCTATGTGCATCTGAACCGGGTGATCACCAAATACGACCTGGACATGTTCTACGTGGCCGGCCCGGGCCACGGTGGCCCGGCGTTGGTGGGCAACACCTACCTCGAGGGTTCTTGGAGCGAGATCTACCCCGATGTCAGCCAGGACGAGGCGGGCATGAAGAAGTTGTTCACCCAGTTCTCCTTCCCCGGTGGCATCTCGAGCCATGTCGCCCCGACCACCCCCGGCTCGATCCACGAGGGCGGCGAGCTCGGATACTCCCTGAGCCACGCCTTCGGCGCGGCGTTCGACAACCCCAATCTGATCGTCGCCTGCGTGATCGGCGACGGCGAGGCCGAAACCGGTCCGCTGGCCACCGCCTGGCAGTCCACGAAGTTCCTCGACCCGATCAATGACGGGGCCGTCCTGCCGATCCTGCACCTGAACGGTTTCAAGATCAGCAACCCGACCGTGCTGGCCCGGATCGAGCACGAGGAACTGGACCAATTCCTGCGGGGCTGCGGCTGGGACCCTTACTTCGTGGAAGGCGACGACCCGGAGACGATGCACGAATTGATGGCCTCGGTCCTGGACCACACGATCGAGGCGATCCACGACATCCAGGCGCACGCCCGCGCAGGTAGCACTACGACCAGGCCGCGGTGGCCGATGATCGTGCTCCGGTCGCCGAAGGGCTGGACCGGACCCAAGGTGGTTGACGGCCTGCAGATCGAGGGCACCTTCCGGGCCCACCAGGTACCAATTCTGGTTGACGAGGACCATCCAGGCCATGTCGAGCAACTCGACGACTGGATGCGCAGCTACAAGCCGCAGGAGTTGTTCGACCAGAACGGGCGGCTGCTCCCCGAGCTGGCGTCCCTGGCCCCGCAGGGAGACCGGCGGATGGGGTTGAACCCGCACACCAACGGCGGCCTGCTGCTGCGGGACCTTCGCATGCCGGACTTCCGCACCCACGCCGTCACCGTCCCCGTCCCCGGCGCCGTCACGGCGCAGGACACCTCGGTGCTGGGCGAGTTCCTCCGGGACGTCGTCACGCTCAACGCCGAGCAACGCAACTTCCGGATCTTCGGCCCGGATGAAACGCTATCGAACCTGCTCGGAGCGGTCTTCGAGGTCACCGACCGGCAATGGGAGGCCCGCACCGTCGAAGGTGACGAATTCCTGGCACCGACGGGACGGGTGCTGGACTCGATGCTGTCCGAGCATCAGTCCGAAGGCTGGCTGGAAGGCTATCTGCTGACCGGCCGGCACGGACTGTTCAACTGCTACGAGGCGTTCATCCACATCGTCGACTCGATGTTCAACCAGCACGCCAAATGGCTCAAGGTCACCAAGGCGCTGCCGTGGCGACGGGACATCTCGTCGCTAAACTACCTTTTGGCCTCCCACGTGTGGCAGCAGGACCACAACGGCTTCACCCATCAGGACCCCGGCTTCCTCGATCACGTCGTGAACAAGAAGGCCGACATCGTCCGGGTCTACCTGCCGCCGGACGCGAACTGTCTGCTCTCGGTCGCCGATCACTGCCTGCGCAGCCGCCACTACGTCAACGTCATCGTTGCCGGCAAACATGCCATGCCGCAGTGGCTGTCGATGGCGGAGGCGGAAGTCCACTGCACCGAAGGCATCGGAATCTGGGAGTGGGCGGGCAACGACCGCGGCGCCGAACCAGATGTGGTGTTGGCCTGCTGCGGTGACACACCCACCCTGGAGGTGCTCGGGGCGGTGTCGATCCTGCGGGAACACCTGCCCCAGCTCAAAATTCGGGTGGTGAACGTGGTGGATCTGATGAAGCTGCAGTCAGCCAGCGAACATCCGCACGGGCTGTCCGACGGCGACTACGACGCCCTGTTCACCCGCGACAAGCACATCATCTTCGCCTTCCACGGCTACCCGACGTTGATCCACCTGCTCACCTACCGGCGGGCCAATCGCAATCTGCATGTGCGCGGCTACAACGAGGAGGGAACGATCACCACGCCGTTCGACATGCGCGTGCAGAACCGGCTCGATCGTTTCCACCTCGTGCAGGACGTGATCGCTCGTCTCCCGCAACTCGGCGCAA
>JBPCPG010000389.1:0-8618 GCA_050999445.1 Nakamurella sp. | reverse complement strand
ACGTCCCGCTGCTAGGTCACTTCTCCGACCCTCGGCCGTAGCGGGGATGCTCGGCGTGTCCAAGTCGACTTTGCATCGCATGAGCCGATCCGGTGAAGGGCCACCGGTCGTCTGGGTCAGCGAAGGCTGCCCACGGTACGACCCCGAGGACGTCGAAAGGTTCATCGCAAGCCGCAGGTCGGCCTCCCCCCTGCCGGGGAGGTCTCGCCGGGCCGGTTAGACGCGGAGACCGCTGGGAGGGCCGGTTGAAGATTAGCGGCCGGGTGGTCGAGACCAAGCGGTTCGACACCGAACGGCAGGCACGCGCCTGGGAGCAACGTCGCCGGGCTTCATTTGACGCTACCGGCTTCGATCCGGCCAACGGCAAGGTAAAGGTATCGGACCTTCTCCCCGAATGGGCCGAAGCCCGTCGGGGCAAGGTAAGCCCGACGACGTCCGCAACGGATCGGTACATGGCCGCAGCACTCCCGGTCTGGATTAGCAAGCTCAACGTTGGAGCTGTCAACCGCGCCCACATCGAGAAGCTGCAGAGCGACCTGCTCGCCAGGGGCCTCGCCTCGACCTCGGTCAAGCGCTACCGCGAAGGGCTCTCGGCCTTCTTTGCGTGGTCCGTTCGTGAGGGCTACGTCGTCAGGAACCCCGTCGCACAGGCCGCGCCAGTGAAGGATCAGCGGCCTAATGAGGGCATCCGTCCCCTCAATGAGGGGGAACTCGAGGAGGTCGCTACCGCAGTCGCCGCTCGCGATCAAGCGCTCGCGATGATCGTCCGAGTCCTGGCCTGGACGGGGATCCGCTGGGGCGAGGCGCGTGCCATGCGAGTCCGCGACTTCGTCCGGCTCCCGACCCCGCTGCTGCACGTCATGCGGAACCAGCCGGAGAGCTTGAAGGAAGCTCGAACAACCAAGTCCGGCCGTTCGCGCCGCGTCCCTGTCGCTGACGCTGTCTTGGTGATCGTCGAGCAATTTGCCAGCGGGAAGAGCCCAGACGACCTGCTGTTCACGACCAAGCGCGGCGCGCAGCTCCACCGTGGTCGCTTCGTTCGTACGACCGATTGGGCGAACACCGGCCAGGGAAGAACCCTGCACGATCTCCGACACACCGCTGCCTGCCTCTGGCTGATGAAGGGCGTGCCGCTCGGCACCGTCCAGGCGTGGATGGGGCACGCCGACGTCGCCACGACCAACCGCTACTTGCATCACCTCGGCGATTACGCCGACCGAGCTGGACTCGCCTTACTGAACGGTCGGGGTGATTACGGGGTGACCGATGTGCAAAAGGAGGATACGGGCTGACCCCCGTTGACCTATTGAATCCCAGGTCAACGGGGGTACCCACCGGTCGGGGTGACAGGATTTGAACCTGCGACCTCTTCGTCCCGAACGAAGCGCGCTACCAAGCTGCGCCACACCCCGGTGAAACCTTGAAAAGTCTATCCGATGCTGCCGATGGTCGAGAACCATTTGTCGGTGGCTCCGGCGCATGCGAAACGACCGGCCCGGCCACTAGAGGGACCGGCAGGCCCAGCAGACCGGTCAGCACCAGCGACCGATCAGGCCCGCGGAACGAGCGTGAGAAGGGTCGCCTCCGGGCGGCAGGCGAATCGAACCGGCATGAACGGGCTGTTGCCCAGACCGGCTGAGACGTTCAACCAGGTGTGGGCACCCCACCGGGACAGCCCCCGCGCTCGCGACCGGTCGATTCCGCAGTTGGTCACCAGTGCTCCGAACCCGGGAATCCGAACCTGACCGCCGTGGGTGTGTCCGGCCATGACGAGGTCGTAGCCGTCGGCTGCGAAGCGGTCGAGAATTTCGGGCTCGGGGGAGTGGGCGACACCGATCCGGATGACGGCGTCACGTTCGGCCGGTCCTTCGATCAGCTCGTACTTCGCGCGATGGAGATGGGGATCATCGACGCCGGCGAGTGCGATGCGCTGGCCGCGCACCTCGATGGTCTGCCGACGATTCGACAGATCGATCCACCCTCGCTCGGCCTGCGCCGCGCGCAGGTCCCGCCAGGGCAGCGGCGCCGCGTCGGGCAGCCGTTTGGATTTGAGAAAATACCGGTGCGGCGACTTGAATCTCGGCGCGTAGTAGTCGTTGTTCCCGAACACGAAGGCGCCCGGAACGTCGAGCAACGGTCCGAAGGCCTGTACCGCCATCGGGACCGCTTTGGCGTGCGCCAGGGTGTCGCCAGTGTTCACCACCAGATCCGGACGCAGATCCGCCAGCGCGCGCACCCAGGCAGCTTTCTGGTGCTGGTTCGGCGTGATGTGCAGGTCGGACAGGTGCAGCAGACGGATCGGCCACGCGCCGGGGTCCAGAACCGCGGCCTCGACCCGGCGCAACGCGAACCATCGCCGTTCGATGACCGTCGACCACACCAGACCGCCGAGCAATGCCGCAACGGTGGCCGCCACGGCCGGCGTCAGTTTGCTGGACCCCCCCGTCCTGCTGGACATCCCCGTCCCGCTGGACACCTCCGTCCTAACGGAGACCGGCAGGTTGCTCTCAGCCACCGGTGCTCGCCGTGCCTGCGGAGTACCAGACGTCGATGGGGGTACCCGGTAACAAGCTCTGGCCGGGCAGCGGGTCCTGCCGAGTGATGAAGTTGACCGGCACGGCGGTCGGTTTGGTCTCGATCCGGAAGTTGGCGGTGAAGCCGGCAGCCAACACCTGTGCCTTCGCCTCGTCGATCCCGAGATTCGACAGGTCGGGAACATGGGTGTTGGGCTGGCCGATCTCCGCATCAGGGTCTCCCGGCGCGAACTGACTCGGCGTCGGCTGAATCTTCGTCATGGCGGTGAACCAGGAGGCTGCCGGCACCGACCCGCCCGTCAGGCCGGTCTTCTTGCTGGTCTTGCTGCCTTCGCTGCTCTTGGCCTCGGCGACCGTGCACGATCCGGCAATCGACAGCGGCTTGGCGGTGCCAGTGGTCGGCGCGTTGGGCGGCACCATGCACATGGGTTGAGGTTTGGGCAGATAGTCCCAGGTGACAGCGGCGCCGGCGTATTTCGGGGTGATCCCGAGGAAGGCAGAGGACTTGTAATCGCCGGTCGTGCCGGTCTTACCCGCCGACGTCTGTGGGGTGAGATCCCAGCCGTCCTTCACCGCCGACTGGTGGGCGGTGCCGGTCGGATCCACGATGTCTGCCCCCATCGCGATGACGAGGGTGCGGGCGATCGGAACAGTGACGGCCTGGGTACAGGCGGCCGGCTGCTGGAGAGCGACGACGTTGCCGTTCCGGTCCTGGACGCTGTTGACCGGAGTGGGCGGGCACCACAGACCGTCGGAGGCCAGCGTGGCCCCGACGTTCGCAAGCTCCAGCGGGCTGACCGGCGTCACACCGAGCGTGAAGGAGACCACCTTCTGCGCCACCAGTTCCTGCTGATAGGTGTTGCCGGTGCCGGTGAAGGCCTGATCCACGGCGCCGGCGTCGAGCGTGTAACCCTTCATCCCCAGCGCTACAGCCATGTCCACCACCTTGCCCAGTCCGAGACCGTCCTCCAACTTCACGAATCCGGTGTTCGGCGACCTGGCCAACGCCTGCTGCAGCGTCATGCTGGCAGGAAAGGTCTCGCCGTTGTCGGTGTCGTTGTGGAAGGTATGAGCCGAAAGCGGGCTCTTGTACTCCGCCGGCGTTTGGATGACTGCGTCTGTTCCGAGGCCGGCCTGCATCGCCGCGGCAGCGGTGAAGATCTTGAAGGTCGAACCGCCGCCGAGCGGGGCGAAGGTGGTCGGCAGTTTCTGGACGGTCTCGCCCTTGGTCTGGTTCAGCCCGTAGGGACGGTTGGCGACCAGGGCCAGCACCTTGCGCGGAGTGCCCTTTTCCACGACGGCGAGGACGTTCGCGATCCGCTTGTTGGCGGACGGGTTCGCCTGGGCTACCACCGCGTCGTGCGCCGCTTTCATCTTCGCCGGATCCAGCGTGGTGCTGATGGTGTAGCCGCCGTTGGCGATGTCCGCCGCCGACACGCCGGCGTTGGCCAGGTAGTCCAGCACGTACTGGCAGAAGTAGCCGTTGACCGACGATCCCTGCGCGGGCAGGCATCCGCTCGCCAACGGGGTTCCGTTGTCGATGCCCAGACCCTGGGCGATGGCCGACTTGTACTGGGTCTGGGTGATGGAGCCGGCCTGCCACAGCAGCCTCAGCACGACGTTGCGTCTTTTGAGGGCGTCCTGTCGATGGTCACTGTTGAAGGGGTCGAACTTGTTCGGGTTGTTGACCATACCGGCCATCAGCGCCGCCTCGGGCACGGTGAGGTCGGCCGCGGACTTGCCGAACAACCGCTGCGACGCGGCTTCCGCGCCGTACGTGCTGGGCAGGAATGCGACCAGATTGAGGTAACCCTCGAGGATGTCGTCCTTGGTCTTGTGCTGCTCCAGGGTCAGCGCGAGTTTCGCCTCCCGCAGCTTGCGGCCGGCCGTGGTCGCGATCGCGGCGGTCCGTTCCGCGTCGGTTTTGGCCTGGACCAGGAACAGGTAGTTCTTGACGTACTGCTGGGTGATGGTGGACCCGCCCTGCTGACCGCCCGAGGCCTGCGAGTTGCTCAGCAGGGCGCGAGCGGTGCCGCGCCAATCAACGCCGTGGTGGTCCTGGAACCGCTTGTCCTCGACGGCCGTGATGGCCGTCTGGAGGTTCTGGGAGATCGATGAGAGCGGGACCACGACCCGGTTCTGGTCGAAGATGTAGGCGATCGGCGCACCGCTGGCGTCGGTGATGGTGCTGCGCTCGGGAACCGGACCGTCCAGCGAGTTGGTTGGTGTGTTGGCCAACGCGTTGGTGATCCTGTTCGAAGCCAGACCGAGGCCGAGCGAGTAGGGCAACAGGAGACCGGCGATCAACACTCCGGCCATCAGAGTTGCGATCGTCAATCTGCCCAGACCACCTAGAACGCGCACGCGACAAGGGTACCGGCGCCAGGGTGAGGTCCGGGTTGCATCAGGGTGCCGCCGGCGGTCACGGACCGTGAGCGGCCGATCCGAAACCCGCCATTAGAGAGGTATCTGGGAGCGCGGACCTTCACTCCTGCGAGGTGGAACCCAAGTAGCCGCACCGACGTCTGAATTGCCGAGCCACGACGCAGAACGCGATCCGGGCCGGACGACAGTCGGCATCTTCAATGTTCAAGGCCTCCTTCGCAGGAGCGCAGGAAGGGATGTGGTCATCGATGGTCAGGCCCACTCTCAGTGTGGTTCCAGCCCGGGCACAGATCGAGGCCGATTGGACGCTGCGCGCCGTCTGTGCCACCACGGCGCCCGACGACCTCTTCGTGACCGGCGCGGCTCAACGCGACGCCACGAAGATCTGTCAGGCCTGCCCGGTTCGACTGGAATGCCTGGCCGACGCCTTGGACAACCAGATCGAATACGGAGTCTGGGGCGGCATGACGGAGCGCCAGCGGCGGGCTGTGCTCAAGAAATCGCCGGAAGTGCTCAGTTGGCGATCGGTGTTGGAGGAATCGCGAGCGTCGCGCACCCAGGACGCCGCGAGCTGACCGCTACCGGACGACGGTCCGACCGGTGAGTCCGGCAGCGATGATGCGCAGTGCGGCGACATCGTGCGCATCGAAGGGCAGCGCCGGTACCTCGACGACCGCAAGGTCCGGATGTGCGCGATCGAGCCGGGCCCGAATCCGGCGTTCCTGCTCACGGACCGCCAGCAGGTCGGCGTGAACCGACAGCGCGGCGGTCGCCAACGGCGCCGAGCCGGCCAGCTCTTCCACCGCGGACACAGCGGTGGACAACGGAAGATCGGCGATCGGCGGGTGGGTGCGGTTCAGCACCAACCCGGCCAACGGCATTCGCTCCGCCCGGAGTCGATCGGCGAAGTATGACGCCTCGCGCACCGCATCTGGTTCCGGCACTGCGACCACGACGAACGCCGTGCGCGAGGACCGCAACAGGTCGTAGGTCACCTGCGCCCGCTCCCGGAAACCGCCGAACATGTCCTCGAACAGGTGCACGAAATTTGCGGCGTCGGCCAGCATCTGACCCCCGATCACAGCGGTGACCGCTCGAGTGAAAATCTGGAAGCCCGCTCCGACGATGCGCATCACCCCACGGCCCGGGGACGCCAGCAATCGGATCATCCGACCGTCGAGAAACGACGAAAGGCGTTGCGGCGCATCCAGAAAATCCAGTGCCGAGCGGCTGGGCGGGGTATCGACGACGATCAGGTCGAACTGGTCCGCGGATTCCAGCTGACTCAGCTTCTCCATCGCCATGTATTCCTGGGTACCGGCGAACGAGGTGGAAATGGTCTGGTAGAACGGGTTCGCCAAGATCTTGCCCGCGTGGTCGGGGCTTGCGTTCGAGCGGACCATCTCGTCGAACGTGCTCGTCGTGTCCAGCATCATCGCCCACAGTTCGCCCGCGTCGTCGGCGAGCTCGACGCTGATCCGGCGGGGCTCGTTGTCGAGTTCGCCCAGCCCCAGCGATTGCGCCAGCCGCCGCGCCGGGTCGATGGTCAATACCGCCACCTTGCGGCCCTCGTCGGCCGCATAGAGCGCCATGGCGGCGGCCGTGGTGGTCTTGCCGACTCCGCCCGATCCGCAGGTCACCACCACCCGAATTTTCGGATCGGTCAGAATCTTGGCCAGGTCGAGCGGCGGACGGGCTGTCATCGGCCGACCCCCTGGGCTGCCAGCTGGTCGGCCAGCTCGTACACGCCGCCCAGGTCCATCCCGTCCACCAGTCGGGGGAGCGAGAGCATCGGCACGGAAGCATCGGCGAGCTGAGCCCGGCAGTCCTTCTCGGCGAGTACTCGGAAGGCATGATCGGCCGTTTCCTGCGCCAGCCCGGCCAACAACTGCGGTTCCGGTTCGATTCCGGCCATGGCCAGGCCGGAGGCGAGGCGTGCGGTGTCCAGCCCGTTCTGTGCGGCCGGCTCCAATGACGCAGCGGTCAACCGCGAAACGGTTGCCGCGTTGACGATGATGGATCCGACCGGAAGACCGACCTCCCGCAATTGCGCGATCGATTCCAGGGTCTCCGTCACCGGCATGTCCTCCAGGAGCGTGACCAGGTGGACGACGGTGTCCGCGGAGTGCAGGAGCGCGACCACGCCGTCGGCCTGATTCCGGATCGGTCCGCGCTTGGCCAGATCCGCCATGGCGACGGTGACATTGAGGAAGGTGACGATGCGTCCGGTCGGCGGGGCGTCCATCACGACGGCGTCGTACACCGGCCGAGAATCCGTGCCCTTGCGGGTGACCGTCTCCTTGACCTTGCCGGTCAGCAGAACGTCGCGCAAGCCGGGTGCGAGCGTGGTCGCGAACTCGACAGCGCCCATTCGCTTGAGCGTCCGTCCGGCGAACCCCAGGTTGTAGAACAGCGCGAAGTACTCCAACAGCGCAGCTTCGATGTCCACCGCCAGCCCGCGCACCTCACCCCCGCCCGAGGCGACCGCGATCTTGCGTTCTTCGTAGGGCAGCGGCGGAACGTCGAACAACCGGGCGATCCCTTGCCGCTCCTCGACCTCGGCCAGCAGAACCCGCCGACCGTCGGCGGCCAGGGCCAGCGCCAACGCCGCAGCGACCGTCGTCTTGCCGGTTCCACCCTTTCCGGTCACGACGTGGAGCCTGGCGCGGCGGGCGGCGGGCGGCCAGTCCCCGTGGTGGGAATTCACCTTCCGAACCGCCTTTCAGCTCGCCAGCGCCAGAATGCCAACCGCGATCGCAGGCACGGCGATCAGTATCAGCCCCAGCCACAACGGCACCAACAGCACCACGACGAAACCGACGGGAATGATCACCGCCCACTTCAGGGCGGACCGCGTCGCGCGCCCGAGCGTCCATCCAGGTCGGTCGCGGAGCGTGTCGTAGCGGAGCAGTACCAGCACCACCAGTAGCAAATCCTCGACCGCGGCCGCCAACCAGTGCCACCCGTCCATGGCCCGACACTAGAGGGTCACCGCCTAGGCTGGGCGGATGACCTCTCCCTCCGCACGCCGCGCCTTCGAATACGCCACGGTTCCGCTCATCACCCACGCCACCAAAGCCATTCTCGACACCTGGGGAGAGGACGGCTGGGAGCTCGTTCAGGTCGTTCCCGGACCTAACCCGGAGCAGCTCGTGGCTTATTTGAAGCGGGAGCGGGCATGAGCGCTTGCGCGAAGAGCCGGGAGTGGACATGAGCGAAGGATTGGGTATGACGGCGCTGGAGCGGCTGGCCGGGCTGGGCCTGGAACTACCCACGGCGGCGGCTGCGGCCGGCTCCTATGTGCCGGCGGTCCGGACCGGTTCGCTGCTGTTCACCTCGGGGCAGCTCCCTTTCGTGGACGGCAAGCTGCCGGCCACCGGGAAGGTGGGGGCCGAGGTCAGCCCGGAGGATGCCAACGGCTACGCACGGATCGCCGCGCTGAACGTGCTGGCAGCGGCACACGCCGCTGTCGGACTCGACAGCATCGTTCGGCTGGTCAAGGTGGTCGGGTTCGTGAGCTCGGCGCCCGGCTTCACCGGCCAGCCCGGTGTCATCAACGGTGCGTCGGACCTGTTCGTGGCGGTACTCGGCGAGGCGGGGCGCCACGCCAGATCTGCGGTCGGAGTGGCCGAGTTGCCGTTGGGTACCCCCGTCGAGGTGGAGGCGATCTTCGAAATCGGCTGATGATGCGGTGCTCGA
>JBPCPG010000350.1:0-3090 GCA_050999445.1 Nakamurella sp. | reverse complement strand
CCGCCGGCGCAGCCACCTCCGCTGCTGCCCCGGCCACGTCCCCCGCCGGTCCGGCCCCTTCGGCCTCCGCTCCGGCGACTTCCGGTGGCGCGGCCCAGTCCCCGGCGATGTCCGCCCCGAAATCCGGTGGCGCAGCCCAGTCCCCGTCGATGTCTGCCCCGAGTTCCGGTGGCGCAGCCCAGTCCCCGTCGATGTCGGCCTCGATGTCGGCCCCGATGTCCTCTGCGGTTTCCGGCTCCGCTGCACCGGCCGGCGCGGGCTGCACTGCCACCAAGCTGGGCTACCCGGCGATCACAGATTTCAAGGGCGTGAAGGTCGGCTTCTCGCAGTCCGAACCCGACAATGCATCGTTCCGCGCTGCCGAGACGAAGTCGATGAGGGACGAAGCAGCCAAGCAGGGTGCGACGCTCCTGTACGCCAACGCGAACAAGGATCCGCAGAAGCAGATCGCCGACATCAAGGACCTGATCACCAAGGGCGCCAAGATGTTGATCGTGGCGCCGCTGAACAGCGACGGCCTGCAGCCCGCCTGGGATGCAGCCGCGGCCGCCAAGGTTCCGGTCGTCACTGTCGACCGTCTGGTCTCCCAGACGCCCTGCAAGGACTACCTGACCTTCATCGGCTCGAACTTCGTGAAGCAGGGCATGCGGGCGGCCGACGCCATGGGCGAGGCTCTTGCCGGCAAGGGCAACGTCGCGATCCTGCTCGGCTCCTCGGGTAATGGTGTGACCACCGACCGCACCAGCGGCTTCGTCGACGAGATGAAGGCCAAGTACTCCGGCATCAAGATCTCCAAGCAGCAGACCGGTGACTTCGACCGGGCAAAGGGCCAGGCAGCGGCTTCCCAGCTCCTGCAGGCAGACCCCACCATCACCGGCTTCTACGCCGAGAACGACGAGATGGGTGTCGGTGCCTACAACGCTGTCAAGGCATCGGGCAAGGCTCCTGGCAAGGACATCAAGATCGTCTCGGTCGATGGCATCAAGGACGCCGTGTCGAAGATCGTGACCGGCGAGTACACCGCGGTCATCCAGTCCAACCCGCGTTTCGGTCCGCTGGCGTTCAAGGCGCTCATGGACTTCGAAAAGGGCACCCCGGTTCCGGCCAAGATCATCATCGACGACGGCGACTACCTGAACGCCGCCGCCGCCAAGTCGAAGTTGGACCAGGCTTTCTAAAGATCGATCTGCACCGCAGGCTCCGCACATCGGCTCTACACGTGGAATTGAGTGAGACGCCCGCATGACAGTCACCAACGGCATGGCGCCGGAAAGCCCGCAGACCGCACCGATCCTGCAGGCCCTGGGAATCAGCAAGACCTTTCCCGGAGTCAAAGCCCTGTCGGAGGTATCGGTCAGTCTGCGTGGCGGCGAGGTGCACGCTCTCGTCGGTGAGAACGGTGCGGGCAAGTCCACGCTCATCAAGCTGCTGACCGGCGTCTACCAGTTGGACGCCGGTCAGCTCCTGCACCACGGTCAGCCCGTTTCCTTCGCGAACCCTCGGGCCGCGCAGGACGCAGGTATCAGCACCATCTACCAGGAGGTGAACCTGGTGCCGCTGCAGAGCGGCGCCAGGAACCTCTATCTGGGTCGCGAGCCGCGCACCGCGCTGCGGTTGGTGGACTACAAGAAGATGAACCGGGACGCCAAGGCGTTGCTCGAAGATTTCAACATCGACGCAGACCCGACGGTCCCGGTGGCGACGCTGGCACTGGGTGCGCAGCAGATGATCTGCGTCGCGCGGGCGATCTCCCTGGACGCGAGCGTCGTTGTGATGGACGAGCCGACCTCCTCGCTGGAGTCCCGCGAGGTGGAAACCCTGTTCCGCCTGATCGAGCGGCTCAAGTCCGACGGCGTCGCGGTCGTCTACGTCAGCCATCGGCTCGACGAGCTCTACCGCATCTGCGATCAGGTCACCGTTCTCCGTGACGGGCGCCTGGTGCATTCCGGGCCGATCTCCGAGTTGCCCCGACAGCAGTTGGTCGCGACCATGCTGGGTCGGGAACTTCTGGAACAGCACTCCCGCTCCGCGAGCGCCGGCACCCCGGACGAGAGCGCCGCCCGCGCGGCGCCGGTTCTTGTGGCCACCGATCTGGATCGCCGCGGACTGCTCCACGATGTTTCCCTCGGGATCCGCGCGGGTGAGGTGGTCGGCCTCGGTGGCCTGCTCGGGGCGGGTCGCAGCGAGACAGCCAAGGCGATACTCGGCGCGCAGATCATCGACTCCGGCACTGTCACCGTCAACGGCGAGACCATTCGGTCCGGTTCGCCGGCGCGGTCCATCCAGGCCGGAGTGGTGCTGTTGCCCGAGGATCGCAAGGCGGACGGCATCATGCCGAACCTCTCCATTCGCGACAACATCGTTCTGGCCGCACTTCCCAGGCTGTCGAAACGGGGGGTGTTCTCCGACAAAGCGGCAAAGAAATTGGTCGACACCTTCATGAAACGGTTGAACATCAAAGCTTTCGGGCCGGCCCAGAAGGTCGGCACGCTATCCGGCGGTAACCAGCAGAAGGTTCTGCTGGCACGCTGGCTCTGCCTCGAACCCAAAATCCTGATGCTGGACGAGCCGACCCGCGGCATCGATGTCGGCGCCAAGGCGGAGGTTCGCCGTCTCATCGACGAGCTGGCCGAACAGGGCCTCGGCGTGTTGCTCATCTCGTCCGAGACCGAGGAACTCGTCGACGGCTCACATCGAATTCTGGTGCTTCGGGATGGGGCGATCGTGGACGAGCTCGAAGGAGAGCGGCTCACCGAAGCCCGGCTGGTGCAGGCGATCGCCGGTTCCGCCGACAACGAATCCGGAGATTCCGCGCATGTCTGAGGCAGTTCTCCCACGCACCCGGACGCTCGATCGCGGAAAGGCGTTGTCCTTCCTCCGGGAGAACGGCGTCTATTTCGCGTTGGCGCTGCTGGTGCTGTACAACGCGATCTTCACCCAGTTCTGGCTGACCCCGAGCAATTTGAAGCTCCAGTTGGTACTGGTGGCGCCGATCCTCATCGTGGCCCTTGGAATGGCGCTGGTCATCGGCACCGAAGGTATCGACCTCTCGGTCGGTGCCACCATGGCGATCTCCGCGTCGGTCATCGG
>JBPCPG010000303.1:0-8648 GCA_050999445.1 Nakamurella sp. | reverse complement strand
GGACGAAGGTCGAAAACCTGGTTGATGGCGTCTGCGATCTTGTCCGGATCGACCTGTTCCGTGCCGAACGTCTCGACGAACAGCCCAACCGGAGCTGCCACACCGATGGCGTAGGCGACCTGTACTTCCATCCGATCGGCCAGGCCCGCCGCGACGGCATTCTTGGCGACCCAGCGCATCGCGTAGGCGGCCGAGCGGTCGACCTTGGACGGATCCTTTCCGGAGAACGCACCGCCGCCGTGACGTGCCATGCCCCCGTAGGTGTCCACGATGATCTTCCGACCGGTCACGCCGGCGTCGCCCATCGGGCCACCGATGACGAAGCGGCCGGTGGGATTGACCAGCAGCCGGTAGTCGGCGACGTCGATGTCGAGCAGGGCCAACTCCGGTGCGACGACCTGCTCGGCGATGTCGACGGCGAGCAGTTTCTCCAGATCGATGTCCTCTGCGTGCTGGGTCGAGAGCACCACCGTGTCCAACCGAATCGCCCGATCGCCGACGTACTCGATGGTCACCTGCGTCTTCCCATCGGGCCGGAGATAGGGCACGGCACCGGACTTGCGGACGGCGGTCAGTCGGCGGGACAGCCGATGCGCCAGCGCGATCGGAAGCGGCATCAGCTCCGGCGTGTCGGTGCAGGCGTAGCCGAACATCAGGCCCTGGTCGCCCGCGCCCTGTTGGTCGATCTCATCCTCCGCGTGGTCGACGCGCGACTCCCGGGCGGTGTCCACCCCCTGCGCGATGTCGGGCGACTGGGCGCCGATTGCGACGTTGACCCCGCACGACGCGCCGTCGAAGCCCTTCGCCGACGAGTCGTACCCGATTGCCAGGACGGTGTCCCGCACGATCTTCGGGATGTCGGCGTACGCGGTCGTCGTCACTTCTCCGGCGACATGGACCTGCCCTGTCGTCACCAGCGTCTCTACCGCCACCCGGCTCGAACTGTCCTGACGCAACAACTCGTCCAGAATGGAATCGCTGATGGCATCACAGATCTTGTCCGGATGTCCCTCGGTGACCGATTCGGACGTGAACAGGCGGGAAGTCACGACGGACGTACTCCTACGGGTAGAGCGGGCCGCGCCCGCAGGTGGAATGGATCCAGGTGCAGGGTACGCGGCCGCCTCGGGTCAGCCCGAATCGGCGACGGCCAGCCGGCGCGAGAATTCGTCGCAGATCACGGCGGCCAGGGTCGTCTTGGGTCCCAACGGCACCTCGATCGGGGCCGTTCCGTCCGCCGCCAGGATCACGGCAGCGTTCTCGTCCACCTCGAAACCCCGGCCCGCGTCGACACCGTTGACCACCAGTAGATCGCAACCCTTGGCGGCCAGCTTCGCCCGGCCGTGATCGAGGATCGAGGAGTGCGCGTCTCCGGTCTCGGCGGCGAATCCGACCAGAACCGGTCGGCGACCGCGACGACCGGCGCCGAGCCCGGCCAGAATGTCGGGGTTGGCAACCAGGTCGAGCGACATGCCGGGAGCGCCTGCGGTCTTCTTGATCTTCTCGGCGGCCGCGTGCCGCGGCCGGTAATCCGAGATCGCGGCTGCCATCACGACGACGTCGACGCTCGTGGCCAGGTCGGTGATCGCGGCGAGCATGCCCCGGGCATCGGTCACTGTTACGACGGTGACACCCGGCGGACCGGCCAACGCCGTGTTGGCTGCGACCAAGGTCACTTCGGCGCCTCTGGCGGCGGCGGCCAGCGCGACGGCGAACCCTTGCTTGCCCGACGATCGATTGCTCAGATATCGGACCGGGTCCAGCGGCTCACGAGTGCCACCCGCGCTGACCAGCACCCGCCGTCCGACAAGATCCCGAGGCAGGGCGTCCGGCCGGTGCAGCAACAGCGTGGCCAGGGCGACGATGTGTTCGGGCTCGGGCAGCCGGCCGATTCCGGAATCGGCTCCGGTCAACCGGCCGACTGCCGGATCCAGAACCGTGGAACCGCGATTGCGAAGAAGCTCGACGTTGGCCACGGTCGCCGGATGGCTCCACATCTCCGAATGCATGGCCGGAGCCAGCAGCACCGGAGCCCTGGTGACCAACAACGAGGCAGTCAGCAGATCGTCGGCACGGCCGGACGCTGCTCTTGCCAGCAGGTCCGCGGTGGCCGGCGCGACGACGATCAGATCGGCTTGTTGCCCGGTCGTCACGTGGGCGACGTGCGGAACATCGGAGAACACCTCGGTCGCGACGGGGCGCCCGGACAGCGCCTCGAAAGTCGCCGCGCCAACGAACTTCAGGGCCGCTGCGGTCGGCACGACCGTGACTTCCATGCCCGCTGCACGCAGCAGGCGAAGCACTTCGCAGGCCTTGTAGGCGGCTATTCCGCCGGAGACCCCGAGTACGACCCTCGGCGGCCGACCCTCGATCGGCTGGTCCGGCGCCGGGGCCGGCGGGGTCACTCGCCTTCGGTGTGCTCGAGCAGACCGGCGTTGATTTCCCTCAGCGCGATGGACAACGGCTTTTCCTTCGCCAACGGCTCGACGAGCGGACCGACGTACTCCAGGAGCCCCTCGCCCAGCTGGGCGTAGTAGTCGTTGATCTGGCGCGCCCGCTTGGCTGCGAATATCGAGAGCCCGTACTTGGAACTGGTGCGGGTGAGCAGCTCGTCGATCGGCGGGTAGGTGATACCGGCGGCGGCGATCTGCGAAGCGGTCATTGGTGCCGAGCGGACCGGCTCGGCCTGGGTTCCGGACGCAGTACTCAAGGTGGGACTCCTCATTGTGGATGACCGGTAATGCCGATGACCGGTCATGTCATGCGAAACATCAACCGGGAGGGCCGGGCGAACACGGCTGCGCCAACAATGCTACCAAGCCGGCGGTTGCATCCTCCACACTCGTGTTCACCAGGGTGTGGTCGAACTCGCCCTCCGCGGCGAGTTCCGCTCTGGCCGCGTCCAATCGAGCCGCCGTTGCCGCCGCGTCCTCGGTTCCCCGACCGACCAGCCGTCTGGCGAGCTCGTCGAACGACGGCGGCGCCAGAAACACCAGCACGGCGTCCGATCCGAGATCCGGTGCAGCCCGAACCTGGCGGGCACCCTGGACATCGATCTCCAGCAACACGTCGCAACCGGCGCTGAGCTGGACTTCGACGGGAGCCTTGGGAGTGCCGTAGTGGTTGCCGGCGAAGAAGGCATGTTCGAGCATCTGTCCGCCGGCGACCAGATCGACGAATTCTTCCGTGCTGACGAAGTGGTAGTTGGTGCCGTTGACCTCACCCGGCCGCGGCGCCCTGGTCGTTGCGGACACCGAATACCAGAGTTGCGGAACGTCTCGGCGCAATCTGGCCAGCACGGTGCTCTTGCCCACTCCGGAGGGGCCGGACAGCACGAACAGGCGTCCGCGTCCGCGCTTCCCGGTCATCGCGATGCCCACTTTTCCTCTCCTGGGTCGAGAACAAACGCACAGATGGCCAGGAGACCAGGTCCGCCTCCCGGCCATCGGAGAGCACATCTGCGCGGAGCGTTCGAACCGCGGAACTCAGGAACCGAATTCAGCCAGCAGCGCCTGGCGCTGGCGCTCGCCGAGTCCCCTGATGCGACGGCTGGCCGCAATCTCGAACTGTTCCATCAGCGCCGCGGCCCGGACCTTCCCCACCCCCGGCAGCGCTTCCAGCAGGGCGGAGACTTTCAACTTCGCGAGCGCCTCATCGGTTTCGGCGTCGATGAGAACCTGCTTGAGCGTGGTTCCGCCTCGCTTCAAACGCTCCTTGAGCTCTGCGCGGACGCGGCGGGCGGCGGCGGCCTTTTCCAATGCCGCTGATCGCTGCTCGGGGGTCAACTGGGGCAGTGCCACTTCGGCCTCACTTCTCGGGTTTCAATCGTTCGGAACGGACATCGTCAATCGGGCCGGACGGCTGGTCTCGACGGCCGTGGGCAGGGTTCTCGTCGCACACTCTGGGAGTTCTGGCCAGGTTGGACCGGTTGTGAACCTACCCAGCCGGAACAACCCGGGCAAACGAGACCCCGGTCGTGGGTTCGTCCGAACGCGTGCGCTATAACCGCCTGCAGGCCGCACCCGAGGCCGGGCCGACGCGGCCGCGAACCGTAGCCACCGCTGGGAAACCGGTCGATCAGGCCCGCATCCGCGCAATCAGCGCCGTGTCGTAGTCGCCGGACACGAACTCGGCGTTGTCCAGCAGCTCGGCGTGGAATGCCAGATTCGATTTCGGCCCGACCACTGTGAATCCGGCCACGGCCGTTCGGGCCAGCGCCAACGCGGCGTCCCGATCGGCGCCGTGAACGATCACCTTGGCCATCAGCGAGTCGTAGGACGGCGTCACCGTGGTACCGACCGCATAGCCGGCGTCGACTCGAATGCCGTCCCCCGCCGGCTCCACCCACTCGGTGATGACTCCGGGACCGGGCAGGAACCGCTTGGAGTCCTCTGCGTTGATCCTCAACTCGATGGCATGTCCGGTCACCGTCAGGTGGTCGACGTCGAACCCCGGGTCCTGCCCCGCAGCCACTCGGAGCTGCGCCTCGACCAGGTCGATCCCCAGCACCGCCTCGGTGATGGGGTGCTCCACCTGCAGCCTGGTATTCATCTCCAGGAAGAAGAATTCCGCGGGCGCGTCGGAACCAGTGCCCGGAGCGAGCAGGAACTCGACCGTTCCCGCTCCCCGGTACTGCACCGCTTCGCCGGCCGCGCGGGCGGCATCGAGCATCTCGGTGCGCAGCGATGCCGTCAGGGCCGGCGAGGGGGTCTCCTCCGCGACCTTCTGGTTGCGGCGCTGCACCGAACAGTCGCGCTCGCCCAGAGCCAGCACTCGACCATCGGCCAGGCCGAGGATCTGCACCTCGACGTGGCGGACCCGAGGGAAGTAACGCTCGACGAAGACCGACGGGTCGCCGAAGAGGCGGGCCGAGAACGCGGTGACCTTTTCGAACTCGGTGGCCATGCTCGACGGGTCGGGAACAACCGCCATGCCCATCCCCCCGCCGCCGGCGGAGGCCTTGATCATGACCGGGTAGCCGATTTCCGCCGCGGCGGCGCCCGCGGCCGCGGCACTGGCCACCGGCTCCTGGGTTCCCGGCGCGACCGGAACACCTGCCGACGCCATCAGGTTCCGCGCCGCGATCTTGTTCCCCATGGCGGTGATCGCGTCCGGGCTCGGACCCACCCAGATCAGCCCCGCATCGACGACCGCCTTGGCGAATTCGGCATTCTCGGAGAGGAATCCGTACCCGGGATGGATTGCTGCGGCACCGGTCCTCTTCGCGGCGGCGAGCACGGCTGCCGCGTTGCGGTACGACTCTGCCGGGCTGGCCGGACCGATCAGCACTGCCTCGTCCGCTTCCAGGACGAAGGGCAGCCCCGCATCTACGTCGGAATGGACGGCAATGGTGCGCAGGCCCATCCGCTTCGCGGTCCGGATCACCCGGCGGGCGATCTCGCCGCGATTGGCCACCAGTAATGAGTCGAACATTTCCGTTTCCGGTCCTTCCAGCAGGCGACCCGCGACCCGTGGCGCGCGGATGAACTCGTTGTCACGCCTCACCCCGGACACTCGCCGGGTTGAGCCGCGCCAGCCTAATTGATCCGCGCGAGAGATCAGTCCGTGGCGAGCCCGTCGGTGGCCCGGAAGGCGATTCCCGATCCGCTGATCTGCACGCCCGAGTCGTCCGCCGCCACCCAGACGGAGTGACCGCGCTCGATGCCCACCTCCCGGCCGTCGGCGTCGGTGACGGTGCCGGACCCCGCTACGAGGAGGACCACCTGCGGCCCGTCGTGGGTGAGGTCCAGCGGCTCCGCCGTCAGCGTCAACCGAGACAGGCGGAACTCCGGCGCCGGGGTCCGGTAGACCTCCTCACCGGGGCGGATCGGATCACCGTGGAGCACCTCGACGTTACCGGCGCGAAAGTCCAGCACTCGCATCAGCTCCGGAACATCGACATGTTTCGGAGTCAGCCCGCCGCGCAGGACGTTGTCCGAGTTGGCCATCAACTCCACGCCGACACCGGCGAGATAGGCATGCAGATTGCCTGCGGCCAGATACAACGCCTCTCCCGGCTGCAAGGTGACCCGATTGAGCAGCAACGAGGCCAGCACTCCGGGATCCCCGGGATATCGCTCACCCAGTTCCAGCACCGTCCGATATTCGGCGGGGAACGGCGATCCCTGCCGCACCAGCCGCACGCAGGCGGACAGCACGGCTGACAGCAAGGGCTCCAGCACCGAGGACGGAATCGTCAGGATCGAGGAGAACAGCGCCCGAACGCCGTCCTGATCCGGCTGGCCGGACAGCAGCGACAGGTAGTGATCCAGTTGCGGCACACCGAGATCGGCCAGCAGTCGAACGGTGAGCGCCGGTTCGCGGAAGCCACACAAGGCCTCGAACACGGTGAGCGCGCAGATCAATTCCGGCTTGTGGCTGCCATCTTTGTAATTGCGTCCGGCGGAGCTCATCGGCACACCGGACGATTCCTCCAGCGCGAACCCTCGAGCCGCCTGAGTGGCCGAGGGATGCGCCTGCAGCGACAGCGGCTCGGCGGCCGCCAGCACCTTGAACAGGAACGGCAGTCGAGGGCCGAATTCCTTCTCCACCCGTTCGCCGAGCATCAGCACCGGCTTGTCGGCGATGGCATCGGGCAGCGAGCGCTCGCCGGCCGGGCCGATCAGCATCGACGGGTCGCCGGGATGCGCACCCATCCAGAGTTCGGCCTGCGGATGCGGAGCCGGGCTGGGCGCCCCCATCAGCTCGGCGATCGCAGTGCGCGAACCCCATGCGTACGGTCGGATTCGATTCCCCATCAGTTCCATGTGTCCACGCCCTGCTCTCGTCCCACGCCTCCGACGGTAGCTGGCCGAACGGCCCAGCGGGTTCCGGCAGACCGCCCGAGGCCGTCCGGGAAGTCCGGCGGGGCCAATTGACCAGTCACGATGCCGAGATAGACAGCAGCAAAATCGAGCCGCACGCCGGCCGCAACGGCTGCATCAAAGCTGTCGGCGCCCGCCACCCCGGAGCGGCCACCACGATCGTCGGGATCGGCGTCGGGTGCAAGCCGGCCGCTGGGTCCGGCAACGACGGGAAGAGCGTCCGCCGAGCCGTCGAGATGCATCGCCCCGGTGAAGGCCCTCATCAATTCGGACAAGAATCTTCGGTCGGGGGCGTCAGGCGCGAAGCCGGCCGGTCCCGGCCGATTTCCGCCGCTGGTGGATACCAGCAACGGCTTGACCAGCTGTCCGGGCTCGGCGTCGGTGAAAGGGTCGGCGAACAGATCCGCCGGGCCACCGATCCGACGCAACAGCGCCGGGGACGAACCGGCCGATGCCGCCGGCACCACACCGGCTGCCACCCCGCCGATGTCGGCGAGCACGCGGGCTCCGTGCGCGGCCAACGCATCACCCAGCGGATCACATCCGACGAGCAGACCCGTTCCCCCACTGAGATATTCAGCCAGGTTGATCCCGGGATTGAGAAAGGTTTCAGCTTGGGGATGGCAAGCCAACGCGGTGGCGTCGAGCAGGTCGGCGGTACGGGAAAGTTCGACTGCAGGTCCCAGACCGGCCCGGCCGGCCACCACCGCCAGCAGCGCCCAGCGAGCGCAGGCCGCGAGCCACTCCGGAACAGCGACGACGGGGGCCAGCAACGCAGCGCCGGCGGCATCGGCAACCGGGCCGTGTTCTGCCCCGCGGACGACCGTGGTCGCACCGCGACGACGGGCGACACCGGCCGCCTCTGCCGCCAGTTCATCATCCGGGTGTGCGGCGAGCACCACGACCAGGTCCAGGGCGCCCACCCAGGGCGGCAGGGTGGCAGCCCAGAGAATTTGCGACGGTGCGGTGCGCCCGACCAGCGCAGTGAGAAACGCCGCGTCGCCGCCGGCCTGACCGCCCACCACCACCATCGCGCGCGGGCGCTCCATCAGGGGCAGTTCCGCCGATGCGGACAGCACCGATCGGACCTGGGCGCCGGCGGACGCGACAGCCGGGAGCAGACCGACGCGGTCCGCCTCGGCCAGGCCCGGTCGACGCAGAATCTCCGGGCCCGGCGAGGTCATGACGCCTCAGCCTCCGGGTCGGTCTTCCCGGTCGGGCCGCCGGTCGCCTCGTCGAGCAGCAGTACCGGAATGCCGTCCCGCACCGGAAAGATGCGCCCGCATTCGGTGCAGGTGAGCGCGGACGCCTCTGGATCGTCGGGCGTGCCGACCTCCAGAGCTGCGTGATGCGGCGCCGGACAAGCCAGCACCTCGAGCAGAACCGGATCCAGCTGGACGGCCATGTCGTTCACCTTTCGTTTTCGAAGAGGTCGGTGCTGTGGATGTCGATGGTGTCGTGCTCCTCGTCGATGTGCGGTCGTCCGTTCACGGGGGTTCTGGACGGTCGGCAGCGACTCTCGGAGAGCGGCACTGATCCAGGCCGACCCTAACCTGCGCCCGGCGGCCGAGCTCCTGCTGTGTGACGAAGTACCACCCGACCCGCCGCCGGAACCGCGCCTGGCAACAGGCGCTCCGGCCGGGGTCAATCCGGCGGAAAGCGCAATACCCGCAGGTGTCCGCGTCGGCCGGTGGTCACCGGGGACGGCTCGTGGGTGCGCTCGACCCGGCCGGCTTCGCGAACCGCATCCGCGAGCGCTTCCAGATCATCCGAACTGCGCGCATCGTCGGCGAACTCGGCATCAGGCCGTACCACTTCCCAGCC
>JBPCPG010000251.1:0-5291 GCA_050999445.1 Nakamurella sp. | reverse complement strand
AGCAACGCACAGCCGCCCTCCCCTCATTTCTGCACCGCTACAACTACCATCGACCACACACCGCACTACGAAGCCTTCCGCCCATCAACCGCACCCAAGTTGTCACCAACCTCTATGGGTTCAACAGCTAGCCGATCTCGACGATCATGCATTTTTGGTTGCCATGCTCGTGGAGGCCTTCAACTGGAACGGCCAAGTATCGGTCACAGCGGCGGACGTAGAGGCCGATCCTGCTCTCGCCCGCTACCTCAGCGGATGGCCGCGGCCATCTGATTTCGGGGTCATCGCCACGAGCGGCGCCGGCGAACCACTCGGCGCAGCTTGGGCACGCCAATTCGGGGCCGCTGATCCCGGCTACGGTTTCGTCCATCACGAAGTACCGGAGATCGGCATCGGAGTCGTACGTGCATCCCGGGGCCGCGGCGTAGGTACTCGTCTACTCACCGCCCTGATTGCCGAAGCCCGAGATCGCAGTTATACGGCGCTCAGCCTGAGCGTCGCAGACGGTAACCGCGCCCGGGTGCTGTACGAGAGAGTCGGCTTCGTCCGCCACTGCCGCAACGGCGATTCCGACACCATGATTTGCCCGATACCGCCGCTGGGACCAACTACGAGCTGAGCCGATGACCAACTCGCCGCACCGTTCATCACCTGCGTCCAGCTCGGGGTTCGAAAATGATCACCGTTATCAGCCCTTCCGCCGCGCAAGCGGACACTGGCAGGCATGGACGTTGAATTGCTCGTCATCGCTGACTGCCCGAACGGGACCCGGGCCGCCGCGTTGCTGTGTAGCGCTTTGCGCGACTTCGGCCTTGGCCGAGTTGAGATCACCACGACCGTGGTCACGTCGCCGGAGCACGCCGAACGGCGCGGTTTCACCGGGTCACCGACGATTCTCATCGACGGCAACGACCCGTTTCCCGAGCCCGACCAACCGTCGGCCCTGGCCTGCCGCGTCTACCCCACCTCGAGTGGGCCTCGCGGCTTCCCGGATCTCCGCATGCTCCGGGAAGCACTCAAACGGGCGGTCGACCCCAACATACGAAACCCGGGTATCTGATCGATCCCGCCCTTACCGCCGGCGTCGGGAAAGGCGGCGGAGCACGAAGAACAATCCAGCCAGGGCGATGACGTTGGCTGCGAGGATCAGGTAGATGACCAGGGTGACGCTGTGGTCGTAGGTAAGGCCCAGGAGGCCACCGGCGACGAGCAGGCCGACACCGCGGACCAGTGCGAGCCAGCCTAAGGCGGCGGGCGCGGGAGTCCGATGAGACCAGTTGAGTGACAACGGCTTTGATGGTGGAGTCCAGGACGCCATTGACGACACCCCAGACCCCCACTCCAATCCAGATCAGCAGGGCCTGGTGGGTGAACGCGATCGCGGCGATCGCCGCAGCGACGGGTACTGCCAGTAGCACTGTGGGGCCGCGCTTGTCGTAGAGGTGGCCCATCGCCAACCCGCTGAGCCCGTCGGTGAGCATCGCCAGGGCAAACAGCACCGGGATCTGAGCTTCGGTGAGCAGCCCCTGGGTTTGGGCATGAAATGCGACCAGCGGGAATGATGCGATGCCGCAGGAGAGCACCGCGACGACGGTGACGTACTGCCACAGCAACGGCGGCAAGACCGGCCGACTGCGACTCTGGTGGCCGACGGGCTCCGGTTCGAAACCGGCAGCGCCGGCAACGGCGGTGGCCTCGGTGGGCGGCTCTGCGATTTCGTAGGCGGCGGGGTCGGGGACCCGGCGTCTGAGCCACCACAGGACCACGAGGACCAGAACGCCAGGGACTCTCAGGACACCGAACGCCAGGCGGTAGTCGCCGGTGTGGAAGGACAGGACCGCGGCCAGCAGCAGCGGCCCCAGCAGCGCACCGAACTGACCATCGCCTGATGGACGCCGAATGCGGTGCCGCGCCCGGTCCGGGTCGAGGCATGGGACAGCAGGGTGTCCTTCGCCAGGGATCGAACTGCCTTGCCCAGGCGCTCGGTGCCGTAGAGCACGAGTACCGGAGTGAGCAGGTGGGTCATGCCCATCAGCGGGACGCTGATGACTGTCAGGGCGTACCCGGTGATGGTCCAGGCCCAGTAGTGCCGGCTGCGGGTGACCAGATATCCCGAAACGACCCGCAGGCCGTAGCCGACGAATTCGCCGGCGCCGGCGGCGATGCCCACGACGAGTGCGGAAGCACCCAGCGTGGCCAGGTACGGCCCGATGATGCTGCGCGCCCCCTCGTAGACCATATCGGCGAACAGGCTGACCAGGCCGAAGGAAACGATGAAGTGCCAGGGACAGTCAACCTCAGCAGCAGTCCTGGCCGCGCCAGGCTCTGCTGCCTTCTCTGATGGCCCACCCGGCCAGGAGCAGCGCGATCATCGGGTCGACCCAACTCCACCCGAACGCAGCGGTAGCCGCCTGACCGATCAGGACGGCGGCGGCCTGCGCTGCACACAACAGGTTCTGGCCGCCTTCCCCGGCGGTGGCTCCGGAGCCCAAGGCAGCGCCCAGCCGTTTCTTGGCGATGCCCAATGCGGGCATGAGCAGCAGGCTCGAGGCGGTCACCACGATGCCCAACGTGCTGGGGCCGGCCAGGTGTCCGCCGGCAAGGTCGCGCACCGCTTCGATCGCCATGTACGGGGCGAGCAGGAAGAAGGAGACGGCGACCGCTTTCTGGGCACGGCCCTCCGCGGTGTCGGACAGGGTGCGGGAGCCGGTGAACCGCCAGATGACGATGACAGCAGCCAAGCCTTCGATGACCGAGCCCAACGCCCAGCCCAGTAACGAGATCGAACCGGCCCGCAGCCCGGCGACCAGGCCCAGCACGCCTTCGCCGGTCATCCACAGCAGTGAAACCCATGACAGCGCCTGGGCTCGCCTGGCGGCCCTTCCCCATTCCGGACCGCGGACGGCGGCCGCAGAGGCGGGTTCGGCGGCACAACCACCGCAACATGCTGCGGGCTCGATGTGCGACCCGGCCACGGCGGCCACGGGTCGGACCGCCGAGGCAACGGGTGAACGAGCGGTGTCGGGCATCAGTGGTTCCCTGTTTCGTGGGTGCTGTGGGCGGCGGGTTCGAGTTGGAAGGTGGAATGCTCCACGTCGAAATGGCCGACCAGGCAGCTCTGCAGCTCATCGAGCAGCTGCGGGGCATGACCGTCGTTGAAGCAGGAGTCGTCGATGACGACATGCGCGGACAGGGTCGGCAGGTTCGAGGTGACGGTCCAGACGTGCAGGTCATGCACATCATGGACGTGGTCGCTTTCCAGCAGGTGGGTGCGGACCTGAGCCAGGTCGATGCCCTCCGGCGCAGCCTCCAACAGCACCCGGCCGGAGTCCTTCAGCAGGCCGCGGGCGGCGTTGAGCATCAGCGCCACGACGATCAGCGAGGCGATCGCATCGGCCCTGGCGTAGCCGGTGGTCAGGATGACGACCGCGGCGACGACGGTGCCGACAAACCCGTACAGGTCGGTCAAGATGTGCTGATACGCGCCTTCCACGTTCAGGCTGGTCCGATTCGCCTTGGCCAACACCCACGCGGCGGCGATGTTCACCACCACTCCGATCAGCGCGACCACCAGCACCGGGCCACCGTCGACGGTCGGTGGGTGGATCAGCCGGCGGATCGCCTCGAATCCGACGATGCCTGACACCACGAGCAACGTGATGCCGTTGACCGCGGCGGACAGGATCTCCGCCCGCTTCCAGCCGAACGTCCACGATCCTGCCGCCGGCCGGGCGGCCAGGTTCATCGCCCACAACGACGCGCCGATCGCGCCTACGTCGGTGAGCATGTGCCCGGCGTCGGACAGCAACGCCAGCGACCCGGATTCGAACGCGACGATCACCTCGGTGATCATGAAAGCGATCAGCAGCGCCAACGCGATGACCAGGGACCGGCGGTCGGCGTTCTCACTGATCCCATGACCATGATCTGGACCACCGGAATGACCGTGGCCCTTCTGGTCGTCGTCGCCGCCGTCCGCGCGCACCGGGGTGCTCACGCCGATACGGCCGGCGCATCGGTGTGACCGTAAGCCGGGCACAAATCGACGGCGTTGCCGGTGTCGGCCAACAACTGTTCGGCGGCTGACAACACCCCCAGCAACGCCGGCTGCGTCAGCCGGTAGATCGACTGCCGCCCCACCGGCCGGGAGTCCACCAGCCGACAATCCCGCAGACAGGCCAGATGCGCCGACACCGTCGACTGCGCCAACCCCAGAGCACGGGTCAGATCCACCACCCGCCGCTCCCCGTCCGCCAATTCGTGGACGATCGCCAGCCGGGTCGCGTCCCCCAGGCTGCGGAACAGGGACACCGCCGCCGTCAAGTCCAGGCCACACCCATCGCCGTGCGGTGCTGCAATCGTCATGAGGCGATGATATCCGCATCGGTGATCGCAACCTCGGAGGGGCTGAGAAACCTGCGGCTCCAACAGCACCTTCAGGCGGCCCATCTCCCGTTGAGAAGCGGCGCACCCGCCCGACTCCCGCCAGCCGATCGTTGAATGACCGGAGGCGCGGTTGCGGGAGCAGCCGCTGGTCTTGCCCGGGGCGACGTGCTTTGCCGTCAGGGACCAGCCGGTAGTGTCCGGTAATCGGTTCCGAGTCTGAAAGGTCGTGCGGCGTTGACGATGACGAAGCCGGCTGCGAGCAGGGGCCGGTACCTGTCGCTGGCACGGGTCGGGTTGGCGTTGCTCGGCTTCAGTGCGCTCGTCACCGAGGTCGCGACATTGGTGGCACTGCACCGATTCACCGCCGTCAACTTTTTCAGCTTTTTTACGGTCGAGGCGAACACACTGGCCGTCATCAGTCTGCTGCGCAGCAGCTATGCGATGGCCGCGGGCCGGTCGACCGCCAGGTTGGACTTCTTTCGCGGTGCTGTTGCCCTGTACATGACCACGACCATCCTGGTGTTCATCGTGCTGCTGTCCAACCTCCCCGCAGCTGAGCTGACCGCGGTGCCCTGGGACAACACGGTGCTGCACTACATCATGCCGATTGTGATCATCCTGGACTGGATCTTCGCGCAGCGAACTGCGCCGATCCCGTTCCGCAGGGCGTTGCTGTGGTTGCTGTTCCCACTGGCCTACCTCGTCTACAGCCTGGTGCGCGGCCCGATCGTGCACTGGTATCCGTATCCGTTCATGAACCCCGATCAAAACGGCTACATCGCTGTCCTGATCACGTCGATCGTGATAGCGGCCGTTCTGACAGCAATCGACTGGGTTGTCTCTACCGCGCCCCGATGGCCGCACCTGACCCTCACCGACCCACAGTCGATCACCGGCGCCGCTGT
>JBPCPG010000171.1:0-3051 GCA_050999445.1 Nakamurella sp. | reverse complement strand
GCCCAGCAGGATCGCTACCGCCGGGTTGATGTAGGTGATGACCGTTGCCCTGGCCGGGCCGGCTTCGGCGATCAATGCGAAGAAGGCCACGAAGGCCAGCGCCGTGCACAGCACCGCCAGCCCGATCACCGACCAGCCGGCCGGGGCGGAGACAGATTGCGGTCGCAGCCACACGGCGAACGGGGAGAAGATGAGCGTGGCCAGGATGAGCGAGCCGGTGATCACGCCCATCGGCGGAACGTCGGACAGCTTGCGGTTGATGATGATCGGACCGGTGGCGTAGCCGATCGCCGTCACCATCACTGCGCCGACGGATGCCAGATCGTCGAGGTGGATGTCGAGCCCGACCAGGGTGATCACGCCCGCCAATCCGATTCCGAGCCCAACCATCCGGCGGCCGTCGAATCGGTCCCGGCCGGTACGCAGGAGAATGACGGCGGCGATCAGCGGCACCACTGCCAGCAACAGACCCGCGGTCGAACTGGTCAGCCTCGTCTCGGCATGCCCCAGCAGCCACCAGGGCCCGACTATTTCGACGACGGTGTAGAGCAGCAGCCACTTCCAGCGCGCGAGCACCGGACCGAAGGATCTGCCGCGAAGCGCGATGGGCAACAGCAGAACGGCACCCAGGAACGTCCGCCCGAACGCCACGACCACGGGGTCGATCTCCTTCACAGCCACCTTGATCATCAGGTAGGGGATTCCCCAGATGACGCTCAACGCGACGAACAGCGCCCACCCTCGTCGTGACACGGGCATCCACTCCTTCATTTCTTTCGGCATTCTCACGGTAGCTCGGGCCAGATCGCCTGGACAGCAACTATTCCTTCCGAGCATCGACCGGTGGAACTGTTCGATCGTCTGTCGACTACCGATGCGCGGCCACTGATCGTGGCGATTCGTCGATCGAGCAGCGAATGACACCGTTGTGATTTCTTCGGTAGTGCGGCGTGTCGTTTCTCGACCTGGGTGAAGGGAGGGGCAGAATGAGTTAATTGGGAGTCTTGTGACTTGTGTGATTGGTGAACTACGGTGGGGTCGGAATCCTCGTTCGAGGGTCCACCGGTGGTCGTGGCTTCCCGCTCCGCATACCCCGGGGTCGGGTCGAGTCGAAGATGGTCGAGCGGGGCGTGGTCACTGCGGTGTCGGCAAGGGGAAGAGACATCGCGGCGATGGGACAACGAGTAGTCGCCTCGGATCGGAATCGATTGCCCGGACGGACGGTCCACCAAGCCAGATGCACGATGGTGCCCTTTGTGGTGAACCGGAACGTCGCGGAAATCTGCCGTGTCGCTGCTCGAACGTCCGCATCCGAAGCGTGGCGCGGCCGGAGGGATTGCCCGTGCGTAGAACGCTGGCATTCGGAACCACCATCGCGGCGATCTTCGCCGGATTGTCGATCTTCGTCACCGGTTCGGCTTCGGCCGATCCCTCGGCCTCCGCCTGGGCCTCGCTGCGGCAGTGCGAATCCAGCGGCAACTACAGCATCAATACCGGAAACGGATACTTCGGCGCCTATCAATTCGACCAGGCGACCTGGCAGTCGGTCGGCGGTTCCGGCTCGCCGAACCAGGCCAGTTCGACAGAACAGGACTACCGCGCTCTGTATCTCTATCGGATGCGCGGCTGGTCACCGTGGGTATGCGCCTCCCTCGCGGGCTTGCGGGAGGACTCCAGTGCCAACTCCGGGGTCGTCCCGACCAGGGCGGACAGTGCCTACATCGGCACCGGCGGCACCGGAACGTACACGCCCGTGCCTGCCGACTCGTGCAGGATCGGAAAGTCGACCGGCCCGGCCTGGGGCGGAACGACCTTCGTCAGGGGCAGAACCTATCGAGCGTTGGCGTGCTGGCAGAAGCAATTGGCCAGTAAAGGCTACGAATTCACCGGGACGGGTTATTTCGGTTCGAACACCGCCGCAGCGGCTCACGACCTGCAGGGCAAGTACGGGTTGAAGTCCAGCAATGTGATCGACGCAGCGACCTGGGCGGCTGCTTGGGGCCGGCCGGCCGCGCCGAAGCCAGCGCCTTCACCGAAGCCGACTCCCAGGCCAACCGCGAACACCTGGCCCGGCTTGACTGCGAGCGCCTGCCATGTCGGCTCGAGGAAGGCTCCGGCCTGGCCCCAGGTTTCGTTCGAGATGGGGTCCTACGACAGGAACCTCGCCTGCTGGCAGATGCAGATGGGCCGGCGCGGCTACGGACTGCAGGGTGTCGGCTACTACGGTGCCCACACCCTCGAGGCGGCCAAGGACATTCAGAACCGCAACAAACTCGGCGGGACCGGCCTGATCGGACCGAAGACGTGGAAGGCCGCATGGGAGGGAAAGGCCAGGGCCTGACATCTTTTCTGAATTCGTAACATCCGGGCGACCGGCGGCGACGAAGTAGAGGTAAGTCGCACACAGCGACCAGAGACGCCCGTTCCCCACCCGACGCCCGAGCGGGGAGCGGAGCCCGAGAGGCCCAGGTCATGCCGACCTGGGCCTCTCTGCACCTCCGGACACGGACCTACCCAGCCCGCTGGTCGAACCTCGTCAGGAGTGCGATCTGTACAACGAGTAGGCAATTGTGGCGACTGCGGCCGCAAGGGCGAGCCACTTGAGCGGCTCCCGAGCCCGGAACGACCGCACGGTGAACGCGACGGGCAGGATGCCGAAGAAGACGAAACGGCTCTCGGTGGCCAGGATCGCGTACACCGCGCAGATGACGATGGTGATCAGCGCCAACTTGTTCGCGGCGAAGACGGTGACCGGCGCTGCCGGCCCGGTCGGGGCCATCGGCTGCGGTGCGAAGCCATACGGTGCCTGCGGCGGCGACTGCCCACCGGGCAGGCCGTTCGCCATTGCCGGGACGTGGGCGGGTGGAGCTCGGGTGGCGTCGGTCCAGCCGACGCCGTTGAAGTATCGGAGCCCGGCGCCCCCATTCGGATCGGCGTACCAGCCTGGAGCAGGCGAAGTCATCAGAAAACCCCCTGGGAGAGCGCGGTGACGGCCTACCCCACCGGCGGCCCTAGCACCAATGCCGTTAAGTTTGGGTCTCGGGTGAATTG
>JBPCPG010000039.1:0-5601 GCA_050999445.1 Nakamurella sp. | reverse complement strand
CCTTGGTGGTGGGCGATCATCAACTGCAGGAACAGCTTGTCGAACGGCGTGCCGGTTGCCGCTTTCAGCTGACCCATCTGAGCATCCGACATCATTCCGGGCATCGGCGCGGTGGTGCTGCTGCCGGAATTCGTCCCGGACATGCCGCCCATTGCAGCGGTCGTCTTGTTCGGCATGCCGTTCATGTCGGTTTCCGGAGCCCAGGAAGCGAGCCAGCCGGACATCTCGGTGATTTCCGGGGCCTGGGCGGCCTTGATCTTGATCGCCAGATCCTTCACCTTCGGGTTCGCGGCGCGGGTCGGGGCCAGATCGGCCATCTCGATCGCGCCCTGGTGGTGCACGGTCATCATCTGCGCGAACGTGATGTCCGCCTGGTTGTGCGGGCCGGTCGGTGCAGACGGCATCGGCATGCCGTCGCCGGAGGACTTGGCCGGCGACGCGGTGGAGCTCGGTTTCGCGCTGGACGTTGCAGCGGCGGTGGGACCCGAGGCGGTGCCGCAAGCGGTCAACACGGCGGTGAGGGTTACGGTCGCGCCGAGCGTGCAGAGACGGGTGTACAGGGTCATGAGGGTTCTCTCTCGCGAAGGAATTTCGAAACGGGACGAGGGCAAGCCAAACGCACCGAACCGCCTTTTCCAGGCGTCGGTGTGTCGGATGCTCTAGACCCGCAGCACGCAGAGAGATATTCGAGGTGGCGCCGGTCCCGGTCGAGGTCCTCGCAGGTAAGTCGGCAGAAACCCCGGATGACGGGTGCCTGGTGCAGCAGCGGCCGACTGCCCGGACGCGAGCAGGAGCGACAGGATCAGCGCACCTGCTGCGGTGAGGAACAGGACGCAGCAAGCCATTTCGACGGTGCTGTGGCCTCCGGACGGCGCAACTGCCGATGCCGGAACCGCCGCCACCTCCGCACCTGGCCCGACCGCCGCCGATTCGGGGGCTGGGCCGGCGTTTCCCCCGGTCATCACCATGTCGGTGGCGGAGGAGGGCAACGTCGGGACCATCGCCGTTGCGTGCGGTTCCATCAGCATGCCGTTGCCGCCATCGGCAGCGCCATGTTGGGCCAGCACGTGCATGGCGAAGACACCGGCCAAGACCAAGGCGATCAACACCCATCGACCCAGCAGCCGTGTTGCGCCGCGGCGCGGCGACAACTGCTCGTTCCAGGTCACCGGGTCACCGGCTCGTCGGGTCGGTGATCCGGGTTTTGAACCCGCGGAGCCGAAGACTGTTGGAGACGACGAACACCGAGCTGAAGGCCATCGCGGCGCCGGCGATCATCGGGTTCAACAGTCCGGCGGCGGCCAGCGGAATCGCGGCGATGTTGTAGGCGAAGGCCCAGAACAGGTTTCCCTTGATGGTGGCCAGTGTGCGGCGGGCGAGGCGGATCGCGTCGCCCGCGACGCGTAGGTCTCCTCGAACCAGGGTCAGATCGGCCGCCTCGATGGCGACGTCGGCGCCGGTGCCCATGGCCAGGCCGAGGTCGGCCTGGGCAAGCGCGGCTGCATCGTTCACGCCGTCGCCGACCATCGCCACGACTCGGCCTTTGCCCTGCAGCTCTTTGATGGTGCGCACCTTGTCGGCGGGCATCACCTCCGCGATGACGTACTCGTCCTCGATGCCGACCTGCGCGGCGATGGATCGGGCTACGGCAGTGTTGTCGCCGGTCAGGAGCATCGGGGTCAGGCCCAGTGTGCGAAATTCAGCGATCGCCTGTGCGCTCGTCGACTTGACGGTGTCGGCGATCACCACGACGGCCACGGCGCCGCCGTCGACGGCGACGGCCACGACGGTGCTGCCGGCAGCCTCCGCGGTGGCCTTGGCTTCCGCAAGGTCAGTCGGCAGCGGCTGGCCCGACTGCGTCAACAGCTGCTCCAGCAGCGCAACGCGGCCGACCAGCACATCGTGCCCGTCGACGACCCCCCGGGTGCCAAGGCCTTCCACGTTGCGGAAATCCTCGACTGCAGGCAGTGCCTGATCTCGTCCTCGAGCCGCGGTCGCGATCGCCGCCGCGACGGGATGTTCGGAGGCTGCCTCGACCGCGCCGGCCAGGCGCAGCAGCGCCGCTTCCTCTAGCGTGGTGTCGGCCGCGATATGGACGGCGGTGACCGACATTTGGCCGGTGGTGACGGTGCCCGTCTTGTCCAGCACGATGGTGTCCACTCGGCGGGTGGATTCCAGCACTTCGGGGCCTTTGATGAGAATGCCGAGCTGGGCGCCGCGGCCGGTGCCGACCATCAACGCGGTCGGGGTGGCCAACCCCAGGGCGCAGGGGCAGGCGACGATCAGCACGGCGACCGCGGCGGTGAAGCCGGCCGCAACGCCGGCTCCGATCAGCAGCCAGAACACCAAGGTGGCCGCGGCCAGGAGGAGAACGACAGGCACGAAGATGCCGGAAATCCGGTCGGCCAGCCGCTGTACCTGGGCCTTGCCGTTCTGTGCGTCGGCGACCATCCTCGCCATCTGCGCCAGTTGGGTGTCGCCACCGATCCGGGTGGCTCGAATCAGCAGGCGCCCACCGGAATTCACCGTCGCTCCGATCACCTGATCGCCCGTCGACACTTCCACCGGCACGGATTCACCCGTGATCATCGATGCGTCCAGGGCGGAGCGGCCGTCGATGACGATGCCGTCGGTGGCGATCTTCTCGCCGGGCCGCACCACGAATACGTTCCCGACCGCGAGTTGCGCGACGGGAATGCGCTGCTCGATGCCGTCGCGCAGGACGGCGACGTCTTTCGCACCCATTTCCAACAATGCCCGGAGGGCGGCGCCGGCCTGTCGCTTGGATCGGGCTTCGAAGTAGCGGCCCGCCAGGAGAAAGGTGATGACCCCGGCTGCGGCCTCCAGGTAGATGTTGCTCGCGCCGTCGCCCCGGGTCAGGGTGAATTCGAATCCGTGCCGCATCCCCGTCATCCCGGCCGTGCCAAGGAACAGCGCGTACAGCGACCAGCCGAATGCGGCCAGCGTGCCCATCGAGATGAGCGTGTCCATGGTCGCCGCGCGATGCCGCAGATTCGTCCACGCCGCCTGGTGGAAGGGCCAGCCGCCATAGACCACGACGGGCCCGGCCAATGCAAGGGACGCCCACTGCCAATTGTCGAATTGCCATGCAGGCACCATCGCCAGGACGACCACCGGCACGGACAGTGCCATCGAGATCAGGAGTCGCTGCCGCAACGACCGAACCGGGTCAACGGCGTCGGCCGGAATGGCGGACGCCAGATCGGTTGCGGATTGAGGTGGTGGCGGCAAAGTGGCGGTGTAGCCGACCTTTTCGACCTCGGCCACCAGATCGGCCGGCTGCACTGCGTTACCGAAGGCAACCCGGGCAATCTCGGTGGCGTAGTTGACCGTCGCGGTGACACCGTCCAGCTTGTTCAACTTCTTCTCGATCCGTGCCGCGCACGACGCACAGGTCATCCCGCCGATGCTCAGCTCCAGCTGTTGGGTCTGGGCGGGATCGACGGCTGTAACGCGCAGATCTGATGCGGAAGTCATTCCGGTCTCCAAAAGGGGTGCAGGTGGAGCAATGCTGCGCGCTGGAAATTGTCACGCGGCAGCGTCGAAGGTCAGTGCCGGGAATGGCCGGCCAGCTGGTATCCGGCCTCGTCGACCGCGGCGGCGATTGCCGTTTTATCGAGCTGCCGATCGCTGCTCACCACAACCCGCCCGGATAGCAGGTCGATCTGGACGCCGGTGATGCCGGGGATTGCGTCGGTGAGTTCAGTCGTGACCGCGGACACGCAATGTCCGCACGTCATCCCGAGGACTTCGAAGGTGGTGACGATGCTTTTCTCATCGGACATGAGAAATCTCCTCCAGAATATTGGAGCGGTTGGACGATCAGGATCGGATCAGCCGGGCGATGGCATCGGAAGCTTCCTTGACCTTGGCGTCCGCGGTGTCGCCGCCCTGCGCGACCGCGTCGGCGATGCAGTGCGCCATGTGGTCCTCCAGCAGCTTGATCGCCACCGACTGCAGCGCCCTGGTTGCTGCGGACACCTGGGTCAGGATGTCGATGCAGTACTTGTCCTCCTCGACCATTCGGGACAGCCCGCGAACCTGGCCTTCCACCCGCGAGAGCCGCTTGATGTAGTCGCTTCTGGTGCCGGTGTAGCCGTTCATTTTGCCGAATCCTCTTCGTGAGTGCTTGCCACTTCAGTTATACCATACCCCCCCACAGTATGTGGGGTGGGCCAGGTGTGCGTCTGAGGATTGGTCGGGCCGCAGCTGTGGTGCGCTGGCGTTTCCTCGGTGCGGCGTCGCACCGCAGCACCGCTAGCGAAGATGTCCAACTGCATCGCCATCGAGACCGCATCGCGATGGACGGCGACGAATCGATGTTCCCGGAGCCCGGACGCGTCGAATCGTTCCAAGGTCGGGGCGATGCTCGATCAGCACATCGCGGCGGTCGGTTCCCGGCTGCTCAGAACGGCGGCCAGCGAGTCGAGTGCGCCGGGTACCAGGGTGAAGTAGGCCCAGACGCCTCGCTTGTCGCGGGTCAGCAGACCTGCGTCGACGAGCACCTTGAGGTGGTGCGACACGGTCGGCTGGGTGAGGCCGAGCGGCTGGGTGAGGTCGCAGACACAGGCTTCGCCGTCTTGGTGGGCGGCAACCAGGGACAGCAGACGCAGTCGGGCCGGATCGGCGATCGCCTTCAAGGTACGCGCCAGGGCCGCTGCCGACTCGGCATCCAGCGGTACCCGAACCAACGGCTGGTAACAGGAGACTTCACCGATCGGCCGCGTCACATCTGAGGGCATGCAACCAGTATGCGGCAACATCGACGATCGTCGATGCTATTCGTCCGTTGGACACCATCGACCTGAGCCGGCGAACTGGTCGGACTCCTCGCCCCGCCCGTCGAATCGCGCTGGCGCCACCGGTCCGGCCCGGCGCTCCGTCCTGGCCACAGCCTCGAGAACCTCGCCGACGGTGATCTCGAGCAACGCCGGGTCGGGGTCCGCGCCGTGCGGATCGCCGGTTCCGTCCCCGTGCCACAACACGGTGTGGCGACGATCCGCCGGCGGCCCCCAGAGTTTCGGCGACACCGGTCCGAACAGCAACACCGACGGCGTCGAATACGCCGACGCGAGATGCGCAATCCCGGTGTCGCCGCAGATCACCAGGCGGGCGCTCCCGATCAGCCTCGCCAGCTGCGACAGCGACAGTCCGGTCAGCGACTGCACACCAGCGGTTCGTGAAATGTGTGCCGCCAAGCCGGCCTCTGCGCCGCCGCCGGTGACGACGACCCGGTGGCCGCAATCGGCCAGCGCGGCCGCCACAGCCGCGAACCGGTCCGATGGCCAACGGCGCGATCCGGCTGCGGCACCGGGATGCACGACCGTGGTGCCGCCGGCTACGTCGGTGCTCTCCTCGGGCAGCGTCAGGGATCCCGGCACGACCGGCCACGCCGCCGACCCAGACCCCTGTGATGGCAAGGAAAAGCCTTCGGCAACCAGTCGGCACCACCTGGTCACCTCGTGTTCGTCGGGGCGCCATCGTGGTCCCGTCAGGCCGGCCACCGGATCGGCGAATCCGAGCATCCGGCGGGGATTCAACTCCTGCAGCAGTCGGCGGCTCGCCGGCCCATTGCCGTGC
>JBPCPG010000014.1:0-4654 GCA_050999445.1 Nakamurella sp. | reverse complement strand
GGTCGATGCCGGTGACCCGCGCAACGCCGCTGCCGGCCACGTGCACAACTTCCTGACCCAGGAGGGCACGGGACCGGAGGAGCTCTACGCCTCGGGACGCGCCGAGGTGCGCTCCTACGGAGGCCAGATCTTCCACGGCGACGTCGACTCCCTCGACCGCGATGATGCTGGTGGTCCGTTCCGAATCAAGATCGGAAATCGGACGGTGAGTACGCGCCGGGTCCTCGTCGCGACCGGTGCCCGCGACGAGCTCCCCGACGTCGCCGGGCTGGCCGAGCGTTGGGGTATCGACGTGCTGCACTGCCCGTACTGCCACGGCTGGGAAGTCCGCGACCGGCACATCGGGATTCTGGCCACCGGGTCCTTCGCGGTCCACCAGGCGCTGATGTTCCGCCAACTCAGCGCCCAGGTCACTCTGCTGCAACACGTAGGGCCGCCACTGACACCTGATCAGCTGGAAAGGTTTGCAGCCGTTGGTATTTCGATTGTTCCTGGCGTTGTGGTCCAGATCGACACGGCTGCCGGTGGGCTGACCGGCGTTCGACTGGCCGACGGCATCCGCGTCGAGCTGGACGCACTTGTCGTGACGCCGGTCTGCCGGGCCCGCGCCGAGCTGTTGGCACCCTTTGGGGTGCAGCCCGCCGAGGTGCGACTGGACGGGCACCTGCTGGGCACCCAGGTCGAGGCCGACCCCTCTGGTTCCACGGCCGAGCCGGGCATCTGGGTCGCGGGCAACGTGACGAACATCCAGGCGCAGGTCATCAGCTCCGCCGCAGCCGGCCTGGCCGCCGCGGCTGCGATCAACAACGACTTGATCGTCGCGGACACCGAACACGCCGTCCGGACCTATCGCGAGCGACGGGCGAACCAGGACTCCTGGGATCAGCGCTACTCCGCCGCGGAGCAGGTGTGGAGCGGGCAGCCCAACGCTCCGCTGGTCCGCGAAATCGGTGAACTTCGGGCAGGACGGGCTCTGGACGTCGGCTGCGGTGAGGGGGCCGACGCCCTGTGGCTGGCCGAACAGGGCTGGGACGTCACTGCCCTGGACGTGTCGCGAGTGGCACTTGATCGCGCTGCTGACCACGCCGAGCGCTCCGGAGTGCAGGTGCGCTGGTTGCACGCCGGGCTCGCGGATGCCGCGCTGCTACCGGCGTCCTTCGATCTGGTCTCCGCTCAGTATCCTGCGCTGCCGCGAAGCGAGAACCACGAGGCCGAGCTCGCCCTCCTCGCCGCGGTCGCTCCCGGCGGAGTGCTGCTTGTCGTGCACCACTGCCCGCCCAGCAAGGAGCAGGCCCACGCCCACGGCTTCAATCCCGAGGACTACGTCTACCCCGCCGATGTCGCCGCGCTGCTCGACGACAGGTGGCGGATCGAGGTCGACGAGACCCGGCCCCGCAACGTGACCACCGGCGCCGGATCACACCACACCCAGGACATCGTTCTGCGCGCGCGACGCTTGACCTGACACCGAGACGATCTCAGCCGACGGCCACCGACCTCATTGGTGAGCCTGTCGGCGCAGCGCGTCCATCACGAGGTCGAGCAAGCGCCTGGTTTGCTGCGAAGAGCCGTTGGCCGCTGTCGACAGGAACACTCCGAGGAGTATCGCGGTGACGTCATCGGGTTCGACATCCGCGCGCAGCGAACCTGCTCGCGCTCCTGCCGTGAGGATCGTCCCGATCGCGGCGGTGATGCGTTCTCGCGTCTTCGGTGTCGTGATACGCCCTGACGCCCAGCCGGCGCGGAGCGTGTCGACCATTCCACGCTTCGTCGCGGTGAACTCCGCGTAGCGGTTGATCCAGGCGCGGAGCGCAACGTCGGGCGGGAACTGGTCGAGCAAGGATCGTGCGCTCGCAGCGACGTCGTCGAGTTCGGCGGCATAGACGGCCTCGACGAGAGCTTCCCGAGTTGGGAAGTGGCGGTAGAGCGTCCCGATCCCGACTCCGGCCTCCCGGGCGATGTCCTCGAGGGCGACGGTGTCGTCAGCGGCTGCGTAGGCCGCCCGAGCGACCAGGACGAGGTTGTCGCGGTTGCGCTGCGCATCAGCTCGGAGAGGACGCTCGGCACCGGCGGGACGGTCGACGCGGACGTCAGCCGGCGGTGGTTCCGGGAGACTCAAGCGGAGGCACCTCCGGTAGTGCTACGGTGAAGAAGCGGAGGAACCTCCGCTTGCTTGATCATCTCATGGACGGACATTCGATGACCCCTTCCGACATGTTTTCTTCCGACACCACTGCCTCTTCCGACACCACTTTCTCTTCCGACACCACTGTCACGGGTGCTGGTCGTCCCGGTGGTTCCGGTCTGCTTGCGGGCCGCACTGTTTCGCGCATCGGATACGGCGCGATGCAGCTCGAGCGTCTGCGCGGCAATCGGAGCGCGGCGATCGCGCTGCTACGCCGCGCGGTCGAGCTCGGCGTCGACCACGTCGACACGGCCCAGTTCTACGGCGACGGCCTTGTCAACGGGCTCATCCGCGAGGCCCTCCGCCCGGAGGATGGCGTTCTTGTCGTGAGCAAGGTCGGTGCCGATCCGGATTCGGGCGGCCCCCTTCCGCTACGTCCCGCGCAGCGACCGGAAGAGCTCAGGGCCAGCGTCGAGGACAACCTCAGAAGCCTTGGTGTCGAACAGATCCCGGTGGTGAACCTTCGGCGCCTGGATACCGGCCCCGGCCTCCGGGCCGCGGGCGACCAGGTGGTGGACATCGACGACCAACTCTCGGTGATGACGGCGATGCGGAACGAAGGCAAGATCGGCGCGATCGGACTGAGCAGCGTGACACTCGAGGGGCTCCGTCGAGCAATTCCCGCGGGCATCGTGTGTGTGCAGAACGCGTACAGCCTCGTGACGCGCGACGACGAGGACATGCTCGAGCTCTGCGTCGCCGAAGGCATCGCCTGGGTACCGTTCTTCCCGCTCGGCAGTGCGTTCCCAGGCATGCCGAAGGTGACGGACGAGCCGGCTGTCCACGCCGCTGCCCAGTCGCTTGGCATTACTGGATCCCAGGTCGGCCTCGCCTGGCTGCTTGCCCATGCCCCGAATGTCCTGCTCATTCCGGGCACTGCTGACATCGACCACCTGGAGGCCAACGTCGCAGCGGGAACCTTCACGATCGATGACGCGACACTTGCCGCGCTCGATGCGGTCCAGCCGCGCTCGGCCGAAGTACCGCTCGGCTGAGCACGCCGGTTATCGAAGGAGTCCGATGAGCCTGAACGACACAGAACGACGCCGAACGAGCGACGAACTGAAGAGCAACTTGGAATTATCCGGGTTGACATTCTCCGAAGTCGCCGAGGATTTGGACTTTTCGCCGGAACGGCTGCAGTCCGGACTTGATGTCGGCGACGCGGTCGATCCGGTCGATATCTGGCAGCTGCGCGACTATCTCGAGCACGCCGCCCTCGACGCCGGCCTGCGGCCGGCCGCGTACACCGTGCTGACCAGCCGGTCGCGCCTGGCCGCTCGAATGTGGTTTGGGTTGCGGGAGGCTCCACGGCACGTGTTCACGACGTAGTGACCACACCATTACCGTTCTCCGACGCAGCGCGCACCCAGCGACGTTGACCAGGGTCGCGTTCAGGACGAGATCTCTTAGCTGTTCGGGTCACGACCAAGCGGGGACGCGGTGTCGGCGCGCACCCGGGTTCGGAAGCAATGCGTGATGTATGGCAGTGCGAGATCGGCGGTGCCCGAAAGCGCGGGGTGGGTATCGAGCAGGATGCGTACATCCTTCAGCACCTTCGCCCGCTCGTGGCTCGGTGCGGTGATGACATAGCTGCGGGACGCGATCATGTCGACCAGCGCATCACGGCCGAGGTGATGCGTCCAGGCGATTTCGGTGCGTTCGAGGGGGCCGAAAGGCGCGCCGACCCGAACTGTGTCGTAGTCCATCTCCAGGTCCGGGCGCAGGCGAGTGATCCGCCCCAGCTCGGCAACCCAGTCCTCCCGATCGTCGCGCTCGTTCCACACCAGCCCCAGCTGCCCGCCGGGGGACAGGACCCGGGCCACCTCGGGTACCGCCCGATCGACCTCAACCCAATGCCAGGCCTGCGCAACGAGCACCGCTTGCACCGCTCCGGCCGGCAACGGAATGCTCTCCGCGGTTCCGGAGAGCGCTTCGACGGTGGGCAGCACGCGGACCAGCTCGGCCCGCATCTGGGGAAGTGGCTCGACGGCAACCACTTCGAGGCCCCGCTCGAGGAGCGGCCGGGTGAGTTTGCCGGTTCCCGCTCCGAGGTCGAGCACCCGCCGAACCCCATTCGGCAGCAGCCAGTCAAGAGCTGCTGCCGGATAGCCGGGGCGCCCCCGTTCGTACTCGGTGGCCGCCGCGCCGAATGATCCCGCGTTGACCTGTCGCGAATCCTGATCTGTCACGGGCCTGAGCCTGCCGCCTGATGGCCGGCCCGTTCGAGTGGCAGACCGCTTCCGCCGTTCCGGTCGCCGATCGGCCCCCGGGGGAGACCTCAGCGCGGCGGCCGCGGACCAGATCGACGAGGTATCCGTGTCAGCTGCTGAACGTCACATTTCGCGTCTCCACGACTCCAGCAGTGCGGCCGGGTGCCGCCTGGTACTGCCAGTAGAGGTTCGTGTGCGCGATGACCTTGTCCGGCGGCGGAGCACCCCACGCGCTGTGGTCCTCCGTCGTATGGGC
>JBPCPG010000351.1:0-3471 GCA_050999445.1 Nakamurella sp. | reverse complement strand
CGGAACTCCCGCTGTCGCAATTGGTGATGGACGGTGAGGTCGTCGGTCTCGGACCGGCAGGACGCCCGCTGTCGTTCCAGGTCATCGCCTCACGCACCGGCAGCAGCGTGGATGTGGCAGCCGGGCGTATTCGCACCCCGTTGTCGTTGTTCGTCTTCGACCTGCTGCACATCGATGGGCGAGATCTCTTGGACGAACCACTCGCCATGCGGAGAACCGTGATGACGCAGATGCTTCCGCCGGAAATAATCGTTCCGCACCGAACGGCCGGCTCGGCGGAAGCAATCACCGAGTTCTTCACCGACGTGGTGTTCCGCGGCTTCGAAGGAGTGGTGGTCAAGAATCTGGCGGCTCCCTACGCGGCCGGCCGCCGAGATTCCGGCTGGATCAAGCTCAAGCCTCGGCACACCTTCGATCTCGCCGTGATCGCCGCCGAGTGGGGATATGGCCGCCGGCAAGGGTGGCTGTCGAACCTGCATCTGGCTGCGCGCAACCCCACCACGGGGGAACTGGTGATGCTGGGAAAGACCTTCAAGGGGCTGACCGACCAAATGCTCACCTGGCAGACCGAACAGTTCCTTGCCAGGGAAACGCGCCGGACCCCAACGACGGTATACGTCGAGCCACCGTTGATCGCCGAAATCGCGATCGATGGAGTGCAGCGGTCCACGCGTTACCCCGGCGGCGTGGCTCTGCGGTTTGCCCGGGTGCTGCGCTATCGCGACGACAAGAATGTCGACGAGGTCGATACCATCGATGCGGTGGTGGAGCTCGGGCCTGCCTGAACAACACGAACGACGCTGCCGGGATGAACGTAGCCCGGCGCTTCGAACTCGCCCAGGTCACAGTGCGCTGCCGCTCCAGCCGCTGACGTCCGAGCGGCTGGCCGAATCCGTCAAACTCCTCGTACCCGTGTAGGCCCTGGCCGACCCCGCTCCCGGCTTCCGCTGGCGGCTGCAGACCGAAGACGGGGACGCCGAGGACGGGGATCGACCAACGGGGACGCCGAGGATCGACTGGCTCTGCTCTGCTCCGCTCCGCGCGACCGCCGAAGCGCTCACCGCGCAGCGGTTCTTCGGGCCGCCGTCCGATGCCGTAGCCGTCCGACACCTTGGACGCCAACGCCCTGGACGCGTGGATGCGCCCGGCCTGATCGCACCGCAGTCACCGACCGATGAGGCGCCCGCGGCGGCCGCGATCACCCGCTCCTCCAATCTTCTGCGGCACACCCTCAAGGAGCAGTCCGAGTCCGAATCGATAAGCATGCTGCGATAGCTCGACATCGGACAGTCCATTCACAATCCTGTTCGGGTTATCTTGTAGCGCGCACGGTGTAGTTGGTCGACGTCATCAATTCCGCAGCACCTCATTCCAACGAGAAGAGCCGATGAAAGTCACTTCGTCCGCGGCATCCCCCACCGTTGAAGATGTGTCGGCGTCCAGCCAATTCCTGGTCGATCATCTCGGATATCACCAGGACATGGCGGCCGACGGCTTCGCGGCCTTGTCCAGGCACGACGCCGCAATGAACATCGTCTTCCTACGCAGGGGATTCGAGGTGATGCCGTTGGAATTCCGCGATCAGCACGCTTCCGGGGTCATCGTCGCTCTGATCGTCGAGGATCTCGATGCCGAACTGGCACGGCTGGTCGACGAGGGCGTCGAGATCACTATGCCGCTGCGCGAGGAGGAATGGGGCGAGCGCCTCTTCCAGATCACCGACCCGAACGGCATCGTCCTTCAATTTGTGCAGTGGACCTGACCTGGTGCAACTGCCCTGACCTGGTGCAACTGCCCTGACCTGGTGCAGTGGACCTGACCTGGTGCAGTGGACCTGACCTGGTGCAGTGGACCTGACCTGGTGCAATGGCCTGATCGGGAGCGCACCCGATCACTCGGATCGAACCCACTGAAAACCGAGCTGTCATGGAGCAGAAAGCAGATCCCGCACCAATGGGGCGACCTTGGTGCCATAGAGCTCGATGCTGTGCATCATCAGCTCGTGAGGCAGGGTGCCGTTGCTGAACTTCAGGTCGAACCGATCGACGCCGAGAACTCTGACCGTGGCAGCGATCTTCCTGGCAACGGTCTCCGGCGATCCGACATAGATCGAACCGTCGACGGCCTCGGCCTCGAACCGCTGCCGGGTTGCGGGCGGCCAGCCCCGCTCGCGCCCGATGCGATTCGTCATTTCCAGATAATGAGGCCAGAGCTCGTCTTTCGCCTGTTCGTCGGTGTCCGCGACATGCCCGGGCGAGTGAACCCCGATGGGTGCGGGTCCGGTGCCGAACTGATCCAGGGCGCGGCGGAACAGATCGGCATAGGGCGCAAATCGCTCCGGCTCACCGCCGATGATGGCCAGCCCGAGGCCGAAGCCGTATCGGGCCGCGCGGACGACGGACTCCGGACTGCCGCCCACGCCGAGCCAGGTCCGCAATGCGCCCGACTCGGTGTGCGGGAAGACGGACTGGTCCTTCAGCTCCGACCGTGTCGTGCCGGACCAGTTGACTGGTTTCTCATTCCGAAGAGCCGCGAACAGCTCGACCTTCTCCTCGAAAAGTGCTTCGTAGTCGGAGAGATCGAACCCGAACAGCGGAAAGGATTCGGTGAACGAACCGCGGCCCAGGATGATCTCGGCACGGCCGTCGGACACCGCGTCGAGGGTGGCAAAGCGTTGGAAGACGCGCACCGGATCATCGCTGCTCAGGACCGTCACCGCCGAACCGAGGTGGATGTTCCGGGTGCGACCGGCAATGGCGGACAACACGACATCCGGCGCCGTGACCGCGAAGTCGGCCCGGTGATGCTCACCGATGCCGAACCAGTCCACACCCAGCTCGTCGGCCAGTACCGCCTGCGCCACGACATTTCGAATCACCTGCGGCTGACTCAGCGCCCGACCGCCTGCGCTCGCCGTGACATCGCCGAACGTGTCCAAACCGAACTCGAGCTGGGTGCTCATTTCGCCTCCAAGGTTGCGGTCATGCTACTTCATGACATGTCAACCAAAACGGCTGCGGGCCATTCCCGACTACGGTCCGGCCGGCGAGCAGCCAACCGCGCCCCGCCTCGCTGCCCCGCCCCGCCCCGGCCCCGCCTCGCTGCCCTGCCTCCCTCGCCCCGCCCCAACCCGGCCCCGCCTCGCTGCCCCGCCCCGGCCCGCCTCGGGGCGGCGTCGACATCCCCGTGGTGCACGACCAGCAGCACACCACCGGGCGCAACGGCGGCGAGGACCGAGCGCGGGCGCTCGACATGGTCGTTCCGGGTGCGCAGCACCGCGTGGCATTCGCCCGTCCAAGGCAGCTTTGTGGGCTCTTCGCAGTTGACGGTGTAGTCGAGGTCGGCGCGTCGTTGCCGGGATAGGCGTCGAGGTCTCCCGATGATGGTGGTTCTCACGCCTCCCACCTGAAAGACCTCGACATGGCTGACGCTACCTTCGCGACCCCTGACCTGACCACGTTCGCCCGGCTG
>JBPCPG010000213.1:0-5648 GCA_050999445.1 Nakamurella sp. | reverse complement strand
CCGCACTATCTGGTTTTCGACGCCGAAGGCGTACCCGACGGAGATACCCGGTACAAATGCTGCCCACCGATTCGAGATGCGGAAAACCGGGAGCTGCTCTGGCAGGCATTGGCTGCCGGCGACATCGACTACATCGTGTCGGACCACTCGCCGTGCACACCAGAACTCAAACAACTGGACCTGGGGGATTTCGACACCGCCTGGGGCGGTATCGCCTCCCTGCAGATCGCGCTGCCGGCCGTGTGGACAGAAGCCCGCCGACGCGGTTTCCCACTTGCCCGGGTCATCGGCTGGATGGCACAGCGCCCCGCGGAGGTGGCCGGACTGCAGCACAAGGGCCGACTCGAAGTCGGTTATGACGCCGATTTTTGCGTCTTCGCCCCGGACGAGGAGTTCGTGGTCGACCCGGCGCACCTGCGCCACAAGAACCGCATCACCCCTTACGCCGGGCGAACGCTGACCGGCGTGGTCCGCAGCACCTGGCTCCGGGGCCGTGAGCTCACCGGCGAGCACATCGGCGGCCAACTGTTGAATTCGAAGAGGAGCCCGGAATGACCCACCCTGAACCCCGAATCTCGGCGTCACCCACCGAGGATCAGTTCACCCGCCTTCCCGACCTGGCATCCCGCGCGCTCGGCGGCAGCGTGGTCTTCGCCAACGACGAGCTGTTCGCCGAGCGGGAAAATTTGATCAAGCCGGTAGCGGCGGCCTACTCGACCTATACGTTCGGCCACAAGGGCCAGATCTATGATGGCTGGGAAACCCGCCGCCGCCGCGAACCAGGTCACGACTGGGCCCTGGTTCGACTCGGCCTGCCCGGTATCGTCCGCGGCGTCATCGTGGACACCTCCTTTTTCACGGGTAACTATCCGCCGGAGATCTCGGTGGAAGGATGCTCCTTCGACGGATATCCCTCGCCTCAAGAATTGGTCGGCGCCGACTGGATCACGGTCGTGCCGAAGTCCCCCGTGAAAGGCGACGCCGCCAACAGCTTCGCGGTCGAGGTGGAGCAGCGGATGACCCACGTCCGGCTGTGCATGTATCCCGACGGCGGCATCGCCCGGTTGCGCGTCCACGGTGACGTCGTGCCCGACCCCAGGTTGCTCACCCGAGGGGCCGTCGATCTGGCGGCACTGGCCAACGGAGCCACCGTGACCGGCTGCAGCAACATGTTCTACTCCTCGCCCAACAACCTGATCGCGCCCGGCGAAGCCCGGCTGATGGGCGAGGGCTGGGAAACCTCCCGCCGGCGGGACGAGGGCAACGACTGGGTCCAAATTAATCTCGCCGCGCCGGGATCGGCGCGACTGGCCGTCCTGGACACCAGCTACTTCGTCGGAAACGCCCCCGGTTGGGCGTCGCTGCGCGGCTACGACGCACGCACCGGCAACGTGCCCGACGGCGATGCCGGTTGGACCGAGATTCTTCCCAGAACCCGTCTGCAACCCGACACACCGCACCGGCTCCGCATCGACGTCGCCGAAGAAATCACCGACATCCGGCTCGACGTCTACCCCGACGGCGGAATGGCCCGCTTCCGGCTGTTCGGCGAACTGGCCACTGCTGGGCGAGAACAACTGGCGCTGCGGTGGTTCCAGCTCCTGTCACCGGCCCAGGCGAACGTGGTCGCCCGCTCGGCACGTCTGGACCAACAGACCGCCCACACCATCACCGAGGACCGCCTGCACCTGACCTACTCCGAGCTGCCGGAACAACTGCGCCGGCAACTCCAGGGTTGACGGGCAACGCATTTCCAGCAGGCACATCATCGACAACAGAGAAAGACGAACCAGATGCCCATCGTTTATCAAACCTCGGCCGTCTCGACGGGTGACGGTCGCAACGGCCACGCACGAACCGACGACGGCTCGCTGGATCTCGATCTGGCCACCCCCCGACAGCAGGGCGGACCCGGCGGTGCGACGAACCCCGAGCAGCTGTTCGCCGCCGGCTACGCCGGGTGCTTCCACTCTGCCCTCAAGGCGACGGCCCGCGGTGAAGGTCTCACCCTGACCGACTCCACCGTCACGGTATCCGTGGGCCTGATCAAGGAGGCCACCGGTTTCTCGCTCGACGTCGGCATCACCGCCGACCTCCCCGGCGTCGACCGCGACAAGGGCCTCGAGCTGCTGGCGCAGGCCCACCAGAGGTGCCCGTACTCGAAGGCCACCCGCGGCAACATCGACGTCCGGCTCGACCTCGCCGAGCCCGGCGCGACGAGCAGTGCTGTCCAGGCCCGGACGTGATGAACCAGGCAGGAACGATGGGCGTCGGCGTCCCGCTCTTCGTCAACGGTGAAGGCATGCGCGGCGGCTCCGTGCACCACAACATCGCCGAGTATCCCTTTCTCGGTCCGGTGCACACCGCAGCGAAATACCGCTTCTATTCGGTCGGCGACCGGTTCCCGGCCCTCTGGCCGGCAACCGACGGCGTCTCGGTGGTGGGCGAGCTGTACGACGTCCCGCTGACGGCCATCAGAGACCGATTCATGCCTGATGAGCCGCCCGAACTGGAACTGGGAATCATCGAACTTCTCGACGGAACCGCAGCCATCGCAGTGATGCTCCGCCGGGAAACTCACGGGTCGGACTGCCTGACCGACATCTCGCACAGCGGCGGGTGGCGCCGCTACCGTGACGAGAGCCTTCGGTAGCGCACACCCGGGCGAGCATCGCTGCCGTAGTTTGGCCTGCTGACGACCGCACGCGCGTAGCCGCTTCGCGAACCCGGTGAGATTGCGCGACAATGCGGTACACGTCGACCGCAAGCCGCGTTGCGCATCGGCCAGAAGCCGAGCCGGATCGGTCCGGCGCAGGAGAGGAGTTCCGTGAGCATCTCGATCGTCGCAGGCGCGCCGGAGGTACCGGGGGTGGGTCGGGTGCTGACACCGGACGCGCTGGATTTCCTGGCCGCCCTGCACGAGAAGTTCGAACCTCGGCGGCAGGAACTGCTGGCGCTTCGAAAAGATCGTCGGGAAGCGGTCGCCGCGGGTCGACGGCTGGACTTCCTGGACGAGACGGCTTCGGTTCGCGCCGGGAACTGGAAGGTCGCCCCGATTCCGCCGTACCTGACTGACAGGCGGGTAGAGATCACCGGCCCGACCGATCGAAAGATGACGATCAATGCGATGAACTCGGGTGCGAAGGTGTGGCTGGCCGACCTGGAGGATGCCAACACGCCGCACTGGGGCAACGTCATCGACGGCCAGCTCAACCTGGCCGACGCCGTTCGCGGAACCATTTCGCTGCAGCAGGGCGGAAAGTCGTACGCGCTGACCGACGGTGAGCGTGCCGTGATCGTGATGCGTCCGCGCGGTTGGCACCTGCCCGAGAAGCACCTCACGTTGGACGGCCGACCACTGTCCGGCGCTCTGGTCGATTTCGGCCTGTACTTCTTCCACAATGCGGCGGAGTTGCTGTCCCGCGATCTCGGGCCGGCCTTCTACCTGCCGAAGATGGAATCCCATCTCGAGGCGCGGCTGTGGGCGGACGTGTTCGGCTTCGCCGAGGAGTTCTGCACCGTACCTGTCGGCAGCGTTCGCGCCACCGTTCTGATCGAGACGATCTGGGCCGCCTTCGAGATGGACGAGATCCTCTACGAGCTGCGCGACTACGCCGCCGGACTCAACGCCGGCCGCTGGGACTACCTGTTCTCGGTCATCAAGACGTTCCGGGACGCCGGGCCCGATTTCGTGCTGCCCGATCGGAATTCGATCACCATGGCCGCGCCGTTCATGAAGGCCTATTCCGACCTGCTGGTCGCCACCTGCCACCAGCGCGGCGCGTACGCCATCGGCGGAATGGCGGCCTTCATCCCGTCGAAAGACCCGGCCGTCAACGAGATCGCGTTCACCAAGGTGCGGTCCGACAAGACCAGGGAGGCGAGTGCAGGATACGAAGGTTCGTGGGTGGCCCACCCGGGCCTGGTGCCGATCTGCCGTGAGATCTTCGATGCTGCTCTGGGCGACGGCGTTGACCAGTTGTCCAAGGGACTCGACGCGCAGGTCACCGCCGACCAGTTGCTCGACTTTCGATCGTTGCAGGAGAACGGCAGGCCCGCCGTGACCGAGGCCGGGCTGCAGGGCAACATCGCGGTCGCGCTGCAATATCTCGTCACCTGGATGTCCGGCCGCGGCGCGGTGACCATCTCGAATCTGATGGAAGATGCTGCCACCGCAGAGATTTCGCGGTCGCAGGTGTGGCAGTGGCGGCAGGCCGGAACGATCCTCGACACCGGGCGAATGGTGACGGTCCCACTCATCACCGAGATCGTCGATGCCGCAACCGAAGCGCTCGCCGATACTTGGGCGGATGTGCCGCACGGCCGCAACCTGCTCGCGCAGGCCCGCAACCTGCTGATCGACCTGACCACGGAAAACGGCTATCAGGACTTTCTGACACTCCAGGCCTATGAGCAAATTCCCTGATCCGGCGCGGGTTCGGCTGGGCGCCGAGCTGATGGGTCACTGGGATCGAGAGCTCCTGGCCGATGACATCGCGTATGCCGCGGCCTATCCGGGCTTGCCGACACCCGGATGTGTGCACACGGTGTACATCCCCGTCCCACGGTATGCCGAGGGAGTAATCCAACAGTGGGGGGACCTCGCCCGCGAAGCCGTCGATGCGCACCCGCCGCAGTGGCAGTCGGTGCTGGATGCGCTCACCGGTGCAGAGGCCGCCCGGCTCGACGCCCTGACCCGCGCGAAGCTGGGTCGCGAGCCGATCGAGGATCTGCGCATCGATTTCGAGGACGGGTACCGGGCACATCGGGGCACGATCGAGGATGACGAGCAAGAAGATGCCCAGGCGATGCGCGCGGCCACAATCGTTGCAGCGTCATCGATGCCGCGGTCCTGGGGTCTGCGGGTCCGCGGTCTGGCCGGAGCCACCCGGCGTCGTGGATTGCGCACCCTCGATCTGTTCCTGTCCGAACTGCTGAGCCGTTCCGCCCTGCCCGAAGGCTTCGTGATCACCCTTCCGAAGGTCACCTCGCTCGCGCAGATAGAGGTGTTCTGCTCGGTGCTCGCGCAACTGGAGAGTGCCCACGGCCTGCCGACAGATTCGTTGCGGTTCGAGATCCAGGTGGAGACACCGCAAACCGTTCTCGGGTCCGACGGCACCGTTCCGGTCGCCCGGATGATCCATGCTGCCGGTGGCCGGGTCTCCGGCCTGCATTTCGGAACCTACGACTACACAGCCAGCCTGGGAATCCTCGGGGCCCAACAGAATCTGCGGCACCCGGTCGCCGACTTCGCCAAGGGTTTGATGATGTTGGCCGCGGCGGAGACGGGCGTGCGGATCTCCGACGGGTCGGACAACAAGGTGCCGATCGGCGATGCGGAGACGGTCGGCCGGCGCTGGGCAACCCATGCCCAAGGGGTGGACCGGGCGTTGCGGGCAGGCATCTTCCAGGGCTGGGACCTGCACCCGGCGCAGTTGCCGACTCGATTCGCCGCCACGTTCGCGTTCTTCCGGGAGGGCTGGTCGGACGCGGCCGTGCGATTGGGTGACTACCACCGCCAGGTTCCGGGGGCAGGGGGAGTGCTGGACGAACCGGCGACGGCCTTCGCGCTGGCCCGACATCTTGCCGCCGCTCTGGCCTGCGGCGCTCTCGAGCCAGCGGAGGTCGAGGCCGCCGGCGGCATCGAC
>JBPCPG010000194.1:0-8200 GCA_050999445.1 Nakamurella sp. | reverse complement strand
GTTCGCTCACGGCGAAGCCCCGGCCTCGGTGGGAACAAAGGTGGAGCGCTCGGCATTGAGTCAGGCACGCTCAAGTTTGATTCGAAGGGTGCCTCACATGAACCAGATCCAACACCTGCCGGTGCTTTCGCTGACCGATACCGTTGTGCTGCCCGGGATGGTGGTGCCGATCGAGCTGGACGAATCGTCGCAGGCCGCCATCGACGCAGCCCGTTCCACGGGCCCGGAGTCGGGCGCCGTAGGCGACGCTGCCAAGTCGGAGAGCGACGCGGGCCTGGGTGAAATCCTGCTCGCGCCGCGTTTGAAGGACCGGTACGCGACGTACGGCGTGGTCGCGACCATCGAACAGGTCGGTCAACTCGCCGGTGGCGCTCCGGCCGCCGTGCTGCGCGCGGGCCGCCGGGCCAAGATCGGCACCGGAGTCACCGGACCGGGCGCCGCCCTGTGGGTGGCAGCGGAACTGGTGCCGGACGAGCCCGCCACCGACGAGACACGCACGCTGGCAAAGGAATACAAATCGTTGGTGATCGCCACGCTCCAGCAGCGGGATGCCTGGCAAGTCATCAACACCGTCGAGAAGATGACCGACTCGGCCACCATCGCCGACTCGGCAGGGTGGGCCCCCTATCTCACATCGGAGCAGAAGCGCCAATTGCTGGAAACTCCCGAGGTCAGCAAGCGGCTCCCGCTCGTCATCGACTGGACCCGTGCGCACCTGGCGGAAATGGATGTCGCTGAAAAGATTCGCGACGACGTCCGCGAGGGCATGGAGAAGAACCAACGCGAATTCCTGCTGCGCCAGCAATTGGCCGCGATTCGCAAGGAACTCGGTGAGGGTGAACCTGACGGCGCCGACGACTTCCGAGCTCGGGTGAAGCAGGCGGATCTCCCCGACAAGGTGCGCGAGGCGGCAATGCGAGAGGTCGGCCGTCTCGAGCGGGCCAGCGACCAGAGTCCGGAATCGGGTTGGATCCGTACCTGGCTCGACACCGTTCTGGAGATTCCATGGTCGGTGAAAACGCTGGAGAACACAGCCGATACGTCCTATGCCAGAAATGTTCTCGATGCCGATCACCACGGTCTCGATGACGTGAAGGACCGCATCGTCGAGTACCTGGCCGTGCGTGCTCGCCGGTCCGCCCGCGGCCTGCAGGTGGTCGGCGGCCGTGGCTCCGGCGCCGTGATGGTGCTGGTCGGCCCTCCGGGCGTCGGGAAGACCTCGCTCGGTGAGAGCGTGGCACGGGCCCTTGACCGCAAGTTCATTCGTGTTGCACTGGGCGGTGTTCGGGACGAGGCGGAAATCCGTGGCCATCGGCGTACCTACGTCGGCGCGCTACCCGGCCGCATCGTGCGAGCGATCACCGAGGCAGGTTCGATGAATCCCGTGATATTGCTCGATGAAATCGACAAGGTGGGCGCCGACTATCGGGGTGATCCCGCAGCCGCCCTGCTGGAGGTGCTGGACCCGGCACAGAACCACACGTTCCGCGACCATTATCTCGACATCGATCTCGACCTCTCGGACGTGCTGTTCCTGGCTACCGCGAACGTTATCGACTCGATTCCATCGGCCCTGCTGGACCGGATGGAATTGATAACGATGGATGGCTATACCGAGGACGACAAGGTGGCAATCGCACGAACGCACCTGCTGCCCCGGCAGCTGGAGCGGGCGGCGCTGGACGAGACGGACGTGAGCATCACCGACGCCGCACTGCACAAGATCGCTGCGGACTACACCAGAGAGGCCGGTGTCCGGCAATTGGAACGACTGCTGGCAAAGGCTTTGCGCAAGGTGGCAGCGCGGCTGGTCGCTGAGAGTGGACCCATCGAGGTCGACGAAGCAGGCTTGAAGGCGCTCTTGGGACGGCCCAGGTTCACGCCGGAAACGGCCGAGCGGACCGCGGTAGCAGGCGTGGCCACCGGCCTGGCTGTCACCGGACTCGGCGGCGATGTGCTGTTCATCGAGGCGAACGCGGTCGAGGCGAAAAACGGTGGCGAACTCACGCTCACGGGTCAGCTCGGTGATGTGATGAAGGAGTCGGCGCAGATCGCACTGTCGTACATCAAGGCGCATGCCGAAGAGATAGGTATTCCACCGGAAGCTCTGCAGCGCAACATCCATTTGCACGTGCCGGCCGGTGCGGTGCCGAAGGACGGTCCGTCGGCCGGGGTCACCATGGTGACTGCGTTGACCTCGCTGGCGCTCGGCCGTCCGGTGCGAGCCGATGTGGCAATGACGGGTGAAGTGACTCTGAACGGGCGGGTGCTGCCCATCGGAGGTGTCAAGCAGAAGCTGCTGGCAGCGCAACGCGCCGGCGTGACGACGGTTTTCATACCGAAGCGGAACGAGCCGGATCTGGACGATGTGCCCGCCGAGGTGCTCGCGGCCCTGTCCGTCGTCCCGGTCAGTGATGTGGCCGAGATTCTGGCATTGGCTCTGGAACCTGCCGTGCACGCCGAGGTGTCGGCCGCGGCCTGACGGTCGCGGATCGATCGCCCCAGCCATGGCGCAGGCGATCGTCAAGGGCCGTGCCGCACCCGCGGTACGGCCCTTCTGCGAAGGCACGAACGACTGTCGGTGGTGCCGTGCACACTGCCCTGCATGAAGACCTTCACCATCGTTCCCTCCGGCGCCTTCTCGTTGAAGGAGTCGGCCGAATTCGGGTTCGGGCAGCGGTCGGGGCAGCCCTTTGACGGGGTGATGCGCCTGGCATTTTGTCAGGACGATCTGGAGCACCAGGCGGGGGTGGAGCTGCGGCAGGACGAGCGGGGAGTTCATGGCCAGATCGTTGGTGGCAGCGAAGATGTGGATGCCATCGAGGCTCAGGTGGCCAGGGTGCTTTCGCTGGATGCCGACGCAGCCGGCTTCGCCGAAGTGGGGCGCCGCGATCCGGTGATCGGCGCGCTCCAAGCGGCCGCGCCCGGATTGCTATCGCCCCTGTTCCATTCGCCGTACGAGGGCGCCGCCTGGTCCGTCTTGAGTGCCCGGCGCCCCGCCACCCAGATGGCAGAGGTGCGCCGCAAGCTGTCCGAACAATACGGTCGGGTGTTCATGCTGGCCGGTCAACGACTGGCCGCTTTGCCGACACCGGAGCAATTGCTCGGGGTCTCCGAGTTTGCAGGTATTCCGGCCGAGAAGCTCGCCCGACTCCACGGCGTCGCCCGAGCCGCGCTGGACGGCCTGCTCGCCGTGGGGCGGCTTCGTGGGTTCGGTCCCGAGGTCGCCACGGCCGAATTGCAGCGGATCAAAGGTATCGGGCCCTTCTATGCTTCGCTGATCACCATCCGGGCCACCGGTTTCACCGATGTCCTGCCGGCCGACGAACCCATCGCCCGCGACCTGGTCACCCGGCTCTATGCCCTGGACAAGGCCTGCGAACCGGCCGACTTCGAGGCGATTGCGCAGGCATGGCGGCCGTACCGCACCTGGGCCACCGTGCTGGTGCGCGCGGCCGGCCATCGGATCCTCTAGTTCTCGGCGTAGCAGGACGCGCTTGACTCCGGCCGTGCGCGACAAGGACAGTGACCCGGTGGCGAACCGTCGATGACCGGTCCCAGGCCCGGCGAGAAGGAGTACAGCCCTCATGCCCAACGCGAAACCCGGCTTTGCCGCGAGCGGCGCGCGCGTTGCCCTGCTCTCGACCTCGGACACGGATCTGCTGTCCGGACGCGCTTCTCGCGCGAATTTCACCCTTGCCAACCCCTCGCGTCTAGAGGTGACCGAGGAGCTGCCGGCGTTGATCGCCGCAGCCGACGTCATCATCGTGCGGATTCTGGGCACGGCCCGATCCTGGCAGCAGGGGTTCGAAGCCGTGGCCCGCGCAGGAGTACCGGTCATCGTGCTGGGCGGCGAGCAGACCCCGGACGCCGAGTTGATGCGACTGTCGACGGTTCCGATCGGCATCGCCGCGCAGGCACACCGTTATCTGGCCGAAGGCGGGCCGGATAACCTCGCGCAACTGCATGCCTTCGTCAGTGACACCGTGTTATTGACCGGGGAGGGCTTCGAGGTCCCGACGGTCCTGCCCTCCTGGGGCGCACTGACGCGTCCGGAAATACTGACCCAGCAGCGCCGCCCGAAGATCGGAGTGCTGTTCTACCGTGCACACCAGGCGTCGGGCAACACCGATTTCGTGCACGCCCTGGCCGACGCGATCGACGGGGCCGGCGGGCGGGGAACACCGATCTTCTGCTCCAGCCTGCGCGGTGCGAGCCCGGAGCTGCTGGGCGAACTCGGCTCCTGCGATGCCCTGATCGTCACGGTCCTCGCGGCCGGCGGTACCAAGCCGGCCACAGCCGCGGCGGGAGGCGAGGACGAGAATTGGGACGTCGCGGCACTTGCCGCACTCGATGTGCCAATTCTGCAGGGCTTCTGCCTCACCTGGAGCCGGACCGCCTGGCACGAATCGGCCGAGGGTCTCTCACCGCTCGATGTCGCCACCCAGGTAGCGGTGCCGGAATTCGACGGACGCATCATCACGGTGCCGTTCTCGTTCAAGGAGACCGACGCAGACGGTCTCCCCCACTACGTGGCCGATCCGGAACGTTGCGCCCGAGTGGCCGGAATAGCGCTCAGCCACGCCCGCCTTCGGCACACGCCGCCGGCGCAACGGAAGATCGCCCTGCTGCTGTCGGCATACCCGACGAAGCACTCACGGATCGGCAATGCCGTCGGGCTCGATACGCCGGTGTCGGCAATACGATTGCTTCGGGCCATGCGGGACGCGGGTTATGACGTCGGGCCCTGCGAAGGTCCGGGCACGCTACCGGGCTTGGCCCCGCTCGACCCCGTCGACGGCGAGGAACCCGACACCACGGCCGGCAATGCGCTGATCCACGCACTGATCGCCGCGGGCGGTCAGGACGAGGAATGGCTGACCAGCGAACAACTTTCGGGCAGCCCGGTGCGGATTCCGGCGGCGCAGTACCGCAGCTGGCTGGCCGGTATGCCGGTGGAGTTGGCTGAGCCGATGGTGCAGACCTGGGGCGAAGCTCCCGGGAATCTGTTCGTCGACCGATCGCAGGATCCGGAGGGCGAAATCGTGCTCGCCACGCTGCAGGCCGGCAATGTGGTGGTCCTGATCCAGCCTCCTCGTGGATTCGGCGAGAATCCGGTCGCCATCTATCACGATCCCGATATGCCGCCGTCCCACCACTATCTTGCCGCCTATCGCTGGCTCGAGCAGGGGTTCGGCGCGCATGCGGTCGTGCACCTGGGGAAACACGGAAACCTGGAATGGCTGCCGGGCAAGAATGTCGGCATGTCGGCGAGTTGCGGTACCGACGCCGCAATCGGAAACATGCCGTTGATCTATCCCTTCCTGATCAACGATCCAGGCGAAGGCACGCAGGCCAAGCGCCGTGCCCACGCCACCATCGTCGACCATCTGGTCCCTCCGATGGCGCGAGCCGAGTCCTATGGCGACATCGCCCGTTTGGAACAACTTCTCGACGAGCACGCCAGCATCGCCGCGATGGACCCGGCCAAACTTCCGGCTGTCCGGGCCCAGATCTGGACCCTCATCCAGGCAGCGAAGATGGACCACGACCTCGGGTTGGCCGGCAAGGACGGCCGCCCCGACGACACCGATTTCGACGATTTCGTCCTGCACGTCGACGGCTGGCTGTGCGAGATCAAGGACATGCAGATTCGCGACGGATTGCACGTCCTCGGTCAGGCGCCGGTGGGCGAAGCGCGGGTCAACCTGGTGCTGGCCATGCTGCGCGCCAACCAGGTCTGGGGCGGCGTCACCAACGCTCTGCCCGGACTACGGGCGGCCCTGGGCCTCAAGGACGGCGCCGAGTTGGCGGCCGTCGACGCGGTGGAGGCTCAGGCGCGTGCCTTGGTACTGGGAGCCGAGGAAGCGGGCTGGAAACCTGCCGACATCCGAGCCGTCGTCGAACGGTTGATGCCGGACTCGGACCCGTCGGTGTTGGCGGTGATGGAGTTCGCGGCAGCGGAGGTCGTCCCCCGGCTGGCCGGAACCACTGCGGAGCTCACTTCGATCCTGCACGCGCTCGACGGCGGCTTCGTCGCTGCCGGCCCATCGGGTTCGCCGTTGCGCGGTCTGATCAACGTGTTGCCGACCGGCCGAAACTTTTATTCGGTCGACCCCAAGGCCATTCCCTCGAGGTTGGCCTACGACACCGGAACCGCGATGGCGAATTCTCTCGTCGAGCGGTATCTGGCAGACAACGGCGAGTATCCGAAGTCGGTCGGGCTGTCGGTCTGGGGTACCTCCGCGATGCGGACTTCGGGTGATGACATCGCCGAAGTGCTTGCGCTGATGGGTGTCTCACCGGTGTGGGACGAAGCCTCCCGGCGCGTGTCCGACCTGCAGGTCCTGACCCCGGTCGAGTTGGGCCGGCCCCGCATCGACGTCACCGTCCGGATCTCGGGATTCTTCCGCGACGCCTTTCCGCACGTGGTCGCCATGCTCGACGACGCGGTGCGGATGGTGGCCGCGCTCGACGAACCCGAAGAACTCAACTACGTCAGGGCGCACGCCCAGGCCGATCTGGCGGCGCACGGCGACGAGAGGCGGGCGACCACCCGCATCTTCGGGTCGATGCCCGGATCCTACGGAGCCGGACTGCTCCCCCTCATCGAGTCCGGGAACTGGCGCGACGACGCAGATCTCGCCGAGGTCTACACCGCCTGGGGTGGCTTCGCCTACGGACGAGAACTGGACGGCCGCCCGGCCCGCGAAGACATGGAGGCCAACTACCGGCGAATCGTGGTGGCGGCGAAGAACACCGATACCCGGGAACACGACATCGCCGATTCCGACGACTACTTCCAGTATCACGGCGGCATGGTCGCCACTGTGCGAGCGCTCACCGGCACCGCGCCGGCCGCCTACATCGGCGACTCGACCAGCCCGGACGCCATCCGCACGCGCACGTTGAGCGAAGAAACTGCGCGGGTATTCCGGGCCAGAGTTGTCAACCCCCGCTGGATCTCGGCGATGCGACGGCACGGGTACAAAGGAGCCTTCGAATTGGCCGCCACCGTCGACTATCTGTTCGGCTATGACGCCACCGCCGGCGTGGTTCCGGACTGGATGTACGAGACGCTGGCAAAGACCTACACGTTGGACGAGGAGAACCAGGCCTTCCTGCGGCATGCCAATCCTTGGGCGCTCCGCGGCATCATCGAACGGCTCACCGAAGCCGCCGACCGCGGGCTGTGGGCGGAGCCGGATCCGAAGCTGATGGATCAGCTGGCTCAGGTGTACCTGGAAGTCGAAGGAGATCTGGAGGACGCGGGCGGCTGACCACCAACAGTGCCGGCGGCCTGGACGGGCCGCGGTGGCCGGTCAAGCCGCAGCGGCCGCTCCGGCGCCTCGTCGCGCCCTGGTAGAAGCTGTGCACCAGAATGACGGAGGTGTGGAAGTTGGTGGACACGGCGACGCGGGGCCTGCGTGCCTGGTGGTCTTCCACGATGCGGCGACTCAGGCTGGGCTGGCGCGCGGCGCTGGTCAGAACGGCACGGCTCACCGGCGCCGCCACGTTGGGCTATCTGCTCGCCGAGTGGACACTGTCCGGCACCCGCCCCCTCACCGCCGCCCTGACAGCCCTGCTGATCGTCCAGGTGACTCTTGTCGGCACCGTGACCGACACGGCCCGCCGCATCGTCAGTGTCGTCGTGGGTGTCGTCGTCGCCATCGTCTTCGCGTCCGTCTTCGGATTCAGCGTGGCCACCCTGGCGGTGCTGATCGCCGCTTCGTTGGCGTTGGGACAACTGCTTCGCCTTGGTCCCCATCTGCTCGAAGTTCCGATCAGCGCGATGCTGGTGCTGGGGGTGAACGGTGCGCAGTCCGCCGCCAACGATCGGATCGTCGAGACCCTGATCGGCGCGGCGGCCGGCGTCGTGGTCGCGCTGCTGTTCCCACCGACGGTGCGGGGCCGTACCGCCGGAGCCGCCGTCGAGGAATTCGCGGTCGAATTGGCCGATCTGCTGGAGGCGGTGGCCACGCAGGTGCCGAAGCCCGTGACGCCGGAGCAGACTTCGCAGTGGTTGGTCCGGGCACGACAGTTGTCCAATTCCACCGATCAGATCGACCAATTGCTCGAACGGGCCAGGGAAAGTCGCCGACTCAACCCGCGGGCAGCCGGGCGGCCGGACCCGGGGCCCGGCCTTCGCTCCGGGCTTGCGACACTCGAGCACTGCGCGGTCGCGCTGCGGGCCTTCTAC
>JBPCPG010000177.1:0-6638 GCA_050999445.1 Nakamurella sp. | reverse complement strand
CCCTCGTTCTCGCTGACACCGTTGGACCCGAGCCCGTCGTGACAGCCACCGGTGGCGAAGTCGTAGATCGGTTCGTTCCGGTGGTTGCGGCCGAGGAACCATTCGAAGACGCGCACCGCCTGCGCGCCGTACTCGGGTTGTCCGGTCACCGCGAACGCTTGGGCCAGTGCCTCGACAAGTGCAGCGGCATCCACCGGCTGCTCGTCGCCACGTTCGAGGAGTTCGGCGGGAGGCTCGGAACGGCGGCGCCACTTGTTGCCGATCAGGTGCACCACGGCGTCAGTGGGGAGGCACTGACTGCGGTACCAGTTCAGCGACTCCAGACCCGCATGGAGCATCTCGGAGTTGCCGAGCCGGTGACCAGCACCGATGAGAGCCTGTGAGAGCCGAGCGTTGTCGTAGGTGAGTTCGTCCTCGAACCAACGCCAGTCGTCGGAGGACGTCGTGGTGTAGGCGGTGAGCAGCCGCGCGGCCAGCAACTGCATGCTCTGCTGGAGCGCCGGAGGCCACGCCTCCAGCGGCGATTCGGCGAGGCCCAGCACCGTGAAGGCCACGGCCCGCAAGCTGTCCATCTGCTGTACGACGGGGGCGATTTCTTGTAGCAGCCGCATGCTGGGCGCGACGACAGCGCGCGGCGGGTGGGCGGCGATCACGACGCCGAGAGCCCACACCGTGCGGCCGAGATGGTCGCCGGTGTGCGGCTGGTCCAGCCATTGCCGCTGGTAGGACATGAAGTTGTGCATCCCTGGGGCGGTCGGGTCCCAGGCGTGACGCAGGAAGCTGAGCCCCAGGGTGAGGATCCGGCTGAACCTCGAGTCGTGCGCGCCGCGGTCCAGAGCGGTCGCGACGATGACCAGACGCGCGATGTCGTCGACGCAGTAGCCACTGGATCTGTTGGGAACGACGCCGTCGGCGTGCTGCATGATTCCCACGTCGTCGATGAGAGTGAGCAGATGTTGCGGCTGGATCGGCGGCGCGGACGCCACGTGGTGGGGAGCGCCGCCGGCAACGGCGGAGGGCATCGAAAGCTGCAGGGCTTCAGCCAGAATTTCCAGCGTCTGTGCGCCGACTGCGGGCCAGGCCAGTCCCGCTCCGATGCGCCGCGCTTCCCGTGCGGCGGCAGCCAGAGCTTCCGGATCGTCGAGCAGTTGCAGAATTCCGTCGGCGAATGCGTCCGGATCGTCGAACGGAACCAGTACTCCGGCTCCGGAGCCGAGCAGATCTTCGGCATAGAAGTAGGGCGTGGACACCACCGGGCATCCGGCAACGATTGCGAAGGTCAACGCTCCGGACACGATCTGCTCCCGCGACCGGTAGGGCGTCAGATAAAGATCCGTCGAGGAAAGCAGTACGGCGAGTTCCTCGGTGGACAGGAATTGGTCCAGGAATTGAACGTTGCGCTGCAGCCCGAGGTCGCGGACCAGCCGTTGCAATCCCAGCCGGTACCGTTCCCCCTCGAACTTCACCACCTCAGGATGCGTCTGGCCGGCGACCAGGTACAGCACGTCCGGATGCAACGGCGCGATTTTAGCGATCGCCTGGATCGCTGTCTCGATGCCCTTGCCGGCCGAGATGAGGCCGAAGGTGGACAGGACCGTCCGTCCCTGGAGGTGCGCGACGGTTGTTCCGGCGACTCCCGGCTCGGGCCGCCGGGCGTGCCCGTCCATCGCCTCCATCGGCGCCGGCAGCGCTGTCGGCGTCATCGACGGCAGCAGCGCCGTCGGAGCTCCGTGCGGTAGCACTCGCACCCGGTCCGCCGTGGCCATTCCGGCGCCGAGCACCATGCGGCGCGCCGTCTGGGTGAACACGGTGACCAACGTGGCTCGCTCGCACAGCTCCCGCAGAACCTCCTCCTGTGCGGCGGACGGCTCGGACAGCACGGTGTGCAAGGTGAGAACGAACGGTCGTTGCAGCTCTCGCACCAGGGACAGGACGAAACGACCGACCTGCCCACCGAAGATTCCGTACTCGTGCTCGATCAGGACCACATCGGTTTCCCGGTCATCGAGCAACTCGGCCGCGGCCAGGTAGTCAGCCCGCACTTCCTGCCGGATCACCGACACCACTTCAGCCGCCGGCGCATGGTCCTCTCTGACGATGGCCATGATTTCGACCTCGGTCGACGGATCAGCCTCGATCAGGGCCGCCCGGAGATCGCGTGAGAAGGTGCCGATCCCACAGGCCCTGGGCGGATAGGTGGACACGATGGCGATACGCAACTACAGCCTGACCTGGTAGCACATGACAACCTGCTTTCGACGCTGTGGATCTCCAATGTGCCAGACCCGACCGACAACGCAGTGCCCGGACCGCGCTGAAGCGATCAGCCGGCGTGCTGTTGGGCCGTTGCACGCTGAATTCCTGTCGGGCCGTTGCATACTGAATTGATGGTGGTGAGCGTGCAGCAGGTGACCCGGCAGGCAATCGGAGTAGGCCGGTTCGCGGCCGGGATCTATACCAATCGCGCCCAGAATCTCTATTCCGGGCTGGTGAAGGGCGACCTGCTCAGCCAACTGCATCTGGCGGTGGGGCGGGCCGATCCGCACGCGGTCTACGAGCGGATGCGGACGCGCGGCCCGGTGCTGCCGACCAGGATGGGCAATCTGAGCACCACGAGTTATGAGATATGTCAGCAGGTGTTGCGCAGTCGAGCATTCGGAGTGACCGATCCGGCGGCGCCGCGGCCTGCCGAAGAGATGCTCGATCTGTCCTTGCTGGCGCTCAATCCGCCCGATCACACCCGGCTCCGGCGGTTGGCGGCACCGGCGTTCGCGCCGCGGCGGATGGCAGGGTACGAGAGGTTGGTCGAGGTGGCCATCGACCGACTGCTGGATCGGGTCGCCGGGCGGGACAGCTTCGAGCTGGTCTCGGCGTTTGCGTCCCCGTTGCCGATCGCGGTGATCACCAAGATGCTCGGGTTGGCCGATGAGCCCGACCGGCTGCGACGGGTCGGCGCGACAGTAGCGTCGGCGTTGGACGGGGTGCACTCGCTGCGGCACGCGGTCGCGCTGTTCGTGGCAGACCGGCAGATGAGGGCGACTTTCGACGCGCTGCTGGTTCGGGCGGCGAAAGAGCCCGGGGACGACCTGACCTCGGCCCTGCTGGCTCAGCGGGGCGAGGAGATCACCACCGGTGAGTTGACGTCATTGGTCGGGCTGCTGTTGTTGGCCGGCTTCGAGACCACGGTGAACGCGATCGGCAACGGTGTGCGTGCGTTGTTGAACAACCGCGAACAGTGGGAGTTGCTGGTGCAGGATCCTTCTCGGGCGGCGGCCGTGGTCGAAGAGGTGTTGCGGTACGACCCGCCGGTGCAGCAGACGGCGCGGGTTCTGCTCTCCTGCTCCGATCCGGCCGAACTGGCCGGGGTGCAGGTGCCACGCGGACAGTGGGTGCTGCTGATGTTGGCCGCGGCCAATCGTGATCCGGCCGTGTTCGCCGCGCCTGGCCGCTTCGACATCACCCGGGCCAACGCCGACGATCATCTGGCCTTCTCCGGCGGCCTCCACTACTGCCTGGGGGCGGCGCTGGCTCGGATGGAACTGACCGCCGCGTTCCGCGCGCTGGCGACCCGTTTCCCGAACCTCAAGTTGGCCGGCCCGGTCATCATGCGGCCCGGCACCACCCTGCGCGGCCCGCGCCGGCTGCCGGTCGCCGTCTGAGCCGCAGGCGAATTCCAGGTGGCTCACGGACAAGCAGCTGCGCGTCTCGTGCTGGGGGACGTTTCTTGTGCTGGGGGAGGGCTGAGCAGGCAGGTCAGGACGGAGCAACCGGCGTCGTGAATTGCAGGGGCTGCAGAATCTTCTGCACCACGGCGTCCAGGGCGACAGCACAGGCTTCGAAACCTTGGAGCGGGCCGCCCATCGGATCCGGCAGATCGTCTGATTCCGGCGCGACCGGCTGCAGCATCGAGCGGGCGGCTTTGGCCTCCACCAGCAACCGGCGGCCGAGTTCCCCGGGATCGTCCGAGATGATCGGCTCGACCGCCGCAGCGAGCCTGGCGAACTGCAACATGGTGAAGGTACGGCCGATCGCCGCTGGAAGCATCTTGACCACGGCGGACCGGTGCTCCCGTGCGGCCGTCAGGATCAGGTCGGCGTCGCGGATCATCGCTACGTCGAGATCTCGGCTCTGGTGGCCGTCGACGAGCGCACCCCGTTCGGCCAACACCTTGGCCGAGAAGCCATGGATCGGGCGGGTGACCCAGGCGGCGGTGCCGGCGGACTGCACGATCCAGGTGAAGGCCGCGCCGAAGCGGGTTCGAATCCCGGCGGCCAGTAGTTGCTCCGCAATCGGCGAGCGGCAGTAGTTCGCCGTGCAGATCATCAGTACCCGAAAGGATGACACGTCGATCAATCCCTTCCGGGGTACACAGCCGGCGGATGCGGGCAAAGATGCAGCGCCGCAGATTCGAAACCCTCTGCAGCGCGAACTGTCATCGTAGTAGGGAGCCGAGCTCAGACCGGGGGCCCAGGCGGGCGCTCCCGCAGCGGCATGACGGCCGGGCGGTCGCCGTTCTCGATGATCATCACCTTCGCGCCGTAGTAGCGCCAGACGTTCTCCTCGGTGAGCACTTCGGACGCCGACCCGTCGACGACCACCCGGCCACTGTCCAGTAGGACCAGGCGGTCCGCGTAGAGACCTGCGAGGGTCAGGTCGTGCATGGTGCTGATCACGGTGAGATTTCGCTCCAGCCTCAGTTGCTCGACCAGCTCCAACACCTGTTGCTGGTGGCCGACGTCGAGCGCGGTCGTCGGTTCGTCGAGCAGCAGGATCGGCGCCTGCTGGGCCAGCGCCCGGGCCAGCAGGACCCGTTGCCGTTCGCCGCCGGACAAGGTGCTGACCGCCCGGTCCGCCATGGTCAGCAGGTCCAGGTACACCAGCGCTTCCCGGACTGCGGCGAGATCTCGCGGACTCTCCACCGACAGGGCGCGGATGTGCGGCGCCCGCCCGAGCAGCACGTAGTCCAGCACTCGGATACCCACCGGCAGAACAGGAGTCTGCGGTACCAGCGCCACCGACAGGGCCCGCTCCCGGCGCCCGAGACGCCCGGCCGGCCGCCCATCCAGCGTGAGGTCACCGACGCCGACCACGATGCCGGCCAGGTAGCGGAGCAGGGTGGACTTGCCCGCGCCGTTGGGACCCACCACACAGAGCCATTGTCCGGAAGAGACGTCCAGATCGACGTCGCTCAAGATCACCTTGTTCCCGAGCGAAACGGTGACCCCGCGGCAACTGATCATGAGTTGTTCCGGCGCGACGAGCGAAGGACCAGGACGAAGAAGGGGGCGCCGAAGAATGCGGTCACCACACCGATCGGGATCTCGTCCGGCGCAGATGCGGTGCGAGCGAGCAGGTCGGCGGCCGCCAGGAACGCCCCGCCCAGCAGCAACGACAGTGGCAGCACCACCCGAGCGCTCCGTCCGGCGAGCAGTCGGACGGTGTGCGGAACGAGAATGCCGACGAATCCGATGAGCCCGGAGACCGAGACCGCCGCGGCGGTTCCCAGTGATGCCGCGACGATGACGATCAACCGGACCCGCCTAACATCGACGCCCAGCGTGGCCGCCTCGTCGTCACCGACGGCCAACACGTCGAGCACCCTGCGCTGGGTGAGCAGCACTATCCAGGACACGGCGGCATAGGGCAGCAGCAGCAGCACGTCGTGCCAGCCCGATGTGGACAGGCGGCCGAGAATCCACGAGTAGACCTGCCGAATGGTGTCCTGGTGCCGTTGCTGGAGGTAGGTCTGCACGGCGGTCAGGAAACTGCCGACGGCCACTCCGGCGAGGATCAGCGTCGACGTGGTCGGCCGGCCGCCTCCGGAGATGCCGAGCGCATAGGTCAGGCCCACCGCGGCCAGTGCGCCCAGGAAGGCTGCGATCGGTGCGGCACTGAGGGTCTCGCCGTTGTCCGGGCCGCTGGTGATCACGATCGTGACTGCCAGACCCGCACCTGCCGCCGCTCCCAGCAGATACGGATCGGCCAGCGGATTGCGGAATACGCCCTGATAGCTGGCTCCGGAGATTGCCAACGTGCCGCCGACCAGCAGACCCAGCACCACCCGCGGCAGCCGAATCTGTTCGATGATGGCGATCTCGGTCGGGCTCAGGTTCGTCCGCATCCCGAGCAGGTCCCGGATCACCTCACCCGGGGCGATCACCACCGGGCCGATCACGAGCCCGGCAAGAGCAACCACCAGCACGGCGAGACCGCCGACCACCAGCCACCATGGCCGTAATCGGCCGGGACGGAGCATTGCCGTCCGGGGATCGATCGGCGGCACTCCACCGACCTCGGTCACGAGGCCGGGATGGCTTTTCCGGCCGTGATCGCCTGTTTCAGCAGGTCGACAACCCGCGGGCCCCAGCGGCTCGCGATGTCGTCGTCAAGCCTGACGATGTGCTTGTCCTTGACCGCCGTCATCGCACCGAAGCCGGGACGCGCAGCGAAGGTCGACGCGTTCTGCCCGCAGCACTTGGTGTCGGCCAGGAACACCAGGTCCGGGTTGGACTTGACCAGGAACTCGGCGGACAGCTGCGGATACTCACCGCCCCCGGCGCCTGCTGTGTCGGCGACGTCCTCGAATCCGGCCAGTTTGTAGATCTGCCCGATGAATGTCTTCGAGGTGACGGTGTACA
>JBPCPG010000148.1:0-5746 GCA_050999445.1 Nakamurella sp. | reverse complement strand
GTCCTGCACCTGGTCGACCACGTCCTGCTGGTGTTGCCGGCAGATCGGTCCGCACCGGAGCGGCTTGCCGCGGCCAGGAGGTGGCTGGCGGCCACCCCCGGCCCGGCCCGCCGCCACAGCGTCTCGGTGGTTCTGGTGGCGCGGTCAAGGTTCGTACCGCGATGGCGGCCCGGAGAGTTGCCGTGGGTCTTGTTGCGCAGGGACGGGGCGCTTCGGCGCGGCACGGTGGGCCGGATGTCCAGACGGTCGCTCGTCGCGGCTCTGCAATTGGTCGGCGCGGTCTGCGGCTGAGCCACGGATCAGCAGATGTGCTGCCCGCGCTCTCAGCTGGATGGCCGGTCGGCCCCCGCCCGGTGGGTTTCACACCTCCGAGCACCCCAACGGCGATCATCGAACGGCGACCACCGAACGGCGATCAATCGAGTGCATCTCGCGGCCGGTACCCGAGCTGCACCAGGGACGGTTTACGGCCGCGGCGAACGAGGGTGCCACGTCCGGGCGGTTGGACCGACAGGTGGACACCCGGATAGAACGCACCCTCCTGACGGTCGCCCGACAGCAGCAGACCGACGGCGCCCACTTCGCGGAGCCGCTGGGGAATCGGTTCATACAGGGCCCGGCCGGCGCCGCCGGAGCGCCTGGCCAAAATCAGATGGAAACCGACGTCACGGGCCTGCGGCAGGAATTCGACGAACGGCGCCAACGGGCCGGCGCCCCCCGGAGACAGCAGGTCGTAGTCGTCGACCAGCACGAAGATCTCCGGACCGCGCCACCAGGACCTGGTTCGCAGCGCAGCGGCCGTCACGTCCTCCGGTGGTAGTCGGCCGCTCAGCTCGCTCGCGACGCCCTTCGCCATTCCGGCCGCCATCGCGGCGGTGCCGGCGTACGCGCCGAGGTAGTCCTCGGGCACCACGTCCAGCAACGTCCGACGAACGTCGAAGACCGCGAACACCACTTCCTGGTCGGTGTATTTCGACACCAGATCGCTGACGATGAGCTCCAGCAGCGAAGTCTTGCCCGATTCGGCGTCGCCGATGATCATCAGGTGCGAATCCGCGCCGCGCCAATCGAGTTCAATCGGCTTGAGGTCCGTCTCGTCGATGCCGATGACCGTGCCGACCCGTGGGCCTGCGTCGGCCCGCAGGCGGGCCAGTTCGACCACCGCGGGCAGCATCCGGATGGGTTGGACCGGGGCGCCAGGCCAGGCCGAGGCCACCGCCTGCACCAAGGTTTCGATGGACCCGGCCGAGTGCAGGAAAGGCTGACAGATCTGTGCTTGCAGCCCGCCCTCGATCAAACATCGCCCGGGATTGTCCGGCCGAAGGTTGGCCGCCTGTTTCCGGCCGATCACCGAGTCGCCGGAATCGTTGAGCCGGAACTCGATCTTGTGGCCGATCGCCGCCTGCAATTGCATCCGGATGTCCGACCACCGACCGGCCGTGAGAATCAGGTGGATGCCATAGCCGGGGCCTCTGGTGCCCAGATCCTGAACCACATCGGCGAGATCTTCGAAATCGCTGCGCAGCACCGGAAAGTTGTCGATCACCAGGAAGATGTCGGCCACCTCCAGCTCGGCAAGTCGACCCTGCCGGAACAGCGTGCGCATCGAGTCCACCGAATCGATACCGAGCCGGCCGAACATCTCCTCACGCTCGGTCATGGCGGCCGCCACCTCTGCAACGGTGCGCCGCACCCGATCGACATCGAGCCTGGGGGCCACCCCGGCGACGTGGGGCAGCCCGTTCAGAACGCGGAGCGCGCCACCACCCAGATCCAGGCAGTAGAAGGAGACTTCGCCCGGCTGGTGCCTCAAGGCCGAGGACAGCACCAGCGTGCGCAGCAAATTCGACTTGCCCGTCTGCGGTGCGCCGAGAATGGCGAGGTGCCCGCCCGAAGCGCCCAGGTCCAGCAACAGCGGCACCTGCTTCTGCTCGGCCGGCTTGTCCAGCAGCCCGAGTGGAACGGTCAGCGAATCCGGAACCTGAGCACCCTGGTTCGAGCCGACCGAATCGTTGGCGCCGACCGAATCGGCGGTTCGCAGACCCAGCACCGGATCGGTCACCACCGGGCCGAGTACGGCGTCGAGCGCGAGGTTCTGCGGCAGCGGCGGTAACCAGATCTGGGCGACCTTGCTCCCCGCGCGGGCCAACTGCCCGACGGCGACATCCAGCACCGTCGCCGCCAGCACGTCTGTTCCACCGGCCTTGACCGGTAGGTCGGGCGTCATCGCGGCCAGATAGGCGGCGGTGTCGTTGAAGAACGGGAACGGCGAGGGGACGGGCGCGGCGTCGACCAACGTCTCACCGGTGACCGGCGGCATATACGGGCCGGAGACGTAGCCGGCCTTGAACCGCTGGAAAACGGTGGTGTCGACCTTGAGGTACCCGGAGCCGGGAATAGGAGGCAGCTCGTACGCATCGCCGACGCCCAGCACGGCCCGCGATTCGCCGACGTTGAAGGTGCGCAGACCCAGCCGGTAGGACAGGAACGACTCCAGTCCGCGCAGCCGACCCTCCTCGAGTCGCTGGCTCGCCAGTAGCAGGTGTACGCCGATGGACCGGCCGATCCGGCCGATGGCCAGGAACAGCTCGATGAAATCGGGCTTGGCCGTGAGCAGCTCGCCGAATTCGTCGATCACCACGAACAGGTTGGGAAGCGTCGCCGCACAGGCCACGTCGCCACTGTCCCGACGGCGGTTGTACTCCGTGACGTTCGGCAGATTGCCGGCGTCCGCGAGCACCTGCTGGCGCCGTTTCATCTCACCGAACAGCGCGTCGTGAAGTCGATCGACCAGCCCGGTGTCGTCGGAGAGGTTCGAGATCATGGCGGCGCAATGGGGAGTGTCCTCCAGTCCTGCGAACGTGGCGCCACCCTTGTAGTCGACGAGTACCAGCGAAAGTCGCTCCGGCGGGTGCAGCATGGCCAGCGACAGCACGACCGTCCGCAGCACCTCCGACTTGCCTGATCCGGTCGCCCCCACGCACAGGCCGTGCGGCCCCATGCCACCGAGCGCCGGCTCCTTGAGGTCCAGGAAGATCCGTTCCCCGGCCGGACCGAGACCGAACGGAACGCGCAGGAAATCGCTCGTCGTCCGGGGCTGCCACGTCTGCCGGGGGTCGAAGTTCCCGGGATCGGGAACGCCGACCAGATCGGCGAGATCGAGTGTCGCCTCCAACGGCGCGGCGGCCGACGTCTCCTCGACCAGGCGCACCGCCGTCAGCTCCCGGACCACGGTCCGCACCGTGGACGGATCGAGCAGGTCCGGGCGACCGGTCCTGGCACCGGCGGCCCTGATCCGGGCTTCGGCGAGGTCGTCGTCGGTCGGTGGCCGGAGATCCTCGACGAGGATGCCCTGCTCGGAACAGATCAACCGCACATCGACGCGTTCCGGCTCGTGAACCGCGGATTCCACCAGGCTGATGACGTGTATACCCAGATCGGCCGGGCCGAGTTCGGTCGGCAGACCGGCGAACAGATCGCCCGTCGGGCCGCCGAGGTCGAGAACGAGAACGATGGCCGGCCCGAATCTCGACGGATCCGCTCGGCCGAACCGACCGGCTCGCACGGCCTCGCCGGCGCGGCGGGAGATTTCCGGGCCAAGCAGTTGGGCGAGCGCCTCCGGGTGTTCGGTCGCCAGTCGTTTGGGCGCCGCTCCATCGAACTCGACCTCCGACAGTGAATGCGGCAGCCATTTGAGCCAGCCCAGCCACCCTGCAGCTCGCCGCGGAACACAGGTGTAGAGCCGCAGCTCACCCGGCCCGTGCCAGGACACCAGCTGCAACAGCGCCGCCGTGACCACCCCCCTGGCGGCTGCCGGCGGCCCGACCACCGACACCCGGCCGGACACCGGAAGGCCGACCGGCATACCGCTGACCATCCGATCACGCTCGACGATGCGCAGCACGGCAGCAGCGATGACGATGTCCGGCTCGGCCAGTGGATCGCGATCCGGCGGCGCGACCACCCGCTGCCAGAGCGGACTGGCGCCGGTACCGATCCGGGCGATCAGGAAGTCCGGATCTTCCGGACGGCGCTCCCACAGACGCAGCGGATCGCGTACCAGCTCCGGAAGCGAGGACGGCTCGGGATGCTGTCTGACGGCCAGCATGCGTTGTTGCCGCACTGCATCGGCCAGTTCGGCCCGCACCTTGTCCAGGTAGTCCAGATACCGTCGCCGCAGGTCGGTGGCGCGTTTGCCCGCTCCGGTCCGCTGCGCCACGAACATGACGATGGCCCCGATGATGGTCGCCATCAGCATGATGCCGCCCGCGATGAGCATCACGGGATTGCGGTTGGCAACGATCATCACCAACGAACCGACACCGCCCATGATCGGCATCAGAATCTGCATCACGCCCTGCAGCCCGGCTGCCGCATCGGGCAAGGTCGGAGCAACAATCAGCTCCACCGGCCGGAGGTCGACCGGCGCCGGCCGGAGACGGGCGGGCCGGTGAATCAAGCGCTGGGCCACCCCGTGCACCTCCCGACGACGTTCCCGATTCCCCACCCGACGCCGCTTAGACTACGGCTGCGCGCCGACAGTCGCCTTGACCTGCCGCTGCCGGCCAGGGGGCAGGCGCGGGCCGACCGGGCGCATCGGGGTGGAACCGGTACGAGGGGCGGCGAGTCCATTCCGGCAGGTTTCCGAGCACGCAGAGCTTCGAGCACGCACCCGCGACCTGCTCGCGGGGACAAAGACGGGGAGGAGGTCCATGAGCACCCGGTTCACCAGGGTGACCGTCGTCGGTGACGGCCGTCAGATGGACATCTCGCTGCCCGCCGACACCCCGATCGGCGAGCAGCTCCCCACCGTGCTGCGGCTGCTCTCGGTGCCGAATTCGCCGGTTCCCGTTCGCTGGCGGCTGGCGGCGCCGGAGTTCGGCTCGCTCGACCCGGCCAGATCTCTGGACGAGGCGGGCGTGCTGGATGGTGCCTCGCTGTATCTGACCGAGGCCGCAACCGCCCCGCCTCCGCCCTTCGTGGACGACGTGGAGTCCGCCGTCGCGCAGGAGGTCGCCGATCGGGCTTCGAGCTGGACCGGCCCGGCCCGGCGCAGCGCCGTGGGCGTGCTGTTGGCGATCCTGCTGTTGGCCTGGGAGCTGTCCGCGGTCACGTCCGCCCCGGCGCCGTTGAGTTGGCTGGCGCCATTGGTGGCGCTCGTCGTGGCGCTCGGCGGGGCCGCGCTGATTTCCGAGCGGGGCGGGTGGTTCTGCGGAATCACCGCCGTTCCGGCTGCGGCCGCACTGGTGCTGGGGGTGGTCGCCGCCGCTCCTTTCGCATTCGAACTGCCCGACGGCAGCGCCTCGCAGTTGCCGGCCACCGGCCTCTCCGCTCTGGCAGCGGCGTCGTTCTGGAACGGGTTTCCGCTGGCCGTCGGATTGGCCGCGGCCGCAACGGTGGCGCTTCTCGGACTGGTCCGCAGCGCTCCAGGGTTGGCCGTCGGCGGTGGTGTCGTCGCCGTTCTGACTGCAGGTGTGCTGTGGTGCGTCCGACTCGGAATCCCGGTCGAGCGCACAGCCGGTCTGGTGCTGGTGGTGGCTGTGGTGCTGGCCGGGGTGGCCGGCCAGGCCGCGCTGGGCGGCGCCGGGCTGGTGGACCTCATGGTGTCCGACGAGCGCGGCGAACCGGTTCCCCGGCAGGCTGTGGTGCGGGCTGTCCGGCGTGGACTGAGCCTTGCGGGCGGCATGGTGTGGGCGGCCGTGGTGGCGGGCGCGGCGTCGTGCTGGGCACTGCTCACGCACACCCC
>JBPCPG010000143.1:0-7002 GCA_050999445.1 Nakamurella sp. | reverse complement strand
TTCACCGGCCGATCAACCTCCGCATCGCGACGGCCGGGGCCAGCACCATGCGCCCGATCCGCCAGGTGCGCGCACCCTTCATCTCTGCTTCCTTCGCCGCGATCGCGTCCTGCACCGTTCGGGACGCCCCGAAGGCGCCAGAAGGTCGCTGACCGATCTCGGCCCGCGCCGCGGCCAGCGCGGAGGTGAGCGTCGTCACCGCCGCTGCCGCGGCCGCCGCCTCCTGGCGGAGCGGCTCCGCGTAGGTCTCCTGCTCCACCTGTGCTTCTGCCAGTTCGGCCCGCAGCCCGATCACCTCGTCCAGAATTGCCAGCTTCGCGGCGGAATCGGCCAGCACGTCCGCCGAGCGCAGCCGGGCGACCTCGGTCTCCAGAGCCTCGATCTGTCCTCGCATCGCGGTGCTCTCCTGCAGCGCAGGCGCACTCTGTTCGTCGACGAGTCGTTGGGAGTCCAGCAGAGCCCGCCGCTTCTCGAGCACCTCCCGGCTCAACGAGGCGATGTAGGACTCGTAGCGCGTCACGAGCTCGGCCTTGCTGAGCTCGCTGCGCTGGAAGATGACCGCCCAGGGGGACAGGAACGACGCATCGATGTCGGTGCGACGGAAGAAACCTTGTACCGCGAAGTCCTGCGCCCAGGCGGCGGGCTGACGGACGTTCACGTGGGTCGGCTCGGCGAAGTCCTCGGGCGTGCTGGACAGCAACACCAGATCCGCCGCCGCACACATGTTTGCGACTGCTTCCCTGGCGTCCTGCGAGGACATGTGCTCGAGCACCTCGATGCAGCTGATCATGTCGTAGTGCTGATCGAACGGGTGCGTCAGGTCTCGCACCTCGAGCCGCTCGGCCAGACCGGCCGGTGCTTCGGAAATGGCGGATTCAGAGATATCGCCCCCGCGGGCATCCACGCCGCGGTCGGCCAGTTCCCGGACCAGAAAGCCCTTGGCGCAGCCGGCGTCATAGAAGGTCTTCGGGTCCAACAGGCCGATCAGGGCGTCGGCGACGGCACCGAAGAAGTGCCGCCAGTGCGGCTCCTCGTAGGTGTAGGCCGGCCCGAGGTGGGAGTGGTAGTAGACCGCCGAGTAGTCACTGCTGGTGGTCGCGAGCCCCGCCCGATCGTCGTTCGCGGCCTGCACCTCGTCCGTCATCCCTGCACCTCGTCCGTCATTGCCGTGCCTTTCGGTGTGCTTGCGCTGATGCCGCCGGTTCGGCGTCGCGAGATCATCGGCCCCAGCCGACGAGCGGCTTCGCGCGTACCAGTGGGTTCAGGAACGGGTCGGTCTCCAACCACGGGAGCCACCGCCGCCGCATGCGGACCAGTTCCTGATTCGTCACCACAGGTACTCGGGTCTGTGACTCGAAGTGGTACATCTGGGCGTGCGGCGTGTAGACGATCCGTCGGCCGAGCGAGCGGATCTTCAAGCACAGGTCCACGTCGTTGTAGTTGAGGGGGAACTGCTCCGAGAAGCCACCGATCTCCTGGAAGTCCTCCGTCCGCATCAGCAGGCACGCAGCCGTGACGCCGGATCGTTCTCCGGCCAGGTGCGCCGCGCCGCCCCAGCTCAGCGAATCCGATGCCTCGCCGAACATCAGGTGGCCGGCATTGCCGCCGTCGTAGAGGTGCCCCGCATGCTGCAAGGTGCCGTCCGCGAAGTTCAACCGCAGTCCGGCCGCGCCGACGTCCGGGTCGTCGAGCAGCGACACCAACTGGTCCAGCCAGTTCCGGGTGACGATCTCGACGTCATCGTTGAGGAAACAGAGATATTCACCGCCGGCCGCAAGGGCACCCGCGTTGCATTTCCGGGAAAAATTGAATGGGCCGTGGAATTCGACGCTGACCCAATGACCGTCGGTCACCCGCTCGATTTCCTCGATCACCCAGGCCGGGGTCGATGTGTCATGGACCACAACGAGTTCCAGGTCGACGTACCGGTCGGCGGACCACAGTTCCGTCACCAGGTCCACCACGTGGCAGCGGTCGAACCCGAAGATCAACGACGAAGAGCCGCGGGTCGGAATGACGATGCTGACCTTGGGCGTCCGCAACGGGGTCCGGACGACCTGCTGGCCCAGTGCTCGGCCGGCCACCTCTACCGGGCGAACCAGTACGTGCCGCCCTCGGCGTTCCAACGCCCTCGCCACCACCCGGCAGCGATCCTGCGGCAGCGCCTCCACGTACGGCGGCGCGTGGTCCGGCGTCAGCGGGCCGTGCAGATAGTACGGACCGAGCACGTGGACCGCAGGGCCGCATTGTTCCGACACCCGCAGCACCACGTCGTAGTTGCAGGCGGAACCGGCTTCCTCGGAGAAGCCGTTCGCTTCGACGATCCGCCTCGGCAGTACGGCCAACCGCACGGCATAAGGCTGGGAGAGCAGCATTTCCGGTGAGTACTCCGACTTGAACCAGGTCTGCGTGACCCCGCCGAAGTCGTTGACCTTGGCCTCGTCGGAATACGCCCATCGACCTGGCGGGACCTCCCGACGCAACACCTTGACGGTGTTGACATCCAGCTGGTCGCCGGCGTCCACGAACCCGACGTTGACGCCGGTCGCAACGCTCAGCGCGGTGGCGTTGGCAGCGGCCAGGGACTCCCCTGGCGCGGCGATGATCGGACACCGCAGGTCGCCGCCGACCAATCGGCCGAGAATTTCGGCCGCACCCGACGCGACGTCCGCAGTGACCACGACGCACCACTGCCACCCCGAGTCGGTCTGCTCCTCCAGCGAGGCGAACGTTCCATCGATGCCGCGCAGCGCGTCAGCAGAATCGACCACGGTCAGGACGGACAGGAACGGGACCCGCGCGGACCGGCCGTCCGCCTTCGCTGCGGAATCCGGCTGGGCGGGATCCTGCTGGGCGGGATCCTGCTGGGCGGCGGACGGGCCGGGCGGTGCGTCTGGGTCGGTCACAGTCCTTGACCGGCTGATAGCGAAGATCCCCGGCGCGCCGACCGACGGCCCCACCCGGCCTGGTCACGTTCGTCCTTGATCTTCTGCAGCTCCTGCCGGAGTTCGAGGTTCTCGATCTCCAGCCGCTCGACGTTCTGCTTCCGGTCGGCCTCCGAGCGTTCGGCCAGCGTGCGGGCCGAGCCTGCCTCGGCCTCCAGGCCCTTGATGTAGTCGCGGACCACCAGCGCAGCCTCCGGGGCTACTCGCCGGAGGACTCTGAACGGGTCTTCGATTCCGCTCGAGGACTCGACCGCCACCTGTCTCCACCTCTTCACGTTTACTGCAGATCACGCGCCGAACGAGCACGCGCCAGCAAGATGATAGCCGCTCGACCCGACGCCGGACCGACCGGCGACACGTGGGGTCGAGCTAGGATGTAGTCGATTCGAACGACCGTAGAGCCGATCTCGGCCGGCCCGCAGGTCCCGCTCCCTGGAGGAATTCACACATGGCTCGAGTGCTGCCTGGACTACTCGGGTCCGCTCCACCCAAGCGCGTGGTGCCAGTGCAGACGCTCGGTGAGCGTCGCAGGGCGGAGCGGCTCGGCTCGCGCGAACTGTTGATCAACCTGACGTTGCGGGAGATCCGTTCGCAGTTCAAGCGAACGGCACTGGGTCGGCTGTGGTCCTTCATCAATCCGCTGGCCATCATCGCCATCTATTCCCTGGTGTTCGGCTTCCTGTTGCGGCAGGACATCCCCAAGGGAACGCACTCCGGCATAGGCCTGTTCACGGTGTTCCTGGCGTCAGCCCTGATTCCGTGGAACTTCTTGTCCGGGTCGATCATGGGTGGGATGGGTGGCATCGTTAACAATGCGGCGCTGTTGAGCAAGGTTTATTTCCCGCGTTATATACCGGTGGTCGCCACCGTCTTCTCCGCGGCTTCCACCTTTTTGACCGAACTGGGCGTCCTACTGGTCGTCGTCGCATTCGTCGGCGGCCCGAAGGTATTGATCTTCATCCCGTTCATGTTGCTGATGGTGTTGCTGATGGTCATTTTCGTCATCGGGGTTGCGCTGGCCCTGAGCGTGGCCATGGTCTTCTTCCGGGACACTCAGCATTTCATGGCCCTTTTCATCCAGATTTGGCTCTACCTCACTCCGATCATCTATTCGAACAACCTGATCATCAGTCAGCAACAACAGTTGCTGAAGGAGGGCCATGACATCCCGCTTCGCTTCCTCTGGGGACTCAATCCGGCGTTCCGGTTCACCGACGCCTTCCGGTCAATGCTGTACGACTACGACCTGCCACGGTGGCAGGACTGGGCAGGCGCCGCCGGTTGGGCCTTCGGTGCGCTCCTGGTCGGCACCCTGGTGTTCCGTAGGTTCTCCTCGCACCTGGTGGAGGAGCTATGAGCGACATCGCCATCTCGGTCGAGAACGTGTCGAAGTCATTCCGCATCTACAAGGAACGCAATCAGTCGCTGAAATCGACGATACTGCGCCGTAAGCGGGCCACTTTCGAGGAGTTCTGGGCGCTCAAAGGGGTAAACCTGCAGATTCCGGAAGGTCAGACCTTCGGGCTGATGGGCCACAACGGATCCGGCAAGTCCACGCTGCTCAAGTGCATTGCGAAAATTCTGCAACCGAATACCGGCTCTATCACCAGCGTCGGCCGAATGGCTGCGATGCTGGAACTGGGTTCCGGATTTCATCCCGAGTTGACCGGCCGGGAGAACGTCTATCTCAACGGCAGCATCCTCGGAATGAGCCGTAAGGAGCTGGATTCGAAGTTCGAGGCGATCACCGAATTCGCCGGCGTCGGCGCCTTCATCGACCAGCCGGTGAAGAGCTATTCCTCCGGTATGTACGTTCGACTCGGCTTTTCCGTCGCGATCCACGTCGAGCCCGAGATCCTCCTGGTGGACGAGATCCTGGCGGTCGGCGACATGCAGTTCCAGGAGCGGTGCCGGGAGAAGTTCGCCGAGTTCAAGGATCAGGGCCACACCATCGTCGTCGTCAGTCACGGGCTGGGCGAGATGCGAACCCTGTGCGATCAAGCCGCCTGGTTGGACCACGGCGAGGTGGTCGACGTCGGACACGCGGCGCTGATCGTCGACCGATACATCGATGCCGGCCACCATGCACGGAAGGTTGTCAGCGGCGGCACCCGGCACGGCAGCGGCGAGATCACCGTGGAGAAGATCGAACTGATCGATCGGCGCAACTCGGACTCGCGGCAGTTCAAGACCGGTGACGAGATGACGGTCAGGCTGCACTGGCGGGCGCCCCGCGGGGTCGATCGGCCGGTGTTCTCCGTCTCACTGACCTCGCTGGAAGGCGTGCACATCTGGTCGCATCACACCTGGGACGCGGAATACATTCCGCAGTTGCTGCAGGGGGAAGGCCAGATCGAGGTCCGGATTCCGGCCCTTCCGTTGCAGCCCGGCACTTTCGACGTCAACTCGTCCATCGTCGACAGCGATCTGGCGCACTCGTTCGACCAGTGGGCGAAGGCAGTTCGGTTCGACGTCGTGCTCGGCACCCCGCGTGAGTCCGGTGGCCTGGTCGCCATGCACAGCCGGTGGGGCAACCTGCAGCCGCCCACCAGGATGGATCTGACCAAGAGGCCGACCGACCCGCTGATCGACGACGATTCACCGATCGCCCTGCCCGCTGAGGCGTCAACGCGCCGCTCGGCCGGTTCGACCCGGTGACGGCAGTCGGCCGAACCGATGTTCCTCGGCAGCGGGTTCTGGTGCTGACCGACGACTCCGTCGGAGAGCGCATGGCCGGCCCGGCGATCCGCGCCTGGAACGTCGCCGAACTTCTCGCCGAGCAGCACGACGTCAAACTCGCATCCACGCGCCGGGTCAGTGGCGTGGCGGACAGCTTTCAGGTCTGCGACGGCAGGGGTGACCGGCTCCGGGAACTGGCCGCCGGTCAGCAGATCATCGTGCTCCAGGGTTTCACCCTGCGGAACAATCCGTGGCTGGCGCAGACCGGCGCCAAGCTGGTGATCGACCTCTACGATCCGATCCACCTGGAGATGCTCGAGGGCGGTCAGGGCAACAGCCCCGCGGAGCAGACCTTCATGCTCTCGGGAGGTCTGGACGCCTTGCGCATCCAGATCGAACTGGGTGACTTCTTCCTGTGCGCGACCGAGCGCCAACGAGATCTCTGGCTGGGCCACATGTCCGCCCTGGGAAGAGTCAACTTCGCCTCGTACCGGCAGGATGTCACGCTGCGCAAACTGATAGACGTGGCCCCCTTCGGTATCCCGGAAACTCCACCGGCTACCGCGTCCGGAGCGATCAAAGGCGAAATCGCCGGGATCGACCTCGGCGATCAGGTGCTGCTCTGGGCGGGCGGTGTCTACAACTGGTTCGATCCCATCACTCTCGTCGAGGCCGTGGCGATGCTGGTGCCCACACTGCCGCGGCTGCGGTTGGTCTTCATGGGCACCAAGCACCCTTCCGTCGATGACCTGTCGACGGTGGTGCTGGCGAAAGCCATCGCGCTGTCCAGAACACTCGGACTGCTCGACAAGCACGTGTTCTTTCTCGAAGGCTGGGTTCCTTATGCGGAGCGCGGCAGGTACTTGTCCGATGCGGACATCGGGGTCTCCACCCACTACCTGCATGTGGAGACGGCGTACAGCTTCCGCACCAGAATGCTCGACTATCTGTGGGCCGGGTTGCCGATCGTCTGCTCCGAGGGTGACGAATTCGCCGGTCTGGTGACGAAACATGCGCTGGGCACCGCTGTTCCGACGAACGATGTCAAGGCATTGGCAACCGCGTTGAGCGACCTCCTGACATCTGCCGAGAAGATGGCTGCAGCCCGAGATCAGGTGGAGCGAACCGCGCCGTCCTTTCGATGGCGTACGGTCCTGCGACCGCTGGTCGACTACTGCGCCGACCCGTGGTCCGCGGCCGACGGCGGAGTGGACGAACGGCCCGCCGGACGTTGGGGCGCAATGGGTGCCAGGCTCGACACGCGAATCGACCACATGAAGATCTACCGCGATCCGGCGGCCCGTCGGCGGGTGTTGACCAACGGCAGGTGGAAGGTCATCGCGCGCCGCACACTGGGCAAGGCGACGGGCCCGATCCG
>JBPCPG010000109.1:0-12706 GCA_050999445.1 Nakamurella sp. | reverse complement strand
GCTTCGGAGAGAGCATTGCGGTGCTGGTCGGTGATCTGGCGCACGCAGAGGCCGGCAACCTGGTGTCGGATCTGCCGGCTCCGCTCCGCCGGATCTGGCGGAACCTGGTGGCGGAGCTGGTGGCCGGGCAGCGCCACGACCTGATCGGGAGCGCGGTCGGTCGCCGCGATCTCCACTACGCACGGACCGTCGCGCGGATGAAGTCGGGCCGGTACACGGTGGAGCGTCCACTCGAACTGGGAGCAGCCGCAGCCGGAGCGGCCGCGGAGATCACGGCGACTCTGGCCGCCTACGGTCAGGCGGTCGGCGAAGCCTTCGCGCTCCGCGACGACCTGCTGGGCATCTGGGGAGATCCGTTGCGGACCGGCAAGCCGGCCGGCGACGATCTGACCTCAGGCAAGCCAACGGTCATCCTCGCGCTGGCCCACCAGCAGCTGCGAAGTCCTGCTTCTCGCAAATCCCTGGACAAGGTCGGCTCGGCTGCTTTCGGCCCCAGCGATCTCGTGCTGCTGCAGCAGGAATTACAGGAGAGCGGCATTGTCGCGTCGGTGGAGAAGATGATCACCCGCAATGTCGATACCGCGGTTTCGGCCCTGGCTGCGCGGGACCTGGACCCGATCGGCGTCGAGCATCTGACCCGGATGGCCCGCCAGATTGCCTGGCGCGACAGATGAGCGACGTCGTTGTCATCGGTGCCGGGTTGGCCGGACTGGCCGCCGCGTGCCATCTGACCGGACGCGGCCACCTCGTCACCGTGGTGGAACGCGAAGATCTGCCCGGCGGCCGCTCGGGCCGTCTGGTCCGCGACGGGTTCACCTTCGACACCGGTCCCTCGGTGCTCACCATGCGGGATCTGATCTCCGATACCCTTGCGGCCGTCGGTGCTCGAATCGACGAACTGTTGCCGATGCGCCGGCTGGATCCGGCCTACCGCGCGAATTTCGCCGACGGAAGCACCATTGCGGTCCGATACGGCCGCGATGCGATGCGCGAGGAGATCGCTCGGACCTGTGGCAGTGTCGACGCCGCTGCGTTCGATGATTTCGTCGATTGGCTCCGGCGGCTGTATTCGCTGGAGATGCCCCATTTCATCGATCGGAATTTCGACTCCCAGCTCGGACTCCTCAGTGCACCCAAGGCAGCGGCCGCCCTGATTCGACTCGGCGGCTTCGGCCGGCTCGGGCCGTCCATTCGGAAGCGGTTCCAGGATCCGCGCCTGCACCGGTTGTTCAGCTTTCAGGCGCTGTATGCGGGGCTGTCGCCCGAGTCCGCATTGGCGCTGTATGCCGTCATCACCTATATGGACAGTATCGAAGGTGTGTGGTTTCCCGAGGGTGGAATGCACTCCGTCCCGACAGCTTTGGCTCTTGGCTGCGAAAAGGCCGGTGCGGTACTCCGGTATTCCGACGAGGTCACCGACATTCTACGCAGATCGGACACCGGGGGAGTGGCAGGCGTCCGGCTGCGAAGCGGGGAGCGGCTCGCGGCAGATGCCGTGGTGTGCACCCTGGATCTGCCGGTGGCCTATGGGCGGTTGCTGCCCGACCTTGCTCCTCCGCGAAAGGTGTTGCGTGGCAAGTACTCGCCATCGGCAGTGGTCTGGCACGTCGGCGCCAGGGGAATTCCGGATCGGTCCGTGGCGCATCACAACATCCACTTCGGGCAGGAGTGGGGTGGCGCGTTCGATGCGCTTCTCGACCAGGGACGGCTGATGCCGGACCCTTCTCGGTTGGTCACGATCCCATCCATCGACGATCCGACGCTCGCTCCGCCTGGTTCCTCTTCGCTGTTCGTGCTGGAGCCTGTACCCAACCTGTCCGCCGACATCGACTGGAAGACGCAGGCCGCGCCGATGCGGGAGAAGTTGCACACATTTCTGCAGACGAACGGCTATCCGAGCGATGTGGTGACCGAGGAGCTCGTCACTCCACTGGACTGGGAACGGCAGGGAATGCACGCCGGCACACCGTTCTCGCTGGCCCACACGTTCGGCCAGACCGGCCCGTTTCGGCCGAAGAACACCGACAAGCGGTTACCGGGGCTGGTATTCGCCGGGTCGGGAACCGTTCCCGGAGTAGGTGTACCGATGGTGCTCATTTCGGGGAAATTGGCCGCTGATCGCATCTGCCGGTACCTGCCGGGCCGAGCATGAGCGGGTTCCCGCCGGTGGATCCGCTACTCCTGGAGGGTTACCGCCAGTGCGGCGTCCTCACCAAGCAATACGGCACCACCTACTTCTGGGGCGCCGCGCTGCTGCCGAGATCCCGACGGCGTCATGTGCACGCCGTCTACGCGTTGTGCCGGCTCGCAGATGACATCGTCGACGACCCGGGCAACGTCGGACGTTCGCAGGACGAGGTTGCCGCCTCGTTGCACGCCTTCGCCGACGAATTTCGACAGGCTCTGCGGAGCGGCACCTCTCTCGATCCGGTCCTGGCGGCCGTGGTCGACACCGTGCGAATCACCGGAATCGACCCGGAGTGCTTCGACCGGTTCTTCGGCGCCATGGCGATGGATCTGACCACCACCTCGTACGAGAGTTGGGAAGATCTTTGCGGCTACATGGAGGGTTCGGCCGCGGTGATCGGAGAAATGATGCTGCCGGTCTTGGAACCGACCACACCGTCCGCTCGGAAACCCGCCAGAGCACTGGGTTTTGCGTTTCAATTGACCAACTTCCTGCGCGACATCGGAGAAGATCTGGAACTGGGCCGGGTGTACGTTCCGCAGGCGGATCTGCGGCGGTTCGGCGCCGATCCGGCAGCCCGGAGCGTGACACCTGAGTGGCGAGCGTTCATGGCATTCCAGATCGAACGAAATCGACGGCTGTATGAGTTGGCGGACACCGGCATAGCGATGCTGCCCGGCCGATCCGCGAAGTGCGTCGGAGCGGCACGAACTCTGTATTCGCAGATTCTGGAGCGAATAGAAGGCGCCGGCTACGACGTCTTCACGAGCCGGGTGGGAGTGCCGACCTGGCGGAAGGCGACCACGGCTGCCCGCATCCTGATCACCGGTCCTGCCACCAAGCCTTCGAAACGGATGATCAGCCATGTCGCTTGAGGCCCGTCGCGATCCGCGGCCGGTTCGCCGGTCGTTCCTGCCCACCTCGTTCCTACCTGGATCCCTACCCGCAGCGGTGCGCTCGCGCATACCGATCTCGCGGGTTCCGCAGCCGCCGGAGGAGAAGATGGCGCCCACCTGGCGACAGGCCAGGCCCTCGCGGATCGCGGCCTCGCTGGCGGCGGCGCAGGCGATTAATTCGGGCGGGTGGCTGGTCGCCGGCGTCAGCGCGGACGTTCCGGCCTCGACGTCGATCACCCGCTCGATCGCCGGTCGCGAGGTGGTCTTCTGGCGTGCCTCGGACGGCTCCCTGGTCGCGGGGCCGGGGGCCTGCCCGCACCTCGGCGCGCTGCTCGACAGATGTGCGGTGGTCGGCGACACGCTGTTCTGCCGTTGGCACGGTTATGCGCTCGAGCCTGCCGGTGACCGGACCTGGAGCCCGTATCGGGCACACGACGACGGCGTGCTCATCTGGGTCGGGCTGCCGATGCCGGGAGAGTCGCCGACCGATCGGCCGGCGTTACCGCCCCGCCCCCCGCTGGGCGGCGCCGTGACCGCCGTGATGGTCGAGAAGGGTATCTGCGAGCCCCAGGATGTGATCGCCAATCGACTCGATCCCTGGCACGGAGCCTGGTTCCACCCGTACTCCTTCAGCCACCTGGTGGTCGACGAGAGCGCGAGCAACGACCGGGTGCTCACCGTCGACGTGACGTTCCGGCTCAGCAGAACGTGGGGGATTCCGGTGCGAGCCGAGTTCTTCTGTCCTGACGCCCGATCGATCGTGATGCTCATCGTGGACGGAGAAGGCGCCGGCAGCGTGGTGGAGACGCACGCCACGCCCGTCGGCGTCGACTCGAACGGCAATTCGGTCACGATCATCACCGAGGCCACCATCGCCTATTCCGAGCGGTCCGGATTTCGGCTCGCCCACTGGTTTGCGCCGGCCCTGCGGCCGGCGATGCGCCGAACTGCTCGCCGGCTGTGGGTCGACGATCTGGTGTATGCCGAGCGTCGTTATCGACTGCGCAACCTGGGCGAATATCCGGAGTAGCCGACCAGTCGCCGCACTGCGCCGACTGCCGCAATCCTGCCGGTCATCGGTACGGTCCACAGGTCGTGACCGGCCAGCCCCCACCTGCCGAGCAAGGCGTTCGCGGCGAGAAAGCCGGTGGTAGCGGCCCTTTCCATCAGGGCGACCGGGAGATCACAGGCAATGCCGTCGCCGGCAAGCAGGATCCGCGCGTCGGGTGTGCACACCTGTGGTCTGTCCGCCCACGGTGTCGTATCTATCAGCGGACAATCGGCATTGACCAGCCATTCAGACGAGATGATCTGCGCCGCAGCCGTCTCCGGATAGACCAGCGCCAACTGCGAACGAAGTTCGGCTTGCAGCTGCGCGTCGGTACTGCCCTGCGGCAGCGCGTAGGCGTGCAGTTCGACCACCGACCCGTTGCGGGAAGCCGACCACCGACGCGCGCCGTCCTCGAAACGCTCCACCACCGTGACGTTGTCCAGCGCGCCATATCCGCTCGTGCCGAGGAACGCCGGGCGGTCGGCATGGACCGAGCGATCGAGCCACAGGCGCCAGACTGCGAAGCGCGGAGCATTCCCGGTAGCGGCGAGCCGCCGCCGCCATTCGGACATCTCCGGTCCTGGACTTCCGGGTTCGGCCGAGCCGGCGACCAGCCGCCTGGTGGTCGCCGGATCGGTGGCGACGACCACCGCCGCTGCCGTCAAAGCCGTCGTGCCCGCCGCCCCTCCGATCGTCACTCCGACGCTTCCCGCGGCGGACAGATCCAACTCCTCGACTGTCGCTTCGGTGTACACCGTCGCTCCGAGGTTCTCGAGGTAGTCGCGCAACGGCGCCCACAGAACGGTGTCGTAGTCGTCGCTGGGAACGTCGAACAACAGTCCCTCCGACGACCCGACGAAATAGGTGTGGAACATCGCCACCAGCTCCCCTGCGGAGAAATCCTCCGGGTGCGCGAAGAAACTGCGGGCGAAGACCTCCAGGGCCAGATGCCTTGCTGCAGCGGGGAAACGTAGGCGGTCCAGGAATTGCGCCGCGCTCTGGCCGTCGTAGTCGGAATAGGTCCCGGGAAATCGGACATCCAACAATTCCAGGGCGGCTCCGATGTTCACCGTTGCCAGCTTGCGCAACCCGAAGCTCGGGCTGCCGAGAACGAAGGCGGCCAGATTGGCCGGCGGCGTGCGCGGGATCTTCGCGAACGAGTCGGTGTGACTCCCGGCGAGTGTCAGCGGATAGTCCGGAACGGCGACCAGATTCTGCAGCGCCGGGTCGACCCGTCGTAGCAGACTGCGCAGGTTGTAGTACTGGCGGAAGAACGCGTGGAAGCCGCGGCTCATGGTGACCCGGTCGACCGTGCCGCCAGGCCCTGCGTGCTCGACCGGCCAGGACCGAACCCGACCGCCCAATTGGGCGTGCTTCTCGACCAGCACGACATCGATGCCCCGCTCGGCAAGTCCGACGGCGGCGGCGATTCCGGCGATACCGCCGCCTGCCACCACAACCGGCCGCCGCGGGCCGGGCAGTCGTGGCTCCGGCTCTCGGAGCTCCGGCTGTCGTGTCCCCGGCTGTCGTGTCTGGCGGTGCGGCCGCCCGGGCAGTCGCAGATCCCCGGGGGCACCAGGATGCCGAACGGCCCGACCGTCGCGGCCGGGGCGCCACTGTGAAGTGCTCACGCGTCGTCGGCCGGATCTGCGCGCCGGCCGATTGATCGGCGGGCGCCGGCTCGGGCCGACCGCCCGCGCCACACGAGGATGACGAGCGTGACCATGGCGAAACCGAAACCGAAGTCCTCCACCGGGATGTCCCACGGAAAGCGAAGGCCGAGGATCTGGTGCTCGTTGTAGACGACGATCGGATCCGAGAGCTTGGTGAGGTAGCCGTCGACGGGGATCTGGAAGGCCACCACGATGGCAATGGCACACCAATACTGCGCAGTGTGGAAAATTCCGGTCTTCAACCACAGCAGTTCGACGAGCACCACCCCGATCATGGCGACAGCGGTCAGCAACGAGTATTCAGGCATCGGTTCCACTTGCTCCGGATCGTCTGCGCCCGCCCAACTCTCGCAATACCGTACCGACAGCCTCGTAGGTCAGCAGGCCGCAGATCGGGATGACGACGAAAAAGACCAACTCCTCGACCGGCATACCGAACGGCAACCGGGCACCGGTGACGAACCGGGGGTTGTACGACCAGTGGCCGCGCCGAATTCCGACGATGTCCCACACGGTGAAGACGATGACCACAGGCAGCAGGGCGAACAGCGCTTTGCGGATCCGCCGGTAGACCCTCGCGCGGAGGAGGAATTCCAGGGGCAGGGTTACGAGCAGGCACAGGCCCATCAGCACCAGGTAGCGGTAGTGCTCGATGTCGCGCTCCAGGACTCGGCACCGCTGGGCGGTGGAAACTCACGATCGGGCCGGATTTTCACCCTAGCCGAGGTCCGTCAGAGGGCGCGCGAAAGATTGGTTCGACGCGAGGTTCGGCTGATGTTTGAGTCTGGACCCGGGTGGGCAACACGAACGCAGCATTGGCTGGGTACATTGCTAGGACAGGCTTCGCCAGCAGCATCGACCGGGCGAAGGCGGTCGGCAGAATTTCGGCGAGATGTCGGGCCATGAGGGCTGAGCGGAGGTGCGGACGTGGATCTTCGGCGCACCTTCCTGTCCTGGCCGGTCGTTCGGCAGTTCACCGGCCCGGATTCCTCCGGCCGCGGCTCGGCGGTCACCTCCGAGCGCACTCGCAGCCTGCAGCCGCGAACATCCACCGCGGACCGCGTGGTGAAGAGCGTCTGCCCCTACTGCGCTGTCGGATGCGGCCAGCGGGTGTACGTCAAGGATGAGCGGGTCGTCCAGATCGAGGGCGATCCGGACTCACCGATCTCCCGCGGTCGGCTCTGTCCCAAGGGCTCTGCCAGCGAGCAACTGGTCAATTCGCCCGGGCGGCAGACCAAGGTGCTGTATCGCAAGCCCTACGGCACCGATTGGGAGCCGCTGGATCTCGGCACCGCGATGGAGATGTTGACCGAACGCATCCTGGACACCAGGGCCCGGACCTGGCAGGACACCGACCAGCAGGGGCGCCACCTCAACCGCACCCTGGGCATCGCCGCGCTCGGCGGGGCAACCTTGGACAATGAGGAGAACTACCTCATCAAGAAGCTGTTCACCGCGATGGGAGCAGTGCAGATCGAAAATCAGGCGCGTATTTGACACAGTGCCACGGTTCCCAGTCTGGGAGCCTCTTTCGGCCGCGGCGGTGCCACCGGACCTCAGCAGGACCTGGCCAACGCGGATTGCATCGTCATCCAGGGTTCGAACATGGCCGAGTGTCATCCGGTCGGGTTCCAGTGGGTGATGGAGGCCAAGGCCGCGGGCGCGACGGTGATCCACATCGATCCCCGGTTCACCAGGACGTCGGCGGTCGCCGACCAGTACGTGCCGCTGCGCGCCGGAAGCGACATCGTCTTCCTCGGCGCGATGATCAACTACATCCTGTCGACCGACTCGTACTTCCATGAATACGTCGTGGCGTACACGAATGCGCCCACCATCCTGCGCGAGGACTTCGAGGACGTCGACGACCTCGACGGTGTCTTCTCCGGTTACGACCCGGAGACCGGCACGTACGACACCTCGACATGGCAGTACCAGGGTCATCCGGTTTCCTCGTCCGGCGGCGACGACGAGAAGTCCGCCGAGGCCGCCGGTCCGGCCGGAGCGCAGCACTCCCAGCAGGAGCGGGCGGCCGGCCATGAGATGGGGGGCCACGGCGCAAATCTCGCGCACGGCGAAGTTAAACGGGATGAGACCCTGCAGGATCCGCACTGCGTATTCCAGGTGCTCAAGCGGCACTACGTGCGGTACACGCCGGAGATGGTGCAGCGAACCTGCGGCGTTTCTCCGGAAGATTTTTTGAAGGTCTGCGAATCCGTGGTGCGCAACAGCGGCCGCGAACGCACCACCGCATGGGTGTATTCGGTCGGCTGGACCCATCACACCGTTGGCGTGCAATACATCCGGGGTGCGGCGATCATCCAACTGTTGCTGGGCAACATGGGTCGCCCGGGTGGTGGAATCTTGGCGCTACGGGGCCATGCCAGCATTCAGGGCTCGACCGACATTCCAACCCTGTTCAATTTGCTGCCCGGCTATCTGCCCATGCCCAAGGTGGGCGAACACGACAACCTGCAGGACTATGTCGCCACCATTGCCAGCCCCGCGCAGAAGGGTTTCTGGACGCTCGCCGATGCCTACACGGTGAGTCTGCTGAAATCGTATTGGGGCGACGCAGCCACCGCCGAGAACGACTTCTGCTTCGACTACCTGCCGCGGCTCACCGGCGACCACGGCACCTACCAGACCGTGATGGACATGTTGGCCGACAATGTCGAGGGATACATGCTGCTCGGTCAGAATCCGGCTGTCGGGTCGGCGCACGGCCGCATGCAGCGACTGGCCATGTCGCACCTGAAGTATCTGGTGGTGCGTGATCTGAACATGATCGAGTCGGCCACGTTCTGGAAGGATTCACCCGAGATCGAGACCGGCGAATTGGTCACCGAGAAGATTGCCACCGAGGTCTTCTTCTTTCCGGCTGCCTCCCACGTGGAAAAGGCAGGTTCTTTCACCCAGACACAGCGACTGCTGCAATGGCGGTACAAAGCCGTCGAACCGCCGGGCGACTGCCGCAGTGACCTCAATTTCTTCTTCCAGCTCGGTCGGATGATGCGGGAGCGCCTGGCGAAATCGACCGAGAAGCGAGATCGTCCCTTGCTCGATCTCACCTGGGACTATCCGGTCGACGAAGCCGGAGACCCGGCGCCGGAGGCCGTTCTGCAGGAGATCAATGGATCTCATCTGACCGGCGAGAGAGCCGGCGAGATGTTGAAGTCCTACACCGACATGAAAGCCGACGGATCCACCTCCGGCGGCTGCTGGATCTATACCGGGGTCTACGCCGGCAGCGTGAATCAGGCGGCCCGGCGCAAGCCTGGCAGCGCCGGCGATCCGAACGCCCTGAAATGGGGTTGGGCCTGGCCGGCGAATCGGCGGGTGCTCTACAACCGGGCGTCGGCCGATCCGCAGGGCCGCCCCTGGAGCGACCGGAAGGCACTGGTCTGGTGGAACTCCGAGAACGCCACCTGGGTCGGGGACGACGTGCCGGACTTCCCGGTCGGATTGTCACCGGACCACCGACCGGAGCAGGGCACCGGTGGTCCGGAGGGACTGGCCGGCGACGACCCCTTCATCATGCAGGCCGACGGAAAAGGTTGGCTCTACGCGCCGAGCGGCATGCTCGACGGGCCGCTGCCGGCGCACTACGAACCGCACGAGTCTCCGGTCAGCAATCCGTTCTACCGCCAGCAGGCGAACCCGACCCGCCAGGTGTTCCGTCGTCCGGACAATCTGTCCAACCCGTCCGGGGCAACGCCGGGTGCTGAGATATTTCCCTATGTTTTCAGCACCTATCGGCTGACCGAGCACCACACTGCGGGCGGCATGAGTCGATTCCTGCCGTTCCTCGCGGAATTGCAGCCCGAATTCTTCTGCGAGGTCTCGCCGGCCCTGGCCGCCGAGCGCGGACTCGAGCACATGGGCTGGGCCACCATCGTTTCCGCGCGCACCGCGATCGAAGCCCGGGTGATGGTGACCGATCGGGTCGTACCACTCCAGGTCGACGGTCGAACGGTGCACCAGATCGGCCTGCCGTATCACTGGGGTCAGGGCGGTGGCGCGCTGGTGTCCGGCGACTCCGCCAACGACCTTTTCGGCGTCACGCTGGATCCGAACGTGCACATCCAGGAGAGCAAGGTGGCGTCCTGCGATGTCCGACCGGGGCGTCGCCCTCGGGGGCCGGCCTTGTTGGCTCTGGTCAAGGAATATCAACAACGGGCGGGAATCACCGTGGAAACCGGAAATCAACAGCGCACCCCGATCGGCGACCAACCGGGTCGGTCGCCGGACGGCTCGGCGGCAGCGACGCGCCTGTCACGCCCAACGGACGGTAACCGATGACCACCTCCCTTCCCGATCCCGCGGTACGTGCCGGCTGGCCAGACCCGCCGTCGCGAAAGGGTTTTTTCACCGATACCTCCATTTGTATCGGATGCAAGGCCTGCGAGGTGGCGTGCAAGGAATGGAACGAGGTACCCGACGACGGGTTCAATTTTCTCGGTTCGTCCTACGACAACACGGGCGCACTCGGTGCCGACACCTGGCGGCACGTGGCCTTCATCGAGCAGCCCGGTACTCCGGCAGCGCCCCGGGTCGACCTGGGTATGCCGTCGTTCGAGTTGCCCGGCAAGCAATCCGATGGCGCCGAGCGCACTGATTTTCGCTGGTTGATGGAATCCGATGTCTGCAGGCACTGCACCAGCGCGGCGTGCCTGGACGTCTGCCCGACCGGTTCGTTGTTCCGGACCGAATTCGGAACCGTGGTGGTGCAGGAGGACATCTGCAACGGTTGTGGCTACTGCGTTCCGGCTTGTCCGTTCGGGGTGATCGACCGGCGGATCGGCGACAAGAACGTGAAGAACGCCGGCATCGCACAGAAGTGCACGCTGTGCTACGACCGGATCGGAGACGGACAAACCCCCGCGTGCGCGAAAGCCTGTCCGACACAATCAATCCAATTCGGGGATGTCGAAGAGCTGCGCCAGCGGGCCGACGCGCGGTTGGCCGCGCTGCACGCCGACGGGGTGACGGAAGCCAGGTTGTACGGCGAGGATCCCGATGACGGGGTCGGTGGATCCGGTGCCTTCTTCCTGCTCCTGGACGAGCCGGAGGTGTACGGGTTCCCGCCCGATCCGATCGTCACGACTCGGGATCTGCCGCACATGTGGCGCCGTGCGGCAGTGGCGGCCGGTGCGATGTTGGGTGCGGCTGCGCTGTCATTCCTTGGCGGTCGACGATGACCCAGCAGCTCGACGACCACACCGAAATCAAGCGGGGCAATGGTTCGGAGCGCACCGCTGGTAGCTCCGGTGAGCGCCCGCGCGGTGATTCCGGCCGTGGCGGTGGGCGGCGTGGTGGTGCGCGCCGTGGCGGTGCTGGGCGTGGCGGGGAACGCCGCATGGTGCCCGACGCGACATTCACGTCCTACTACGGTCGTCCTGTCGTCAAGGCCTCGCCGTGGAAGGCCGACATTCCGACGTACCTTTTCCTCGGCGGCCTGGCCGCCGGGTCCTCGTTATTGGCTGCGGGCGCGGATCTGACCGGACGAGACACCTTGCGGCGCACCGGTCGGGTCGGTGCGATGGTGGCCATCACCATCAGCTTCGCTTCCCTGGTCCACGATCTCGGCCGGCCGGCGCGGTTCGTCAACATGCTGCGAGTTGCGAAATGGACCTCGCCGATGTCCGTCGGTACCTGGATTCTCTCCGGCTACGGACCGCTGGCCATCGTGGCCGGAGCCGCGGAACTGATCCCGCTGATCCGCCGTCTGCCGGCGCCGGCCGGTCGGCTGATCTCGTTGCTGGGCCGCCCGTCAGGGGTGGCCGCCGCCCTTCTCGCCCCCGCCATCGCTTCGTACACCGCCGTGCTGCTGGCCGACACCGCCACTCCGGGCTGGCACGAGGCCTACCGCGAGTTGCCCTTCGTCTTCGTCGGATCGGCGAGCGCGGCGGCCGGCGGCCTCGGACTGATCGGCGCCTGTCCGGCCGACGCCGGACCGGCGAGGCGCCTGGCCGTCGCAGGAGCGGCGGCCGAGTTGGCATTGATGAGGCGCATGGAGAGCTCGATGGGACTCGCCGCCGAGCCGTTGGACCAGGGCATTCCCGGCAGGCTCCGGCGGGTCGGCGAGTCGCTGACCGTCGGCGGAGCGGCCGGAGCAATCGCGGGGCGTCGCAGCCGGATGCTGTCGGCTGTCTCCGGAGTCGCTTTGCTGCTCGGCTCGGCCTGCACCCGATTCGCCATCTTCTATGCGGGACAGGATTCGGCGAGGGACCCGAAGTACACCATCGTTCCGCAGCGCGAGCGGGTGGAGGCCAGGCGCCAGGCGAGCAATCAGGTCACCGGCGGACGCTGATCGTTGCGGAGCCGGCAGCCACGAACTGCCCGATCACCGTCGCCCCCGGTATCTCACCCGCGATCAGCAGACCGCCACTGGTCTGCGCGTCGGCGAGCAGGAGCATCTCGTCCTCGTCGACCGAGCCGGACAGGTGTGGTCGTACCCAGTCCAGGTTTCGGCGGGTGCCGCCGCTGACGAAACCGTCTCGCAGTGCCCGCCTGGAGCCGTCGAGATAGGGCACGGCGGCGGCATCGATCACGGCGCCGACGCCGGAAGCCCGAGCCATCTTGTACAGGTGCCCCAGTAACCCGAAGCCGGTCACATCGGTCGCGGCGGTCAGCCCGGCGTCCACCGCAGCTGCGGAGGCCGCAGCGTTGAGCGCCACCATGCTTGCGATCGCCTGCGGAAAAACCTCCCCGGTGGACCTGTGCCGGTTGTTCAGCACGCCGACACCCAGGGGTTTGGTCAGGCTGATGGGCGTCCCGGCGACGGCAGAGTCGTTGCGCAGCAGCCGATCGGGATGCACCAGTCCGGTGACGGCCATGCCGTAGAGCGGTTCGGGCGAGTCGATGCTGTGCCCGCCGCCGACGTGGCAATTCGCCT
>JBPCPG010000105.1:0-6258 GCA_050999445.1 Nakamurella sp. | reverse complement strand
AAGAGGGATGCAGACACAAAACAATTGGCACTGACTTTCGGTACGCTGTTGAGTTCTCAAAGATCAAACGCACACCCAACAAAGCCTCTCGACCTTGCCAGGGGCAACCTGATGAACACTACCCGGTATCCGGTTCGGTGACAACCACCGGAACTGAACTCGGGCCCTTCCGGTCCAGTGGAGCGCGTGCTCCACCGTCTCCGTTTAGGGAGGCGACTTTCTGGATTTCGCTACCGGGCTCCGCCCAGGCTCTGCAGGTTTCCCTGCTCCCTGTCCGGATCTCCGTCGGCAACAACGAGAAAGTTACGGGCAGGCGTCCGGCAAGTCAAATGTCCACGTCAGGGACTTGCCCGACTGAATCGGTGCAGATCAGCCGAACGCCCGCGACGCCTTGTTGGACCAGTTCCCCGAACGACCGCGGTGTGATCACCGGCACTTCGGTACCGACGCGGGGATGCCCTGCGTATGCACCCCGTCATGCCACCTCGGGCCGGCGACGCCCAAGTGGCGATGCACCCCGGCCCGGTTGGTTGCTCCGGCCGCTGCGATTCGTGATGCGCCGGCCCTGAAGTGGCTGGTTTTTCGGCTGCCGATGCGCCGCTGCGACCCGGCGGACGCGGCCGGCCGCGTTCAGATCAGCACGGCACCAGCAACGGCACGCTTACCTCGGCGGAGGACGAGGTAACGCCCATGGAGCAGGTCCGACCGAGCCGGGACGTGCTCCGGGTCGTTGATTCGCTGATTGTTGATGTTCGCCCCGCCCTCGGCGATCGTGCGTCGCGCATCGGACGAGGACGAGGCAAGTCCGGAATTGCGAAGCAGTTCCACGATGCTGGGCATCGCACCGGTCAGCTCGCACAGCCCTGCCTCCGCGAGAGCGGCGGCCAGCGTCGCTTCGTCGACGTCCCGCAACTCGCCGCGGCCGAACAGTGCGCCGCTCGCGGCCATGACAGCTGCGGTCGCCTGCTCACCGTGCACCAGGGTGGTTACTTCTTCGGCGAGAGCGCGCTGAGCCATCCGCGCATGTGGACGGCTGACGGTTGCCGCAGCAATCTCCTCCAGCTCATCACGAGAGCGGAACGAGAAAACTTTCAGATAGCCGTCCACCGACGCGTCGTCGACGTTGAACCAGAATTGGTAGAAGGCATACGGCGAGGTGAGCTCCCCGTCCAGCCACACGGTGCCGGACTCCGTCTTGCCGAACTTCGTTCCATCTGCCTTGGTGATGAGCGGGGTGGTGAGCGCATGTGCGGACCTGCCCTCCGCCTTGCGGATCAGCTCCGTGCCGCTGGTCAGATTGCCCCATTGGTCATTGCCGCCGACCTGAAGCACGCAGCCATATCTGCGGTACAGCTCGAGAAAGTCCATACCCTGCAGGACCTGGTAGCTGAACTCGGTAAAAGAAAGACCGTCGTCGCTGTTCAGCCGGGCCGAAACGATCTCTTTGGAGAGCATTCTGCCCATCCGGAAGTGTTGACCGACGTCGCGCAAGAAATCAATCGTGCTCAGCGGCGCGGTCCAGTCGAGATTGTTCACGATTCGGGCGGCATGCGGCCCGGTGAAGTCCAGGTATTTCTCCACCTGGACGCGGATCCGATCCACCCACTCGCCCACCACGTCCGGACCGTTGAGCACTCGTTCACCCGACATTCGGGGATCGCCGATGAGCCCCGTTGCGCCGCCGACCAAACCCAGCGGAAGGTGTCCGGCCTCCTGAATACGCCGCATGGTGAGCAGCAGAACGAGATTTCCGATGTGCAGGCTCCTGGCGGTGGGGTCGAAGCCGCCGTAGAAGGTGACCGGCCCGGCGGCCAACGCCGAAGCGAGCTCCGGCTCATCGGTGGACTGGGCGATCAGCCCACGCCATCGCAGGTCGTCGAGGACGGAAGTGAACTGACCAGGTGAAGAGGCATTCTGCTCGGGCACGCTGGCCATCCTGCCATCGGCCCTGCGCTTCCACTCACCTACTCGTCCCTACCGTCGCCAGCGCTCGGCTTGATGTGCTGTTCCGCGCTCGCAGCGGGAGCGCCTGTCCGCAGGGGAACGGCGAAAACACTACCGAGGGGTTCGTCTGACGCCGGCACGGAAGGCCGAAACCGACGGAGCACCCATTTCCCAGGACCGCCAGGGGTGCTCGGCCGCGACGTTCACGCCGACGCGGGGACCGTGGGCTATCAGCGTGGTCGCGGTCCGGCTGCCCAACCGGAGGGAGATCGTGGAATCCGGCCGGCAGAGATCGATGCCATTCTGGTCTGCGGCCAGGCCCAGTACCGAGGCCAGGCCGGCGGGCCCCCGAGCCAGATGCTCCGGTTTGGTCCGTTCGGATCGACGGCCGGCTGCCAGACCGTGCCCGTGAACGACCTCGCCGGCCCGCAACAACACCGCCGAAGGAGAACCGACCGGGCCGGTCACGACGTTCGCGCACCAATGCATTCCGTAGACAAAATAGGTGTACAGGTGCCCCGGCTCGTCGAACATGCGTGCATTGCGCCGAGTCAGTCCGCGGTACGCGTGTGACGCCGGGTCGTCGGCACCGCCGTAGGCCTCGACTTCGGTGAGACGAACCGCGACCCGGCCTTCGGCCGAGTCGGAAACGACCACGCGTCCCAGCAGCAGCGGCGCAAGGGCGACCGAGTCGCCTGCCAACGCTGACCTGGGCAATCGACGGCCGATAGTTGGCATTGCGCTCCCTCGGTGCACGGTGCAGGGATGGAACTGCTCGGTTCGCAGATCGGGGGAAGCATCTCGACCACTGACGGCTGCTGCCGTGATCCACGCAGGGCGGCGACATCGGCCGGGACGAGTGCTGTGGGGCGGACGAGTGCTGTGGCGCGGCGCGAGCCTCGCAGCAGTTCAGAGGCGGGTGACCCACGCTCGATCGGCCGCGATCACCGCACGCAGGCCGGCGAGCTGCTCCGCGACCCGAAGCGGTGCGGTACCGCCGAGGCCGTCGCGCGAAGCCATCGAACCGGCGACCGTCAGAACCGCCCGCACAGCGGGCGTCAGGACCGGTGAGATCCGGGCGAACTCCGCGTCGGTGAGCTGGTCGAGGTCCCGACCGGTGGACTCGGCCAGGAATACGCATTCACCCGCCGCCTCGTGCGCTGTTCGGAAGCCAACCCCTTGCTTCACCAGCCACTCTGCGATGTCGGTGGCCAACGAGAAGCCGGCGCCGGCCATGGCGCCGAGCCGCTCGACGTCGAAGGTCAAGGTGGCGGTCAATCCGGTCAGCGCCGGAAGCAGGAGTTCCAGCTGCTCGATCGAGTCGATCAGCGGTTCCTTGTCCTCCTGCAGGTCGCGGTTGTACGCCAGCGGCAGGCCCTTCAAGGTCGCCAGCAGGCCGGTCAGATTTCCGATGAGCCGACCCGCCTTGCCTCTGGTCAATTCCGCGATGTCCGGATTCTTCTTCTGCGGCATGATCGACGACCCGGTCGCGAAAGCGTCGCTCAGGCGGGCATAGCCGAACTCGGCGGTGGTGAAGATGATGACCTCCTCCGCCCACCGCGACAGGTTGACCCCGATCATTGCCAGACAGAATGCGAGCTCGGCCGCGAAGTCCCTGGAAGCCGTGCCGTCGATCGAATTGGCCGTGGCGACGTCCAGTCCCAGCTCCTTGGCGACCGCCTCAGGGTCGAGGCCCAGCGAAGACCCCGCCAGGGCGCCCGATCCGTACGGAGAAACAGAGGCCCGACGATCCCAGTCCCGGATGCGCTGGATATCCCTGACCAGTGCTTGGGAATGGGCGGCGAGGTGGTGGGCCAGCAACACCGGCTGCGCATGCTGGAAATGGGTTCGACCGGGCATCGCCGCTCCGGGGTGCGCCTCCGCCTGCGCCAGGAAGGCTTCCTGCAACTCCAGAAGCAACTGCACCACGCGGCGGGCCGCATCACGCAGGTACAGCCGGTAGAGCGTCGCCACCTGATCGTTGCGGGAACGTCCGGCACGCAATTTGCCGCCGAGCTCCGGGCCGGCACGGTCGAGAAGTCCCCGCTCGAGTGCAGTGTGAACGTCCTCGTCCGCCTCCACCGGACCGAACGAGGCGTCCGCGACATCCGCGGCCAGCTGGGTCAGGGCGCGAATCATCCCGTCGAGCTCGTCCTCGGTCAGCAGGCCTGCGTGGTGGAGCACCCGGGCGTGCGCCTTTGAGCCGGCGATGTCGTACTGCGCGAGCCGCCAGTCGAAATGCGTCGACTTCGACAGCGCGGCCATCTCGGCAGAAGGACCACCGGAGAAACGGCCGCCCCACAACGAGACGGCCGGCTGCCCGGGAAGCGTCGGCGGCGCCATCAGTCCGTGCCGGCTTCCATGGCCGCCGAGTCGCCGGCCGCGTCGACCGCCGCGTCGGGCTGGGCCGACGCCTGCAGCATCGCGATCGCCGCAGCCCCACCGGGCCGGAGCGAACCGACCAGCGTCTGCTCGGTATCCAACTGGCCAAGACCTGCATAGAGCTCGAGCTTGGATCGGGTGTCCGCGATGTCGAGGTTGCGCATCGTCAACTGGCCGATCCGATCTGCAGGACCGAAAGCGGCGTCCTCGACGCGCTCCATCGACAGTTTCTCCGGGTGATAGCTCAGGGCCGGCCCCGTGGTGTTGATGATCGAATAGTCGGCGCCCCGACGCAGCCGCAGCGTCACGGAGCCGCTGATCGCCGAGCCGACCCAGCGCTGTAACGACTCCCGGAGCATCAACGACTGTGGATCCAGCCACCGTCCCTCGTAGAGCAACCGGCCAAGGCGGCGACCCTCTGCGTGATAGGTGGCCAGCGTGTCCTCGTTGTGGATGGCGTTGACCAGCCGTTCATAGGCGATGAACAACAACGCCATGCCCGGCGCCTCGTAGATCCCGCGGGATTTGGCCTCGATGATGCGATTCTCGATCTGGTCGGACATACCGAGGCCGTGCCGCCCACCGATGGCGTTGGCCGCCCTGACCAACTCGACGTCGGAGGTGAACTCCTGTCCGTCCAGGGACACCGGACGGCCTCTGTCGAACCGAATCTCGATGTCTTCGGTCTCGATAGCGATCGCCGGGTCCCAGTAGGCGACGCCCATGATGGGCTCGACGACCTCGATCGAGGTGTCGAGCAGTTCCAGTTTCTTCGCCTCATGGGTCGCGCCCCAGATGTTCGCGTCGGTGGAATACGCCTTCTCCACTGAGGAGTGGTACGGAAGTTTCCGGGCCAGCAGCCACTTGCTCATCTCGGTGCGGCCGCCCAGCTCTGAGACGAAATCCTCGTCCAGCCATGGCTTGTAGATGCGCAGACGCGGATTGGCGAGCAGTCCGTAACGGTAGAACCGTTCGATGTCGTTGCCTTTGTACGTCGACCCGTCACCCCAGATTTCGACGTCATCGTCCTGCATGGCGCGAACCAGGAGGGTTCCGGTGACAGCCCGGCCCAGCGGTGTGGTGTTGAAGTACGGCAGTCCGCCGGAGCGGATGTGGAAGGCCCCGCAGGCCAGCGCGACCAGTCCTTCCTCGACGAGGGCGGCGCGGCAGTCGACGATGCGGGCGATCTGGGCGCCGTACTCCTTGGCGCGTTCCGGGACGCCGGACAGATCAGGCTCGTCGTACTGCCCTAGATCGGCGGTGTAGGCGCACGGCACGGCGCCGTGTTCGCGCATCCAGGCCACTGCCACCGAGGTGTCGAGCCCCCCGGAGAAAGCGATACCAACTCGTTGATCGACGGGCAGGGACTTCAGGACCTTGGACACGGGCGGAGCCTATCTTTCGGGTGCGGTGAAATGACAAATCAGGGAATCGGTTCGATGGGCGGTGCCGGCGCGGCCAGCCCCGACAGGCGCTCGCCGAGGTCCTCGCCGGACAGACCGGACCGAGCCACCACCAGGATGGTGTCGTCACCGGCGATCGTCCCGATGACGTCGAGCAGCGCGGCGCGGTCGATCGCCGAGGCCAGAAATTGTGCGGCTCCGGGGGGCGTCCTGAGCACTACCAGGTTGCCGGAGGTCTCCTGCGACAACAGCAGTTCGCTCAGAAGCCTTGCCAGTCGCGATGTTCCGCCTGCCATCGGCCGGGGCGAACCGTCCTCGGGAATGACGTAGACGGGAGCACCACCGGCTACCCCGCGCAACTTCAGGGCGCCCATTTCCTCGAGGTCGCGTGAGAGCGTCGCCTGAGTGGTGTGTACGCCCTCGGCCTGCAGCAGGGCAGCTAGTTCTTGCTGCGATCGGATTGCACCATCGCGGATCAGTTCCGCGATGCGGCCGTGTCGGGCGGCTTTCGTCGCCGGGACGGTACTGG
>JBPCPG010000095.1:0-4881 GCA_050999445.1 Nakamurella sp. | reverse complement strand
GCAGTGCCGCCGAGTCGCTGGGGGGCATCGTTGCAGTGGAAGACCAGCCGACCCGACTGGTTCCGTTCGATGTCCTGCGACCCGAACTCGGCCAGCAGCAGATTCGTCAGCGGCTCGTAGTTCTGTTCCCGCGCCTTCGCAAGAGCCGTGGCCAGAGCCGGCCAGCCGGCCGGGTTGCCGAGTTGGCCAACCAGAGTCAGCAGGACCGTTCCGCCGCTGATCAGATGCCCGTCAGCGCTCACATCGCCGCTGTCGCCGAGCGTGGTGACCAGCACCTTGACGGCGCCTGCCGGATCTGCGCCCAGCGGACAGCCACCGGGAAACGTCGGGCAAGCCGCTGCGAACGCACCGAAGGCCTTCTCGTCGGCCGCCGCGGCCGCCGTCGCCTGCTTGTCAGGTGCCGACGACGGGTCGGCGGGTCCGTCGAGCACGGCGGCGTGGATCCGCCCGGGATAGCGGTCCGCGTAGACCGCTCCGAGCGTCCCGCCCCATCCCCGTCCGAGGAAATCGATTCTCGAAACACCCAGTGCAGATCGAACCGAGTCCAGATCGTCCGCGGCCAACACGGTGGAGTAATCGGACAGGCCTGGTCCGACCAGGTCCCCGCAATCGAACGTGAGGCTCCTGGACAATTCGGTGAGTAATTTTTCGCCGCCGGGTGTGGTCGGATCGGCTCCCAGTGCCAGCAGGTTGTCGGAATTCTGCGCACTGACGCAGTCGATGGCTGCCGAATCACCGGTACCTCGAAGGTCGAGGACGACCACCGAGAAATGTGCCAGGACGGCAGCCGGCAGATGTCCGGCAATCTGTGCGATGCGATGCGTGCCAACAGATCCGGGCTCGTCGAGCGCCACCACCAGTGGGGGCGCGCCGGCGGGCGTTCCGGGTGCGGTCGCCTTCGTGACCTCGAGCGAGAGAACGCCGGACGTGGCGTCGGAGTACGACCTCGGCACCTCGACCTGCGCGCACTGCAGCTTGAAGTTGCGACCGGATGCGGAGTCGCCAGCAGGGATTTGCGCCGGGCAGTCGGCCCAGGCAATGGGATCGGCGGTCCGACCCGGGCCGCCGGGGCCGGTCGGCATGGTGGCGGCGGTGGAAGGGGACGTTCTCACCGGGTCGACCGGATCCGACGTCGCCAACGCCGGGCGAGTCGACGGACCGATGGTGCACGAGGCCAGCAGGATCGGCGCGAGAAGCGCCGCCGTCAGGAGAATCGGTCGCTTCCGTCGGCGGCGCGCGGCCGGACCCACGGACCGAGCGACAGATCCTGGGATCCTCATGCGCGGCTGTATCGGCTGAACACGTGACTGTGGTCGACGTGCAGCGATTCGAGGCGCCACTGGACCGGTGCAGCAATGCGCGTCGCGCCGAGCAGCGGAATCGGGCCGGCGCCGAGCAATGTGGGTGATGTGGTCAGACAGAGCTCGTCCACCAGGGCCTCGGCGATGAGGCCGCCGAGCAGGGATGGACCTCCTTCGCAGAGGATGCGCCGGAACCCGTGCTCGGCCAGCGCTCGAACGGCAGCACGCAGGTCGACCGAGTGCTCTCGGCCGTCCGCGACGCCGCCGGCATCGAGAACAACGGCCGGGTAGCGCGCCATTCGAGCACACCCGGCTGTGGTGGTGATCACGATCGGCCGGACCTCGTTGTCGAGGAAAATTTTCAGATTGCGATCGAGATCTCCGCCGGAGACCACCGCGATCGGCGGCGGGCCGGCCAGGCCCCACCGCCGTCGGCGTTCCATCCTCTGTGCATCGAGCGCAATGCCCCCGTAACCCTCCGCTCGGATGGTTCCCGCGCCGACCAGAATGACGTCCGCCAGGTCGCGCAGAACCATCAGCAGCCGCTGGTCAGCGGCGCTGCCGAGGCCGGCAGCTCTGCCGTCGACGGTTGCGCCCGCATCGATTGCGGCAACCATGTTCGCCCGGATCGTGCTGCGGTCGGGAGTCCAGAGCGGCCAGGCGTACGCGGCGGCGAGGGCATCGTCGTCGGGATCGTCGAGGTGGTCCGGATAGCAGCGCTGCACCCGTCCATCCCATCACGAGGACGGCTCGGCGCGTCGGCTGTGCGACGAATCTCCCCGTCTGCGGACCGCTTTGCACCGGATGCGGCTCTGCCGTTCTCTACGCTGATGCACCGTGTCCCTGGATCACCTGGTCGACGAGATGCCGTTCATCGACCCCGGCCAGATGGTGGCGGAGCTGGTACCCCCACCCCGGTTCGATGCGGTCCGGTTCAGTACCTATCGGCCCGATCCGGCGGAGCGGTCACAATCGAAGGCGTTGTCGGCACTGTCCGAGATGGCGCAGGAAATCGTCGAACCGTCGAAACGAGGATGGTTCCGCAAGAGCGTGCCCGCCGGTCCGGCCGGGGTGTATCTGGACGGGGGCTTCGGCGTCGGCAAGACGCACCTGCTGGCCTCGCTGTGGCACTCGGCGCCTGGGCCGAAGGCGTACGGAACTTTTGTCGAGTACACGAACCTCGTCGGTGCGCTGGGGTTCGCCGATACGGTGAAACGGCTTGCCCGCCACCGATTGTTGGCAGTCGACGAATTCGAACTGGACGATCCCGGCGACACCATGTTGATGACAAGGCTGCTCGGCGAACTCTCTGATGCGGGCGTCTTCCTGGCGGCCACCTCGAACACGCTGCCGGACAAACTGGGGGAGGGCAGATTTGCGGCCGACGATTTCCGCCGCGAGATACGCGGCCTGTCCGATCGCTTCGCCACCGTGCGCGTGGATGGACCGGATTTTCGGCATGCCGGGCGCGCGCAGGCGCCGAAACCGTTGTCGGACACCCAGTTGCTCGCCGCGGCAGGGCATACCGCCGGAGCCACTCTGGACTCCTTCGGAGCGCTGACCGCCAAGTTGGCGAAGCTTCATCCGTCGACCTACGGAAAATTGGTCGGCAGGGCAACCGCCGTACACATCTCGGGAATCGAAGCGGTGCCGGACCAGAGCGCAGCGCTGCGGTGGGTGGTCCTGATCGACCGGCTCTACGATCGGACGATTCCGGTGCGCGCCTCCGGTGCACCCCTGGACCAGTTGTTCACTCCCGCGATGCTCGAAGGTGGCTATCGCAAGAAGTATTTGCGTGCCACCAGCCGCATATTGGCGTTGGCCCGCGAAGGCGGATGACCGGGCGGCGGTGTGTCAGGCGCGGATTTGGGTCAGCCGCGCGCTGCGCTGATCACCGCCGCGAGGGTATCGACGGCGAGGTCGAGCTCGTCCCGGGTGATGACCAGGGGTGGAGCGAAGCGGAGGGTGGTCTCGTGCGTCTCCTTGATCAGAACTCCTCGGCGTGCCATTTCCTCGCTGATCGCCCGGCCGGACCCGACCTCCGGTGACAGCTCGACGCCGGCCCACAGTCCGCGACCGTGGACGTCGGCGACACCATGGCCGACCAGGGCGGTCAGCCGCGAATGCAGATGTTCGCCGAGTTCCGTTGCTCTGGACTGCATCTCACCCGTGGCCAGCAGCTTGATGACGGCCCGGCCGATGGCGCAGGCCAGGGGATTGCCGCCGAAGGTCGAACCGTGCTGGCCGGGCTGGAGCACTCCGAGCACGGCTCTGCGGCCGACCACTGCGGACACCGGCATGATCCCGCCGCCCAGGGCCTTGCCAAGGGTGTAGAGGTCCGCCCGAACACCCTCGTGGTCCAGGGCGAGCAGCGCGCCGGTTCGTCCCAGCCCGGACTGGATCTCGTCGGCGATGAACAGCACGTTGTGCTCGTCGCACAGCCGGCGAACCTCGGCGAGATAGCCGGGCGGCGGTACGAGTACGCCGGCTTCGCCCTGGATGGGCTCGAGCAGGATCGCCGCCGTGTTCGGCGTGATGGCCGATGTCAACGCCTCCAGATCGCCGTACTTCACGCCGACGAAACCTGGGGTGTAAGGCCCGTAGTCGGCCGAAGCGACTGGGTCGTCGGAGAACGAGATGATGGATATGGTGCGGCCGTGGAAGTTTCCGCCGGCGGTGATGATCTGGGCCTGGTTTTCCGGGACGCCCTTGATGCGATAGGCCCATTTACGGGCCACCTTGAGCGCTGCCTCGACCGCCTCTGCGCCCGAATTCATCGGGAGCACCATTTCAGTTCCGGTGAGCTCCGCCAATTCCTTGCAGAACAGGCCCAGTTGATCGGAATGGAATGCGCGTGAGGTCAGCGTCACCCTGTCCAGCTGCGCTTTCGCCGCGGCGAGCAGAGCCGGATGGCTGTGACCGAAGTTCAACGCCGAATATCCGGCGAGCATGTCGAGATAGCGCTTCCCCGTCACGTCGGTCACCCAGGCGCCGTCGGCTTCGGAGATGACCACCGGCAGCGGGTGATAGTTGTGGGTGCACCAGGTGTCGTCCAGATCCAGGTAGAACTGGGGGTCACGGCTGGCGGGCGCGCTGCTCACGGGCTGGCTCTCTTCTGCGGTCGACGGAACTGCTGATGGGGCTTCCAGGGGCACATCCGAGCGTACGGGCGCACTGCCGAGGACACAGGACGTTTCAGTCGTGCCGGTGTGCCCGAATCCCTGCGCCTCCGGTCCCCGGGGCCGTCGAACGTTGCGGGCCGGCGCAACGAAATTTGCCGGCGCCGTACCGACTCGCGACGCGGCGTCGGATCCGACGTGGGAAAGTGACTCATGGGACACAGGAAATCCGACGACGAGAAGCGTCCGGTCAGCACCGGCGACGCGCTGAGAATGCCGTCGGCGAAGGTGGAACTGACCTCCATCGACGCCGGCGGGAAGCCGGTCGGCCCGCGCGACAAACACGAGGCCGCGCGATCGATGAAGAAGATGGCCGTCGAACTCGCCGAGCTGCAGGAGAAGTTGTCCGCGGCGGCGATCGCCGGGGGCGCCCGCCGAATTCTGCTGGTTCTGCAGGGCAT
>JBPCPG010000057.1:0-20830 GCA_050999445.1 Nakamurella sp. | reverse complement strand
AACCATGAATCACCCGCACATCGGCGGTGAGCACCTCTTGATCGGGCTCGCCGGGCAGGGGACGGATCCAGCCGCCGTCGCGCTCCGCAAACTGGGCATTCCCGCGGCCGAACTCCGCACTGCCGTGCGGAAGTGCGGCGCCGGTCCGCTCGATCAGGACGCGCTGGCCCTGGTCGGCATCGACCTCGAGTCGGTGAAGCTCGCGGCCGAGGCGCGGTTCGGTCCTGGCGCCCTGGATTCGGCGCCGGTCGGACGTTCGCCCAATTGGCACATCCCTTTTGATGAGTCCGCAAAGACTGCGTTGCAGTTGGCGCTGCGCCAAGCGGTTGCGCTTCGATCGGGCTCCATCTCGAGCGGGCACCTGTTGCTGGGCGTCGTCGGAACCGGCGGAGCCGGTGCTGCGCGACTGCTGGCGGAGCGGGCGGTCGATCTGGAGGCACTGCGGGCGGACACTGTTGCCTTGATTGTCGCCGAGGCGGCCTGACCGGCGATGTCCCAAGGCAGATGGTGACGATTCGGGGTGGCCTGATCGGCTCAGAAGCCGAGTTCCACGCGCGCCTGCTGCGGCGTCGGCGCGGCCCAGCGCCGGGAGTAGTTCTCGTTGTCGGTCAGCGACCGGGAGAGGGCCTTGTCGAGATACAGCACCCCGGCGAGGTGGTCGATCTCATGGGCCACGATCCGGGCGGCCCAACCGGTAACGACCGCGTTCAGAGCGGCGCCGGTCTCGTCGAAGCCCGTCAGACGGACGGCGCCGGCCCGCTCGACGACGGCCTGGTAGCCGGGAACGGACAGGCAACCCTCGTAGAAGGCGGCGACCGTGTCGTCCACCGGGCGATAGGACGGGTTGACCAGCACCCGGAAGGGCAGCGGCGACCGGCCCCGGACGGCTGCGGTGTCGGCAGGAACGGCGGCAGAATCTTCGATCACCGCCAGTTGTATTCCCAGGCCCACCTGCGGAGCAGCCAAGCCGACACCGGGGGCGGCTCGCATGGTTGCGCGCATCGCTCCGATCAGCGCGGTGAACAGGTCGGGTGGCAGGCTCCAGTCGTACGGCTCCGCCCGGCGGCGCAGGACGGGATCGCCGGCGGCCACGATCGGCAGTGGATCCGGGCCGGCCAGCAGGCCTTCCACCCGGTCGGTCAACACCATGTCGGTCAGCGTCATCGCACCAGCGTATGTCCCCATCGATGGGCTCAGTCGTACAGCTGGGAGCGATCGAAGCCGTCCCTCGTCGGCCGTTTGGCGGACCCGCGGCCGGCGGCCACCGGAACCGCGACAGCCTCGTCCGGGTGATTCGCCCACTGCGGATAGGAATCGCGCCGGTCGTCGGGATCGCGCGGGTCGGTCGCCTCGCGGAAGATGAAGTAGCCGATGGCCAGCAACGACATGATTCCGAAGGCGCACCACTGCAATGCGTACGACAGATAAGGCCCCTCCACCGGCTGCGGCACGCCGATCTCGGTCAACACTCCAGGGCTGCCGTCGACCAACTGGATGTAGCCCTGCAGCACTGTGCCGGCAGGTTCGCCGGCCCCGGCCAGAGCGTCGGCGTTGACGGCCCACGCCTGGGGGAGCCCGGATTCGACGGCCGGCGGGCGATTCCGCGGATCGGTCTGGTCCTGCTGCACCCGGCCGGTCACCCTCACCGGGCCGCTCGGCACTGGCGGCAACGGCGAATGGCCGATGTCCTGGGTCGACAGGGAGCCGCGGTCCACCAGCAGAACAGTGCCGTCGTCCAGCCGCATCGGCAGCACCACCTCGGAGACCGGATTGCCGTGCTCGTCCTGCCGCAACCGGACGTAGTAGGTGTGCCCCGGATCGAAGACCCCCGTCGCGGCCACCCGGTGCCAGGTAGCGCTACCGTCGGGCTGCCGGTCCGGGAACAGCAACTGCCGTACCGGAACCGGCTGGTTGTGGAGGGCCGCTTGCACCGCCGCGTTGGTCGCAGCCGTTTCGGAATTCCGATCGAACTGCCACGGCGCGAGAATCAGCCAGCAGGCTGCCGTGAAGGCCAGGGCCCCGACGATCGCGCCGATCCACCCCGCCTTGAGCAGGAACGCGAAACGGGGATGCCGGCCGTTCTCAGGAGGCACCGGCGTGCAATCGTTGGTCGCATCGGTTCACCTGGTCATTGTTACCGCAAATCGGAAGGGGAGTAGCCGTGACAACGACGGTCGCCGAGGTTCTGGCGGTGCTCGAGCGGGCCTATCCGCCGGTGCTGGCGGAGGACTGGGACACCGGAATCGGGTTGACGTGCGGGGATCCGGCGGATCCGGTGTCGACGGTGCTGCTGGCAGTCGATCTGGACGAGGCCGTGATCGCTCAGGCCCGGGAAATCGGCGCCCGGCTGATCGTGACGCACCACCCGCTGCTCTTCCGCCCGGTGCAGTCGGTGGCCGTCGATCGGCCCAAGGGTGCGCTGATCACCAGCCTGATCCGGGCCGGCATCGCCCACTACAGCGCACACACGAATGCGGACAAGGCGGTCGGCGGGGTCGGCGACGCGTTGGCGCGGGCACTGGGGCTCGCCGGCGTCCGGCCGCTGGTGCCCGACCCCATCGGGCTGTTGCCGGAGGGGCATCCGCAGGCCGGCCGAACCGGGATCGGCCGGATCGGACTGCTCGCCGCCCCGAGCACGCTGGCGCAGTTCACTGCGGCGGTTCGGGACGCCCTGCCGGCAACCGCCGCCGGGGTGAGAGCGGCCGGCGAGCCCGGGCGCCCGATTCGTACGGTAGCGCTGTGCGGGGGTGCCGGGGATTCCGAATTGGGCGCGGCGGCCACGGCGGGGGCGGACGTCTATCTGACCTCTGACCTGCGCCATCACCTGGTGGCCGAACACCTCGCCGCTGCCGGCGCACCGGCGGTGGTCGACGTCGCCCACTGGGCCGGCGAGTGGCCATGGCTGGCCGATGCCGCGAAGCTGATCCGCGGGGCTGTGGCACCCGGCTCTTCGGCGGGTAGCGTCACCACCACCGTTTCCTCGATCCGGACCGATCCGTGGACCGTTCACATCTGCGCCCGGAGCTGTTCCGATCGGGATGACAGCTGATCCCAACTGCAGAAGGGCTCGACGACAGTGCCGAAGGCAGATCCATTCGTCCAACGCCGATTGCTCGACCTGGCCGGGTTCGATCAGTCGATCAACGCAGCCGAACATCGTCGGGCCACCTTGCCGGAGATCGCGGTGATCTCTGCCGGCGCCGGAGAATTGAATCAGCTTCGGAACGCCAAGGTTCTCGCCGAGACCGAGGTCGGGGATCTGGAGCGGGCTGCCCGCAAGCTCGAGAACGAGGTCGACCAGGTGCGCTCGCGGTCGAGCCGGGACGCGCAACGACTGGCGTCCGGTGCCGGGAACGCGAAGGACATGGAGAACCTCCAGCACGAGATCACCTCGTTGAAGCGGCGCCAGGGTGTACTGGAGGAGCAGGAACTGGAGCTCATGGAGCAGAAGGAGGTGGCCGATGCGGCGCTGGCCACCGTCGCGGCCCAGTTCCGGGAGATCCAAGGGCGGGTGAGCGCCGCCGAGTCCAGCCGTGACGACATCTTCGCCGATATCGACAACGAGTTGGCCGGGGTTCGCAGCAGCCGTGCGGCGCTGGTCGCAGATCTGCCGACCGAACTCGCCGCGCTGTACGACCGGATCCACCGATCCGGCAAGGTGGCCGCGGCCAAGCTGAACGGCGGCCGATGCGGGGCCTGCCGGATCGACATCGACCGTGTCGAACTCTCCGCGATCGCATCGGCGTCTTCGGACGAAGTCGTTCGATGTCCCGAATGCGGTGCCATTCTCATCCGGTGGTGAGCCAGGTGGAACAGGTCGACTGGGTCGTCGTGTACGCAGACGGTGGTTCGCGCGGCAATCCGGGTCCCGCTGGTTACGGGGCTGTCGTACTCTCCGCGGACGAAAGCACCGTCCTGACCGAGCGGGCTGCCTTCCTCGGCCGCGCCACGAACAACGTGGCGGAATACTCCGGCCTGATCGCCGGGTTGGAGGCCGCCCGGGAGCTTGGCGCGGCGCAGGTCGACATCCGGATGGATTCCAAACTGGTCATCGAGCAGATGTCCGGACGCTGGCAGATCAAGCACCCGGATATGAAACCGCTGGCGGGCAACGCTTCTCGCCTGCTGAAAGATTTCACGTCGGTGACGCTGAGCTGGATCCCGAGGGCGCAGAACGCCCATGCCGATCGGCTGGCCAATCAGGCCATGGATGGTGGCGCCGGCTCGAGGCTCGTGGGGGACACCTGGTCGCACACCGGCAGGAACGATGGCTCGGAGCCCGGGCCGACCCAGATTCCGGACCCGTCCGCGGTACTTCCGGGGCCGCTTGCCGCCGGCGCGACGAAGGTCCTGGTGGTTCGGCACGGCGAGACCACGTGGGGCGCGCAGGGTCGATTCGCCGGACGCGAAGATGTTCCGTTGACCAGCCGCGGGCGTCGCCAGGCCGGTTCGGTGGCCGATCGGATCAAACCGCTGCGCCCCGCAGTGGTGCTGACCTCGCCCCTGCAGCGCTGCCACCTCACGGCCAAAGCCATCGGCAGTGTGGCCGGAGCTCCGGTGACCGTTTCCGACAGGTTGATCGACGGCGCTCTGGGCGATTGGACCGGCCTTCGGCCGACCGAGATCGAGCGGGGTTGGCCGACGGAATTCGCCCGCTGGCGCTCCGACCCGGCCGCCCGGCCGCCCGACGGCGAGTCGTTCGACGACATCCGGAATCGGGTGACGCCGTTGCTGGACGACCTGGTCGGGCTCTTCCGAGGACACACCGTGGTGCTGGTGACCCACGCCGCCACCACCAAGATGATTCTGACCGGGGCGCTGCAGGTTCCGTCCGCTGCGGCGTATCGGCTCCGGATCGATACCGCGTCGCTGTCCGGACTGACCGTCGACGAGGACGCATCGACCGTCGTCTGGGCGGTCAACGAAACCGGTCATCTGAGCAGCTGAGCACTCAGCGGGTGACCAGCCACAGCGCCGTGGTGGCGGCGACCAGGGTCGTCGGTACGGTGAGAAGTCCCAGCCGGGTGAACCGCCCGAGCGACGGCGCGGCGGCGGAGCTCAGCAGCACCCGGCGCCACAACAGGGTGGCCAGCGAGCCGGTGTAGGTGAGGTTCGGACCCAGGTTGACCCCGATGAGCACCGCCAACACCGGCGCTGCCTGCGGATGGCCGCCGAGCGCGGACAGCAGGACCAGGGTCGCCGGCAGATTGTTCACCAGGTTGGCCAGTACACCTGCCAGTGCGGCCAGCGCCAGCAGATCCAGCAGCCCCCGGCCGGTCGGGACCAGGCCGGCCAACTGATCCTGCAGGCCATGGCCGGTTGCCGCATCGACCACGATGCCCAGCGCGGCGACGAAGGCGAGAAACAACGGGTTCGCCTCCCGGACCACCGCCCGGAGCCCGACCTGACCGCGAATCATCGCCCGAATCGTCAGCACGGCTGCTCCGATCGCAGCCACCAGGACCGGCGCCGCGTGCAGCACCGGGCCGGCTGCGAAGCCGACGAGGATCAGGGCCAGCAGCGTCAGCGTCGTCCGCGGTGCCGGGGCAGTCGGTACGGCGGCCGGCGCCGGCGGCGTGGTTGCCCGTAGATCGGCGCGGAAGAACAGCCCGAAGATCACCAGCTCGACTCCGATGGCGACCAGCCATGGTGCGGCCATCAATGCGGTGAAGCCGACAAAGGTCAATCCCGACGCCTGGAAGGCCAGCAGATTGGTGAGGTTGGACACCGGTAACAGCAGCGACGCGGTGTTGGACAGGTGCGCCGTCGCGTAGAGATGAGGGCCGGGCGCGGCCCCCAGCCGGCGGACGGTCGCCAGGATCGCCGGGGTCAGCAGGACGACCGTTGCGTCCAGGCTCAACGCAGCCGTCGTGAGCGAGGCAACGAGGAAGACCAGCACCAGCAACCGTCGCGGCCGGCCCTTGCTGCCGCGGGCCATCGCGGCGCCGAGCCAGCGAAATACTCCGTCGACATCCGAGAGATGCGCGATGACCAGGACAGCGGCCAGAAACCCGATGGTCGAACCCAGCCGGCTCACGGTCGCCTGCGCGTCCTGCCAGCTGATCAGGTGCAGGAGCAGAACGATTGCGGCCGCCGGCACCGCGGCCACCGCCTCGGGCAGCCCCTTGGGCCTCACGATGGCGAACGCGAGCGTGCCTAGCAGCAGTGCGACACCGATGATGCTGGCCGCGACCGGCGTCACCGGTCGACGGCGGATTCTGTCACCGGCCGACAGTACCGGCCCGACGGTGACGGTAGGGTTCCACCCGGACGAGTTGGTCGGGCGACCGCGTCGGGTGCGATCGGCTCATGTCGATCCGTCCGCCGAGGAAAGTCCGGGCTCCACAGGGCAGGGTGGTTGTCAACGGCAACCCGGCGCGAGCCGCGTGAAAGTGCCACAGAAAATAGACCGCCTCTCGCGGCCTGGCTTTCGGGCTCGGCTGCACGAGGTAAGGGTGAAACGGTGGTGTAAGAGACCACCAGCGTGCCGGGTGACCGGCGCGGCTCGGTAAACCCCACCCGGAGCAAGGTTGAGAGCGTGCCGCGGGCGCCTTCGGGCACTCGTCGGTCGCGTGCGCAGGCGTTCGAGGGCGGCCCGCCCGAGCTTGCGGGTGAACCGCTGGAGCGCGCCGGCAACGGCCCGCCGAGATGGATGGTCGCCGAACGGGATCGCCGAGAGGCACCCGGGAACAGGACCCGGCTTACAGACCAACTCGTCCATCCACCGGCCGGTCACCCGGATCGGTCGAGGGTCAAGGCCGGCTGGAGATCTGCTGCACCGACCAACCGTTGCCGTCCGGATCGGCGAAGTGGATGAAGCCGACGTTGTCCAGCGCATCGGCGACCGAATGCGGATTCTGGCCCATCACCTGGATCTCGCTGACGGCCACGCCCCGGTCCACCAGCTCCGCACGCGCACGCCGCAGGTCGGCGACGACCAGCTGCAGGCCGCGGACCGATCCTGGCGGCATACCCCCGGCCACTCCGTTGCAGATCACGACGGAACACCCGGACCCGGGGGGCGTGAGCTGCACGACTCGCAGTTCGTCGCTCATCACGGCGTCATGGTCGAGAGTGAATCCGAGTCTGTCGACGTAGAACGCCTTGGCGCGATCTACATCCGATACCGGAACCACGACGACTTCCAAAGTCCAGTTCATTTGGCGACTCCTCGGCTCGAACACGTTTCCGCGAAAGCGGTTTTTCGGACATTCAGCTCATTACCACCCGACAACGGGCCGGTTCTTGACCCTGCAATCCTGCCATCTTCGAATCCGACTACTACTGGACCCAGGGGTGCCACTCCGGATGCCGACGACAGCCGGGTCGTACCCACACCGAGTCGCACGCCCAGCACCGCCAGGTCCGGTGACCACTGCCGACGCACAGGCACGGATGCGCGGCGACCAGCATGGTGTCCGGACCCAGCCGATGGCCCGACGGGCAACGAGTGGGAGCCCGCTCGACGATACCGGTGGCGCCGAACGGTAGGAAGTACCGCCGATCCCAGCTCGGCAGTTCGATCATCTGTACGACGATAGACGCCCGATCGGGTCCTGGCGATGAGCCGGCGACGAACCCCATCGCCTCGCCCGTACCCTGGGCCGGTGCCGACCCGCCGCATCAATCCGCTGAAGTTCGACGGCGCCGCCGCCGCTCTCGATTTCGCCGCAGTTCGGGTGCACCTCGGTGTGCCGGCCGAATATCCGGCGGACGCCGTCGCGCAGGCTCGATCGGCGGCCGAGCATCCGCCGGTTCCGCCGCTGGACCGAACCGACCTGCCCTTGGTGACCATCGACCCGATCGGATCGATGGATCTCGACCAGGCGATGCACCTGGAGCGCCGGGACGACGGCTACCGGGTGCACTACGCGATCGCGGACGTCGCTTCCTTCGTGCCCCTGGAGGGTCCGCTGATGGCGGAGACCTGGCGTCGCGGGGAGACGCTGTACAGCCCTGATCTGGCGACTCCGTTGCATCCCAGGGAGCTGTCGGAGGGAGCGGCCAGCCTGTTGCCGAACGAGCGCCGGCCGGCGGTGCTGTGGACGATCGACCTCGATTCCGACGGGCAACCGACCGCGGTAGACCTGGTGCGGGCCCTGGTGTGCTCGGTTGCCCGGCTCGACTACGAAGGCGTTCAGTCCGATCTGCAGAACAAGTCTCTGCATGCCTCGATCGCGCTGTTGCCGGAAATCGGAAACTTGCGCCGGCGAGCCGCTCGCGCCCGCCATGCCATCACCTTGGACCTTCCCGACGCGGAGGTGGCTCGCGCGGCCGACGGGCATTGGACGCTGAACCTCCGCGCGCAGAACGAGATCGAGGAGGCCAATGCGGAAATCAGCCTGCTGACCGGAATGTGCGCGGCAAAGATCATGCTCGACGGTGGGGTCGGGCTGCTGCGCACTCTGCCACCGGCATCTTCCGATCAGCTCGAGTTGCTTCGACGATCCGCCACCACGCTCGGGATCGATTGGCCCGCAGGCACTTTCGCCGGTGATGTGATCGCCGGACTGGACGGTTCGCAGCCGAAGGCGGCCGCTTTCCTGGACGATGCAGTTCATCTGCTGCGGGGGGCGGGGTACACCCCGTTCTCGGGGCGGCTCCCGGAGCAGCCGTTGCACGCCGGGGTCGGGGCGGCCTACGCCCACGTCACGGCGCCGCTGCGGCGGCTCGCGGACCGGTATGCCACCGAAGTGTGCCTTGCGCTGCACACCGGTTCGCCGATTCCGGACTGGGCGACGGTGGCGCTGCCGCAGCTGCCGCCGGTGATGGCCGGCTCCGCCCGGCGCGCGTCGGACCTGGACCGAGCCTGCACCGGCGCGGTCTCGGTTTTCCTGCTCAGCGGCCGTGAAGGCGACGAGTTCATGGCAACCGTCCTGCAGGTCGATGCCGCGAAGGGCCGCGCCGTGGTCCTGCTGCACGAGCCACCGGTGCGGGCACACTGCGCGGCGGCCGGTCTGGTCGAAGGCGTGGTCGGCGCGGTCCGGTTGATCTCGGTCGACTCCGACAGTGCGAGTTTCGTGGTCGCGCCGGTCGATTCCACCGTTGCGAGCGGTTCCGTCACGCTCGTGGCAGGCTGAAGCCATGGGCGACGACATCGGCCGCAACACGGCCTACTACTACAACCTCACCACCCACGCGGTCGAAGAGGAGGGCCAGAGCAAGGCGAAGAACCTGCTCGGGCCGTTCCCCGATCGGGAATCCGCCGCCAACGCGCTCCAGACAATCCGGGACCGGGAACAGGCCAAGTCCACGGAGGATCGGGAATGGCAACAGGGCGAACAGCGCTAGAGCGAGCGTGACGATTTCTTTCGGTAGACATGCTCGTGACCTGACCTGGCTGGTGGCCCTGGGCGCCGGTCTGTGGGGAACCGATGCCCTGTTCCGCAACTCACTGGCCAGACAGGTGTCGGCGCCGACCCTGGTGTTCGCCGAACACCTGGTCCTGGTCCTGGTCCTGCTGCCCTTCCTGCCTCGCTCGGTCCGAGCCTTCGGCCGTCTCGACGCTCGGGCCCGCGGTGCGGTGATCGCCATCGGGGCCGGCGCCTCGGCGGTGGCCACCACATTGTTCACCATGGCATTCAAAATCTCCAGTGCGCAGGGCGACTTCGTCACGCCGGTGGTGGTCCAGCACCTGCAACCGCTGTTCGCCATCGCCGGCGCCGTTGTGGTGCTGGGGGAGAAGGTGCGGACCAAGTTCGCGGCCTTCGCCGTGCCCGGTATCCTCGGCGTCTGGCTGCTCGCCTTCCCGAACCCGCTGAGCGTCAGCGTTTCCCGGGTCTCGGTGGTGCTGCTGGCGCTGGCGGCGGCGGCTCTCTGGGCCGGGGGTACGGTGCTGGGCCGCCTGGTCGCGGTGGAGCTGGAGCCGGTGGAGCTGACCACCTTGCGGTTCGCCGTCGGCCTGCCGGCCGCGGCTGTCATCGTGGTGGTGTCCGGCTCCGACTTCTGGGTTCCGGACCTGAGCAGCTCAGGGGCGGTCGTGGGGCTCGCGCTCGTTCCGGGACTGCTGGCGATGGTGCTGTACTACATCGGGCTCCGTCGCACCGCCGCGTCCCGGGCGACGCTGGCCGAGTTGGCGTTCCCGCTGACCGGTGCTGTCGCCGGAATTGTGTTGGGCTCGTCGGCGCCAGGCGGTCTCACCTCGACGCAGTGGATGGGCGCGGCGGTGATAGCCGCGGCCGTGACCGGGTTGTCGTGGCACGAGGCCAGAGCGAGAGTCAGGCTGTGTCCGCACCGCAGCCGGCCGTGGCGGCAGAGCCGATGCCTTTCCTGCGCTGATCGTCACGGCTGATCCGGATGGCGGTAGGACATACTCACCGACATCACAGACACCGATGAAATGATCACTTCATGCATTCGCCGCGACGCCGGTCGCTCCACCTCCGCCCCGCCGTCCGCGGCGCCGCGATGCTGGCCGCAATTGCCCTCGTCGCTTCGTGCGCCTCGACCATCGCCGGGACGGCGGTAGCCCCGACCGGCTCCCGACCCACCGGTTCCGGCCCGGGGACCAGCATGTCCGACGGCGGCCAGATCACCGAGCCCAGCGCTCTTCCCGGTCAGTCGACAGCAACTCCCGGCCAGTCAGCACCCACCAGCACCGCATCGGCGACCAGCACTGCATCGGCGACCCGCACCGCGCCGGTGCCTGCCGGCCTGGAGAAGTTCTACCAGCAGAAACTGGCGTGGGGCAGATGCGACGGCTACGCCACCAACACCGACGATGCGGCCACCTACTCGTCTGCGGCCCTGCAATGCGCCTACCTGATCGCTCCGATGGTCTACGGCAAGCCGAGCGGTCCGACGGTCGAGATCGGCGTGCTGCGGAAGGTGGCGACCAATACCTCGGCCCGAATCGGATCCTTGCTGGTCAACCCCGGTGGCCCCGGCGGCTCGGGAATGTCGTTCGTCGGCGCTGTCGCCGTGCAGGGCAGCTTTGCGCATCTCAACGAGCGGTTCGACATCGTTGGCTTCGACCCGCGCGGCATCGGCTCGTCGAAGCCGTTGATCAAGTGTCAGACCGACGCAGAGCTCGACGCCACCAGGGCGGTCCAGAGTCGTTCCAACACTCCGCAGGCCGTCACCCTCGCCGATGCACGACTGAAGAAATACGCCGATCAGTGTGTCGCCGAGACCAGCGCCGCGAACGTCGACGGGAAGACCTTCCTGGCCAATGTCGGAACCCGCGACGTCGCCAAGGACCTGGATGTGCTCAGAGCCGTTCTCGGCGACTCCAAGTTGTCCTATCTCGGTTTCTCGTACGGCACCCGCATCGGTTACGTCTATGCCGAGCAGTTCCCGACCAACGTCCGGGCGCTGGTCCTGGACGGCGCCGTCGATCCTGACGAGGACCCGGCCACCGAGGAGGTTGGCCAGAACAGGGGTTTCCAGCAGGCGTTCGTCACCTTTGCCGGCTGGTGCGCCCAGCATGGACCGTGTGCGCTGGGCAACGACCCCGCCAAGGCGACGGCACGATTCCAGGCGCTGTCACGTCCACTGGTCGAGCAGCCGCTCAAACTTTCCGACGGTCGGGTGCTGTCCTATGGTGACGCCACCCTCGGCGTTGCGACGGCCATGTACCGGCAGGACAGCTGGCCGGTGCTCGCCACCGCGCTGGACAAGCTTGCCAACGGCAACGGGGGCCCGCTGATGGCCTTGGCCGACGCATATTACGAGCGGGACGCGTCGGGCCACTACGCCGGAAAGCCCGACTCCTTCAACGCCATCCGATGTGTCGATGAGCCGCGGATGACAGACCCCGCCGACGTCATCAAGCTGAACGCTGCCGCGGCAGCGGCAGCCCCGTTCCAGGACAGCGGCGACCCGGCGGCCGACGTTCCGGACATCTGCGCCGTCTGGCCGGTTCCGCCGACCCTCGGGCCGCACCGGCTCCAGGTTCCCGGCCTTCCTGCGGTCCTGGTCGTCTCGACCACCGGTGATCCGGCGACTCCGTACGTGAACGGTGTCGATCTGGCCAAGCAGCTCGGAGCCAGATTGCTCACCTTCGAGGGCACCCGTCACACCGCCTTCCTGTTGGGCGGCAGTTCGTGCGTCGACGACGCCGGGAACTCGTACCTGATCGATCTCCGCCTGCCGGCGGATGGAACCCGCTGTAGCTGATCAGGTCTGGTCGGCGACCCAGAGCTTCATCAGCCCGCGGAAGTGGTCCAGGAAACGGTCGTGCTCGGCTCGCGGGTAGGTCTTTCGCACGGTTTCCACCAGCAGGTCGTCGAAGTCCGGTGAGTCGATCCAGTCGTACACCAGATTTGGCAGCGAGGCCAGGGAGGTGGAACAGAATTCCCGGTACTCGTCGGCCTGGAAATACTGATCGGCCAGCAACGCGTACCGACCGAGCTTGTCGTTCCAGGAGAGGTCAGGATCGTCGGCCACATCGAACCACTCCCGGGAGGTGGTGTCGACGCGCGGCCGTCGATTCGTGACAGCGCAGAACACCGACCACGAGATCAACTGAGTGATCGCCCACGGGAAGTAGTAGTGCAGCGACGTGATCGCGATGTCCGGGCAGGCGTTCGCATAGTCGATCGGCTGCACCCTGGTGCCGGTCACCAAGGCTTCGCAGGAGTTGAACTCCCATCGGAAGAACGCGTTGATCGTCCTGGAAAGGGTCAGGATCTCCATGCCTGCTTCCGGCGGCAGGAACGAGTGGACCACCTCGTACCGGTCATGCATCGGCAGCTCCGGCCGGAATTTCATGATCTTGGTCTCCGGCCCGATGGTCAACGATCTGGCGAAGGCGTCGAATGGCGAGACGGCTGCCTGTAGGTGCATCAGCATCTGACCGGACCGGTCGTAGGCCTCGTGCAGCGCCTTGCCGTCGTCCACCCTGGACACGCCGCGCCAGGCCCCCCCGTCGAACGGCTTCATGTCCATCGGATAGCCGACGCGGTCGGCGACCGCGTCCAGCTCGAACGGCAGGTTGTACTTCTGCGCGGTGTAGGCCCACTTCTCGTGGTCGAGGGGGTTCTTGTACGGCACAAGCATCGTGTTCGGAATGTCGAATCCCAGCCGCATCATCGCGCAGTAGGCGGAGTGCTTCTCCATCGCCTGGAAGGTGAACGGATTGTTCAGCAGGTAGGTGTCGTTGACCAGCGCCGCCTTCTTCAGCCATTCCCGCGGGTGGTAGTACCACCAGCCGAGCCGGTCGATCACCAGATCCGGCCGCACCGGGTCTCGCAGGTCGAATGGTTCGATGGTGAGCCGCTCGGTGGTCAGTTGATGCTCCCGGCCCTGATGGGGAACCGGACCCAGGCGGCGGGTCAGCGTTTCGAAGGCCAGCGGCCAGTCGTCCTCGGTGCCCAGCAGCAGCCCGATCAGATGCTGGGTCGAATCGCGTCGTGGCCTACTCATGATGTCGACTCCATCCCGCGGATCATGCTCCGATCCTGTCAGTTGTGAAGTTTCGGGCCTGCGGCGGATGCTCTCTCAACCGAGCGGCGGAAGATAGACCGCAGCCTGCGCACGCCAACTGGTCCAGTCGTGCGGCCACTCCGACCCCCAGACGTGGAGCTCGTTCGGGATGTGGCTGCCGTCGAGGATGCCGGCGAGCTGACGGGTCGAGGAGTTCGAGCCGGTGCTGTCCTCCCATCGGCCGCTTCCCACCACCAGGGTCAGGAAGAGCCTGGCCCGTAGATGGTCGAGGTGACCGCCGGAAGTGCGGGGCAGGAACTGCATGGGATTCGTGAGGAAGGTATCCGCATCGCTGTCGCCCCAGCCGTGCCAGTCCCATGGGTTGTAGCTGCCGGAGAAGGCGACGGAGCGACCGAACACGTGGGCATGGCGCAGGGCGAACAGCACAGCATGGAACGCACCGAGAGACGGGCCGGCCGTGACGATGTCGTCCCGTCCACCGCAGCTGTTCCGGATGAAGGGCACGACCTGCCAGATGATCCAGTCCTCGAAGCGCCGGTGGGCTCGCGCCCGGTCGCCCTGGCGCAGACCCAGATCGGACCAGGACGACGAGTCGTAGGAGGGCACGCAGAAGATCTTGAGCCGACCCTCGTCGAGAGCCGGCGCCAGCGCGTCGAGCATGCCCTGTGCCTCGAACTCCGCCGCTCCGCCCGCCTCGGCCGGAAACCACAGCACCGGACGACCCCAATGCCCGTGCACCGCCACTTCCCTCGACCCGCCGAGGGACGGCGCGTCGAGCCAGTGGTACTCGGTCCGGGTCATCGACCCGGCCGCCGGCCGACCGTGTGCAACAGCGCATCCATTCGAGGTGACCAGGCATTTCGCCAGCCGATCATGGTGTGGGCGTCGGGTTGCAGATCCAGCCGGACCCGGTATCCCAGAGCGCCGAGCGCGTCGGCCATCTTTTCGTTGTTCGGCCGGTTCTCCTCGACCGTGCCGCAGGTCATCAGCACCTCGCAGGACGTCGGCATCCCGCCCGAACTGACGGTTGGTCCGGCGATCAGATCCATCACGGCCGCACACACCTGATCGAACCCCGGGTAACCGCGCTCCTGTGCGTCGAGTCCGAGAGTGAAGTAGGAACCTGACTGCAGCACCATCGCGTCGAGCAGCTCGGGGTGGCGGCGCTGCGCGAACAGCATCGCCAGGGCGCCAAGACTCGCTCCCAGACCGACGACGGCCTCGACGGCGACCCGATTCTCCAGCGCCGGCAGCACGATCGTCGACAGGTGGTCTGCGTACGTCGGGTCGGCGGCGTACCACTGGTCGCGCAGGCCCGGCGGTGGATCCAGCAGGGCTACCCGGAACGGCCGCGCCCGGGCGGCCTCGGCGGCCCAGCGCAGCAGTCCGCCACGCCCGGCCAGGTCCGAGCCGTCGTTGGCCACCAGCAGTGGCGCTCCGGCGTCCATGTCCAGACCCTCGGGTGACCACAGCGAGATCGGCACCGCGGTTTCCAACGCGGCTGCGGGCGTCGACACCTTCAGCACGGTTCCGCGCTCCGGCGCCGACAGCCAGTGCGGCTCGGAGTAGTCGGGGAAGACGATCTCCGACTTGTCGCCGAAAGGGTTCGACACGGTCCTGGGATTGGACGGATCCAAGACGTGGGCGACGCCGTCGGCGGATCGCACGGTGAACTGATACTCCATGCGGTCCACAGCCGGACGAGGCAGATGCAGCGACCACAGGTCTGCGTCCCGGCGCAATTCAGGATCCGTCGGGACGACCGAGAAGTCGAGCTCCAACCGAACACCCTGGATGCCGGGGGCATGCGGCAGCCGGAAGACCACGGCGTCCGAGGTCACCGTGGTGGCCGCCTTCGGCGTCGTCCGGCTCGGCTGCGCAGGCATCGCGCCACCGTACGTCAGCCGCCTGCCGATCGACCGAGTCGCCGAACCGAACGAGTCGGCCGGCCGGGCAACATGCCCGAAATACGGCGTACATAGGGTGTGGTCATGGACCGTCAGCAGCAGTTCGTCCTACGCACCCTCGAAGAGCGGGACATCCGCTTCGTCCGGCTGTGGTTCACCGACGTCCTCGGGTACCTGAAGTCGGTCGCCGTGGCCCCCGCCGAGTTGGAGGGTGCCTTCAGCGAAGGTATCGGCTTCGACGGCTCGGCAGTGGAGGGTTACGCGCGCGTCTACGAATCGGACATGATCGCCAAGCCTGATCCGTCGACGTTCCAGGTGCTGCCGTGGGAGACCGACGAGGGCAAGGTCTACTCGGCACGAATGTTCTGCGACATCACCATGCCTGACGGGAGTCCGAGTTGGGCCGATCCGCGGCACGTGCTGCGCCGGGTGATGGGTGAGGCCGCCTCGATGGGCTTCACCTGCTACGTGCACCCGGAGATCGAGTTCTTCCTGATGAAGGAATTGCCGAGTGACGGTTCCGCGCCGGAACCGGCCGACCAGGGTGGATTCTTCGACCAGGCCTCGCACGACGTCGCCCCGCACTTTCGTCGCCGCGCCATCGAAACCCTGGAGGCCATGGGCATCTCGGTCGAGTTCTCGCATCACGAGGGCGCGCCGGGCCAGCAGGAGATCGATCTGCGCTACGCCGACGCACTGACCATGGCGGACAACATCATGTCGTTCCGGTACGTGGTCAAAGAGGTCGCGATCACCCAGGGGGTGCACGCGAGCTTCATGCCCAAACCGTTTCCGGAGCATCCCGGATCGGCGATGCACACCCACTTCTCGCTGTTCGAGGGCGAGACCAACGCGTTCTACGACGCCGATGACGAATACCAGATGTCGCCCACCGGCAAGGCGTTCCTGGCCGGTGTGCTCAAGCATGCCGCCGAGATCACGGCTGTCTCGTGCCAATGGGTGAACTCGTACAAGCGGCTGGTGATCGGTGACGAAGCCCCGACCACGGCGTCCTGGGGCCAGGCGAACCGGTCGGCGCTCATCCGGGTACCGAACTATTCGCCCGGCAAGTCATCCAGCCAGCGGATGGAGTTTCGATTGCCCGATTCGGCGTGCAATCCGTATCTGATGTTTGCGGTCGTTCTCGCGGCGGGACTGCGCGGAATCCGCGAGGGCTACGAGCTCCCCGCACCGGCGAAGGACGACGTGTGGTCCTTGAGCGAGGCGGAGCGTCGCGCACTGGGTTACGTGCGGCTCCCGGCCTCGCTGGAGTCAGCCCTGTCGGTGATGGAGCACTCCGAGTTCGTACCAGAGGCGCTGGGGGAGCACGTGTTCGACTTCTTCCTTCGGAACAAGCGAGCCGAGTTCGAGGCCTACCGGCGCCAGGTCACCCCGTTCGAGTTGAAGCGGTACCTGTCGCTCTGAGGTAGTGCTGTGCCGGCGCTGCCGGACTGTCCTCTACGGTGACTCGACATTCCCGGGCGAGAAGGAGCACGTCATGGACTACAAGATCGAACTGATTCTGATTCCGGTCAGCGATATCGATCGGGCGAAGGCCTTCTACGTCGACCAGGTCGGATTTCACGCCGACTTCGATCAACGCGTCGACGAGAATCTCCGGTTCGTCCAGCTCACTCCGCCCGGTTCGGCCTGCTCCATCGCATTCGGGCAGGGTCTCACCGACGCCGAGCCGGGGTCGGTGAAAGGCATGCAGGTGGTCATCGACGACGCCGACAGGGCCTTCGCGGAGCTCAGCGCGAAAGGGGTGAGGGTGACGCCCGTGCAGGACCTCGCATGGGGTCGCTTCGTCTACTTCTCCGATCCGGACGGAAACGCCTGGGCGCTGCAGCAGCCGCTCAAGCGTTAGCACGGCGAGAGATCTCCGGCCCACCTGATGTCCATTCCACCCGAGGAGTTCCATGCAGTCGACGCAGCCAACCGTGTTCGTTCTCTTCGGTGCCACCGGTGATCTGGCCAAGAGAATGGTTCTGCCCGCCTTCTACCAACTGGCGCAGCACGGGCTGATGCCGCAGTCCTGGCTGCTGATCGGCAACGGACGCGGCGACGTCGCGCACGAGGACTTCCGAACCGATGTCCGCGCCGCGCTCGACGAGTTCGGCGACTCCGCCGTCGACGAGCGGGTCTGGTCGGATTTCGCGTCCCGCCTCAGATTCGCCGGTGGCGGATTCGACGAGAACGACCCCGGTTCACTGCTGGAGGTGATCAACGAGGCACACGATCTGCTGGGAACGGACGCCCGGTACATCCACTACCTTGCGATTCCGCCGGTGGCCTTCGAATCGCTGACCAAAGGCCTTGCGGCGCACCAACTGCTGGACGGGGCCAGGGTCGTCTACGAGAAGCCGTACGGAACCGGACCGGAATCCTTTCGGAAGCTCGACGATCTGGTGCACTCGGTGATGCAGGAGGAGCAGGTTTATCGGATCGACCATTTTCTGGGTAAGGAGGCGACCCAGAATCTGCATGTACTGCGCTTCGCCAACCGGATGATGAACCAGATCTGGTGCCGGGAGCACGTCGAGCAGGTACAGATCGACGTGCCGGAAACCCTGGACGTCGCCGATCGAGCAGCCTTCTACGACGCCACCGGCGCATTTCGGGACATGATCGTCACGCATCTGTTCCAGGTTGCCGCCGAGATCGCCATGGAGCCGCCGATCGACTTCTCCGCCGAGAATCTGCAGCAGGCAAGGGAATCGGTGTTGTCCGCGTTCCGCCCGCTGGCGCCGGAGGACATCGTGTTCGGCCAGGCGGACGGATATCTGGACCTACCCGAGGTCGCCGACGAATCCACCACGGACACGTATGCGGCAGTTCGGCTCTGGGTCGACACCGATCGTTGGCACGGAGTGCCGTTTCTGCTCCGCAGTGGCAAATATCTTGCCGAAAGCGCGCAGCGGGTGTCCATATTGATGAAGAAGCCGGAGGGCCCGATGACCGGCATTCCGGGTCAGGGGACCGTGCTGAGCTTCTCGCTGGCGGGATCGGGGTCGGTCGCGGTGGACGTGGTGGTGAAGAAGCCTGGAGCCAAACTCGATCTGGTGAGTCAGACCGTCGACCTGTCCCTGGCCGATGTTCCGGGTGGGGATCCGCTGCCACCATATGTTTCGCTGATCTACGACGTGACGATCGGTGACCGGTCGCTGTTCACCACCAGCACCGGTCTGGCACATGCCTGGAATGCTGCGGCGGGCATCCTCGACCATCCGCTCGCGGTGTTGCCCTACCCGGCCGGCTCCACCGGTCCGGAGGCCGGGTCAGCGCTGCCCGGTCCGCAGGGCTGGTTCCTGGACGGGAGCCGGGCTGCAGGCGCTCCGGCTGGAGGGTGAACTCAGACCTGCCCGGGCAGCTGGAACATCCGAGCGGCCAGTTCGACCAGCACCGAGGCCAGCGCGTCGTCGGTCAGCGGGGAGTCGAAGGTCCCCAGGGCGTTCAACATTCCGAACGCTCCATGCACGGTGGTCCTGATCACCTCGTCACTCCAGTCCGGGTGCACCAGGCCGAGCAGCGTTCGCCAGCGCCGCACCAGGGTCCGCTGTCGCTCGGCCAACCGGGCACGATGCTCGGGTGGCAGGTGATGGACCTCGCGGACGAAGACGGCCATCAGGCGCCGCCGGGTCGCGACCGCTGCGGCGTAGACCTCGATCAGTACGACGAGCTCGTCCCGCCCCGTCGTTCCGGCCGGGAGGTTCCCCGGTGCGGCCGTGACCGCATCGATGATGCCGTCGAACACGGCGGCGAGCACGGCCGCCTTCGAATTGAAGTGCCGATAGATCGCCGGACCGGTGATGCCTGCTGCGGCACCGATCTGATCCATGCCGGCAGCCGGATATCCGTCCGCAGCAAACAGGTCCGCAGCGGCTCGGATGATATGGCCTCGACGCGCCCCGAGTCGTGGAGGGGCGTCCATCACAGTTCGACGGTGCCGCCGGAGCGCCAGTAACGGCCGTCCGCACGATCCATCAGGCCGAAATCGATCAAGGCGCGGCGAAGACTCACGTAATCGCTGTAGATGCCGATCAGTTCCCGATTCACCTCGACCTCCAGATAATGGACCCCGGGCATGAACCTGGCCGCGATCACATCCAGCACCGCGAGCTTGCGGGACTGTTTGCGCGGCATCGTATGCAATCGCCCATCGGCGTCGAAGTATCGTTCGCGCACCACATCTCGTTGTGCCGCGGCAGCCCGGAGCAGTTCGTCGCCAGTCACGATCAGACGGGATCCCCACGACGGACCCGTGGCCGCGGCACCCGCCATTTGCGAATCAGACACGCCCGATTGAAGGCGTAGAAGCCCAGGGATCGCGAACGGGACGACGAGCCGGTCCCATCGCCCTTCGGGAACTTGGCCGCCACCTTTCGGCTGACCTGCCGACCGAAGATCACGGAGTCCACCACGGCGGCGAGAATCGCGATCAGCAGGATGAGTGGGCCGATGGTGGCGACGACCTGGTTCCGGATCGTCAGGATGATGAAGGAGACCAGGACCACCGGCAGCAAGATGCCGGCGACATTGCGCCGGGCGTCGATCAGATCCCGGACGTAGGCGCGGACAGCGCCTCGGTCTCTTGGTAGGACGTAGGCGTCGTCGCCACGCATCATCCGCTCGCGCCGCTCGGTCGATTGCACACGACGCTCTTCCTTTGTGAGCGTCTTACCGACCTCCTTGGATCGTTTGATCGCTTCGCGCTGAGTTTTCGGTGGGGGCGCCACCGGCCCGCGGCGGCCCTGGGCCTGGCTCCGCTTCGGCGTCGGCCGGCCTTTGCCCACGCTCGGCAGCTCGGGAAGTGCTGCCGGAACCGGCTCAGGTGTTTGCTCAGCCGACTTACGGCGCAGAAGACTCACCAGCTGAGAATAGTTGACGGCGATGGACGCCGACACCGGTTCCCCGCTCCGCACCACCGGCGGAACCCGGCCCGAATGGGGTCGAAACCCAGGTCACAACTCAGGTCAGAACCGAGGTCGCGCCGGAGGTCGGACCGGAATAGGCGGCCTTCGAAAAAGGTTGACCCCAGCAGAGTGACCCGGCCGACTCCCTCGATGAGACCTCGCGTGGCATCATCGAGGTGGTACCGCGAAATTCCGAAGTGACCAGCTCGACAACATTCCGCGCGATCCGTGGGTCGCCGAGAGAGGGAGTCAGATGACTACCGCCGATATTGAGGCCACGACCCAGCCCAGTACGCCGACCGAAGAGGTAGCGCGTGCGCATGGCGTGACACTGTCCGACACTGCAGCAGCAAAGGCCAAGGCGCTGCTCGAGCGCGACGGCAATTCCGAGATGGTGCTGCGGATCGCGGTGCAGCCCGGCGGCTGCTCCGGGCTCCGCTACGAGCTGTTCTTCGACGACCGCAGCCTGGATGGTGACGCGTTGGTCAAATTCGACGGCATCGGGCTGGCGGTCGACCGGATGTCCAAGCCATACCTGGACGGCGCGGTGATCGACTTCGTCGACACCATCGAGAAGCAGGGTTTCACCATCGACAATCCGAATGCGCAGAATTCTTGTGCCTG
>JBPCPG010000001.1:0-9379 GCA_050999445.1 Nakamurella sp. | reverse complement strand
CGAATCGATCTTTGCCGAATCCATCGAGGCGCCCGCAGTGCCGAATGCCCTCCACGATCTGAGCGTTTCCGCACTCAAGGACCGACTGGTCGCCCTGAACGTGGCGTCGGTGGTGGAACTCCTGCGGCAGGAGGAGGTCGGACCGCAGCGGGCCGCCTACCTCACGCTGCTCACCAACCGGCTCACCACCTTGCGGCACGAGGCCAGGTGACCGGTCCTGACCTGAGTGGAACGCAAGCGCGACCGGCGCGCCCACTGCGCGCCGGCGATACGACCAGGGAGAACCCCTGGCCCGTCCGGGCGCTGTCGCAGCGGATGGTGGACTACATCTCGAAGGCACCCTCGGCCTGGATCGAAGGCCAGATCGCGCAATTGAGCATCCGTCCCGGCGCTGCCACCGTCTTCCTCACGCTGCGCGATCCGTCGGTGGACATGTCGCTGTCGGTAACGTGTTCCAGATCCATGCTGGCCGCATTACCGGTGCCTCCCACGGAAGGTTCCCGGGTCGTGGTGCACGGCCAGTTCGAGTTCTATCCGGCCAGAGGCTCGCTGTCGTTTCGGCTGGACCAGTTTCATCCGGTCGGACTGGGTGAGCTGCTGGCCCGGTTGGAGCGCCTGCGTCGCCTGCTGGCCGCAGAGGGTCTGACCGCCGCGGCCAGGAAGAAGCCGCTGCCGTTCCTGCCGCGCACCGTCGGTCTGATCACCGGTCGGGCCAGTGCCGCCGAGTCGGATGTGCTGGCCAATGCCCGTGCCAGGTGGCCGGCCGTCCGGTTCAGGATCGAGCACACCACCGTGCAGGGTGTGATGGCGGTACCGCAGATCATCGAGGCATTGCGCATCCTGGACGGCACTCCGGAAGTCGACGTCATCATCCTGGCTCGGGGCGGCGGCAGTGTCGAAGATCTGTTGCCCTTCTCCGACGAAGCCCTCTGCCGGGCGGTGTCGAACTGCCGCACCCCGGTGATCTCCGCGGTCGGCCACGAGCCGGACCATCCGATCGTGGATGACGTCGCCGACTTTCGCTGCTCGACACCGACCGATGCGGGGAAGCGGGTGGTGCCGGACGCCGCGGCCGAGACCCGCATGGTCGAGCAGCTGCGGCTTCGCGCCCGGCGGGCGCTGACCGGCTGGGTGCAGACCGAGACTGCGCGGCTGGCGCGCCTGACGGATGCGGCCGTTCTGCGCGACCCGATCGCCCCGATCCGGGCCGGATTCGATCAGGTGGACAGAGTCCTCCAACGCGGCCGGGCAGTTCTCGGCCGCAACCTGGACGGGCTGCACCGCGACCTCGCGCATCGGCGCGCCCAGTTGCTGGCGCTGGGTCCGGCCGCAACCCTGGCGAGGGGGTATGCGATGGTCCAGGTCGGCCCGGTCATCCTGCGGTCGATCGAGGAGGCGCCCGCCGGTTCTCCGCTCCGTATCCGAGTGGCCGATGGTGCCTTACTGGCCACGAGCACCGGACCGGAACCGGCCGTGCCCGTCTGAGCCATCGAACCGCCGGACGCGCCGGACACCGCATGATCTCTCGAAGATCTCGCACCAGAACGCCGAAGAACGGGACGCACCTTGACAGACCAGACACCAGCGACGACCGACCAGAGACCAGCGAAGACCGGCCGCGGACCGGCGACACCGTCTGGCGAGAATGCGGGCGGGCAGGCCGAAGTCGCGAGTTATGAGGTCGCCCGTGACGAACTCGCGTCTGTGGTCGCCCGGCTTGAATCTGGCGGTCTGAGCCTCGACGAGTCATTGACCCTGTGGGAGCGGGGTGAACACCTCGCAACGGTCTGTGCCCGGTTCCTCGACGGAGCACGCGAGCGGGTTGAAACCGCCTTGGCCAAGGCGGATCCGCCGGGCTGATACCAGCAGCCTGGTGAATGGGACCGCCCGCGGCACGTAACCAATAGCCGAACGGTGACCGGTCACGGATCGTCATGCGGTGATGCGGTGATCTGGTTGGCTGGCACCCGTGCGCTGAGTCTCGCGGACGGACCAAGCCTGGGTGGTGATGGGTTCCGAACGATCCTCAACGGCTCACTGCGGATCGTCGACCGGATACCGGTCGGTTTGGCCAAGTGGGCGGACCCGAGACGCGCACTCGTACCGCCCGTCAGCAACCCGCGAGCCCCGGTGGCCGTATTCAGGACGCACGAAACCATCCGGCCAGCGCAGCCAGCCCAGGTAGTCCGGGCAGCCGGTGGGGACAGATGCCGTTCCCCCTCGAGCCACTGAGTCCACACTCCACATCCCGACTGGCGCGGCAGGCCGACACCGGCCTCGCCTGCAACTGTTCGAATTGGGTGGCGGGTTTTGTTCTGGCAATTCACCCCAGAGACGGGGGTCAGAGGACTTGCACACGGATTGCAACCAACCGTTACACCGAGTTAACTTTCGGTATATGGTGGGGTATGTGCGCACGGCACCCGACTGCGGGTACACACCTGGGCGCGGGTCGGTCTGGAAGGACGCTGCATGGCGGTTGACCGTGGTGGCGACGCCGTACGCGCGCCGCGGCCGGTGACGGTGCTAGTGCTGACCCCCTGCATCGGAGGCCATTTCTTTGGTGAGCTGGTAGCCGGCTTGAGTCGGGAGGTGGCCCGCGCCGGCGGCCACATCGTGCTGGTGCAGACTTTGGACGGTGGCGTGCGGGTGGACGAGGAAAGCGAGTTCAGCGACTTCGCCGTTCCTGTGGCTTGGGAGGGGGTGGACGGAGTCGTCTCCATCACCACGGCCGCCCGAGCCTGCTACCTGCAGCGGCTGCGCGAGGCCGGCAAGCCGGTCGTGCTGGCCAGCACCCGAATGCAGAGTTTCCAGGCGCCGGTCGCATTGCCGGACAACTACGGCGGCGCCGTTGCTGCGGTCGAGCACCTGATCGGACACGGCCATTCGCGGATCGGCTTCGTCGGCAACCTGGCCCAGCCCGACATCCGCGACCGTTACACCGCCTACCTCCACACGCTCGAGCGGCACGGCATTTCCGCAGATTCCGACCTAGTATTCACAGCCACCAACAATGATTTCGACGGCGGCGCTGCGGCGGCCAGCGAAGTACTGGCGGCTGCCGCTCGGCCAACCGCAGTCATGGTTGCGACCGATCGCAACGCGATCGGCCTGATGGACGTATTGAGTGCAGCCGGGCTCCTGGTCCCGCGCGATATTGCAATGGTCGGGTTCGACAACATCGAAGAGGCCGCATTCAGCTCCCCGCCGCTGAGCAGCGTCAACCAGCGATTCGATGAGATTGGTGCGCTGGCCGCACGACTGGTGCTGGATCAGATTGCTGGCAATACCGTCGCCTTCGGGCCTCACACTCCGCCGTCATCACCACTGCAGCTGCGCGGTTCGTGCGGTTGCAACACCAATGCCCTGGGCATTGCCACCATGGCGGGGCCTGACCGCGTGCACGGCGGGACGGTCGAGCAGTCACCCAGATCGCTGGGTGAGGAGCTGGACGCGGTGTTGCGCAAAGAACTATTGGGGGAAGGCCGGCCGGACGGTCCCGGGGGTGCGTCTGTCGCGGAGACCGTCAGCGGCGTGGAGCGGTTGGTGCAGGGTGGAACCGAAGTCACCACCAACGACATCCAGTGGCTGACGACCTCGTTGAACCGCCTGGGCCTGCGACCCAATGTGCTCCGCCGCATCGCCATGCTGGTGATGAGCCACGTGCAGCGGGTTTCCCTCACGCTGGGGGAGGGCGGTACCGCTGTGATGGGGATGGCTGACGTCTGGCAACTGACGACGGCGCTATGGCAGATGCAGGCAGGTGCCTTCCTGACCCAGTCCGAGACGGCGCGGGCCTTGCTGCAGGAGCAATACGCCGTCGATGCCCGGATGCTGGCTGTCGAGCAGGCCGACCTGCGTCGCCTCGACTGGCTCGCCGAAACCCACGTAGCCGCCGGCGTGTTGGCGTTGTGGGAGGAAGACTTGACGTCGCCGCGACTCCGTGTTGCCGGCAGCTACGATCCGGACGGACTCCTTCCTGACCTGGTGGACCTGAGCACGACCGCCGAAGAGTTTCCGCCCGAAGAATTGATCGCTGCGGCCCGCACCGCCGAGGGCAGCGTGTGTGTAGTCGTACCGATCTGTACGAAAGACCGCGGTTGGGGACTGCTCGCGGTCGTTGGCAGGCCCGACACCGCCTCCGCGCTGCAAACCTATCGCCACTGGGCCAACCAGCTGTGCGCGTCATTCGAGGCCCAGGAGCTTCAAGAGTCCGTGCGTCACAGTGAACAGCGGTACGCCTTCGCCGCGCAAGCAAGCAACGACGGACTGTGGGAATCCAACCTGAAAACAGCTGAATTCTACTTGTCCGAGCGCTGCATGGAAATGCTGGGCATTGAGTCGCGTCCCGGCCAGGACCGCCTTGCGCTGTGGATCTCCAAAGTGCATCCCGACGACGTCACGCAGGTCCAGACCTTCTACGAACGCGTGAGCGTCGGGGCACAGAAGACGGCGCCTTGTGAATACCGGGTACGGGTCGGCGGGTCCTACCGTTGGGTGCTGGTCCGGGCTCTCGCGGTCCGCTCAGCCAGTGGTGCCGTCGAGCGGGTCGTCGGCTCACTGTCCGATGTGCACGAGCGTCGTTGTCTTGAGGATCAGTTACGGCAGAACGCCCTGTTCGATGCCCTGACCGGATTGCCGAACCGGCGGCTGTTCCTGAGCCGACTCGAACACGCGGTCGCAGGTTGGCAACGTAGTCAGACGCCGTTCGCCGTGATCTTTCTCGACCTGGACGGATTCAAGGCGATCAACGACTCGCTCGGTCACCAAATGGGTGATCGGGTCCTCACTGCAATAGGCAGCCGGATCCAGGGTGAACTGCGCGGAGTCGACACCGGAGCCCGATTCGGCGGCGACGAGTTTGCGATCTTGGCGCACGCCGATCAGGATGACGCCCTCAGCCTCGCCCGGCGGGTTCAGTCAGCGCTGGCGCAAGTCATCCACCTGGACAATCACAAGTTCGCGATCGGTGCCAGCATTGGTGTGGCCACGAGCGCCATCGGCTACACCTGCGCCGAGGACGTACTGCGTGACGCAGACACGGCCATGTACCGGGCGAAAGAAATCAACCGTGGAACCGTGGCCTTCTTCGACTCGGCGATGGGTGCAGCAGCCTTACACGAACTTCGCCTGAGCGGCGAGCTTCGCCAGGCGCTGGAAGAACAGCAATTCGAGATGCACTACCAGCCAATAGTCAACCTGGTCACCGGGCGTGCCGACCGATTCGAGGCGCTGGTGCGCTGGCGCCACCCGACGCGCGGGTTGATGACGCCGGCCAAGTTCCTCCCCGCGATGGAGGAGTCCGGTGCAATTGTCCAGCTGGGCCACTGGATCATCGATGAGGTCTGCCGCCAACTTGCCGTCTGGGGGCTGGGCGTCGCCAACGTGGCGGTGAACATTTCAGACCGGGAGTTCTGGCACGGCGATCTGCTAACTCATGTAGCCAGCGCCTTGACCCGGCACGAACTCAGCGCGAACCGACTCACGTTGGAGATCACCGAAGGCGTCATCATGCGCCGACCCGACGCCGCCGCGCGCATGATGCGCGATCTGCACGACGCCGGACTCCAGCTGCACATCGACGACTTCGGGACGGGCCACTCGTCGTTGGAGTCCCTACATCGATTTCCCGTCGAAGCGTTCAAGATCGACCGCTCCTTCATCGCGGAGCTGACCACCAGTGACCGCACCGAGGAGCTCGTGCGTGCAATCGTCGCCATGGGCCGCGCCCTCGACCTGGACGTGATCGCAGAGGGCGTCGAGACCCGCGAGCAGTTGGAATTCTTGAGTGAGATCGGTTGCGCGGGCGGCCAGGGCTTCTTGTTCATGGCTGCGGTGCCCGGTGAGCACGCCCTGGCGACATTGGGGAGCGTCCTGGCACCCCGGCCGCGCCGGAGCCTGCAGTGGCCGGCTTGAGGCTCCCCTTAAGACGCTGGCAGACCGCAGAGTTCCGCGCTGTGTGCCCATAGTCGTTCGGCGGCGGTGGTGTTGTGGGTCAGTGCCGAGGACTTCGCCGGTCGGCAGCGGGAAAAGTATTGGCCGGTGACGTCGGTGACGTCGGTGACGTCGGGTGAGCCGGCGAGGTAGAGGCTGGTCCTGGCTCCCTTGGCTGCGGAGGAGCCGATGAGCTCGGTAGCGCGATCGAAGACGGCACCGGGTCCGCTCTGGTCGCGGCCGAGGTTGGTCCTGAGTGGCCAGCCGGGATGCAGCGCGTTGGCCGTGACGCTCGTGCCGGCCCAACGGCGAGCGAGTTCGTACGTGAACAGCACGTTCAGCAGCTTGGTGAGGTTGTATGTCGCCGCCGCGCTGTAGTGGTGTTCTGCTTGCGGGTCGTCCCATGGAATATCTTTGACCCGGGTGTGCATGTAGGAGCTGACCGTCACCACTCGCGAACTCGGCGTGGCCGGCAGCAGGTGGCCGGTCACCGACTCGGCATCCAACAACTCCGGCGACAACACGCCATGTCATGATCAACTTCGAACCAGCGGATTGTTCAGCAGTCCCCTGGAGCGAATCGCCAAAAAAGCGTCGAGATCAGGCTGCGACCGCGCCGGCGAGAACGCCGAAGTCGGCCGGCGCAGCACTGCCGGTGATCAGCAGCGTCACGCCGTTCGCGGTCCGCGACCACGCAGTCTCGTTCCGCACCCCTGAGCTGACGGTCCAGGTCGCTCCACCCGCGGTGACCGTCGCCGAGCCCGCTCCGGAGGTGCCAAGTTCCGCGGTCAGCACACTCAGCGGAGAACCGGACGACTCGATCAGAGTGATGTAGGAGCCGCTCGGCGTCAGCCAGCCGCCGCGGACCGTCGGGGGCGCCTCCGGCGTACCGGGAGGGCCGGCGATGGAGAACGAGCTGCCATGCCAACCGCCGGGCACGCCGTGCGGAACGATCACTGGAAATCCGGTGACCCGAGCGGCCGTCTTGAACCCACCCTGGACGTCGGCACTCGCCGCGGTACCGCCGGTCGGCTTTCCGAACGACACCGAGAAACCGCCGTTGATCCCGACGAAAAGCAACACCACGACCACGATGGCGCCCATCGACAGCGCCATGTCACGGATGGTCTTGTTCCTGCGGTTTGCCACCATGACATGCTGCCACGGCACGCAGCCACCAAGAGCAGCAGCCACGCGCCGCTCCTGCACCGGCCGCCATGCACCGGCCGCCATGCACCGATCCCCTGGCACCGACTGCCATGCACCGATCCCCTGGCACCGACTGCTATACACCGACTCCGTGCACCGATTGCGTTGCAATGACTGCCATGCACCGACTGCCGGTACGACCGGCCGCGGCCCGCTCTGCCACCCTCCCGCCGGCAACCTCCCACCGGAGGGCAGGAAAGCTGTGACGCAGATCGGTGCAGAGGAACTAGCAGGGGTCGATCAGGCCCCGATAGCGTGACCACATGGCAGAACACAACGGCGCGTTCACATCCACAGCTTCGGTTCCCAACAACGGCAGTTCCGACCCAGCAGCAGGCAAATTCCGCATCGAGCGGGACACGATGGGCGAGGTCCGGGTTCCGGCGGCCGCGCACTACCAGGCCCAGACCCAACGAGCGGTGGAGAATTTCCCCATTTCCGGACGCGGCCTCGAGCGCGGACAGATCCGGGCACTGGCCCTGATCAAATCGGCGGCGGCCTCGGTCAACGCGGGTCTGGGCGTCCTGGACGGCGAGGTGGCCGCGGCCATCGCCGACGCTGCCGGTCGAGTGGCGGCCGGCGAGCTCGACGCAGACTTCCCGATCGACGTCTTCCAGACCGGCTCCGGGACCAGCTCGAACATGAACGCCAACGAGGTGATCGGGACGCTGGCGAGCCAGGCCCTTGGCCGCAAGGTGCATCCCAACGACCAGGTCAATGCTTCTCAATCGTCCAATGACGTCTTCCCGACGTCCATCCATGTCGCCGCGACCGAAGGTGTCGTCGTCGATCTGGTGCCGGCGCTCGAGCACCTGGCCAGAGCGCTGGAAACCAAGGCGGAGCAGTGGGCGACCGTGGTCAAGTCCGGCCGCACGCATCTGATGGACGCCACCCCGGTGACCCTGGGCCAGGAGTTCGGCGGCTACGCCGCACAGATCCGTGGGGGCATCGCCCGGCTGACGTCGTCGCTGCCGAGGCTGGCCGAGCTACCACTGGGCGGCACCGCGGTCGGCACCGGGATCAACACCCCGCCCGGCTTCGCTCCAGCCGTCATCTCGAAGCTCGCGGAACTGACCGGGCTGCCGTTCACCGAGGCGAGCAACCACTTCGAGGCGCAAGGGTCGTGCGACCGGTTGGTGGAGGCCTCCGGACAGCTGCGCAGCATCGCGGTGGCACTGGTGAAGATCTGCAACGACATCCGCTGGATGGGCTCCGGGCCGAGGGCGGGTCTGGCCGAGATCCATCTGCCCGATCTGCAGCCCGGCTCCTCGATCATGCCGGGAAAGGTGAATCCGGTACTTCCGGAGGCTACCGCGATGGTCGCTGCGCAGGTCATCGGCAACGACGCGACGGTCGCGTTCGCCGGAACCACCGGCTCGTTCGAGCTGAACGTGATGCTGCCCGTGATCGCCCGCAATCTGCTGGAGTCGATCCGGCTGCTGGCCGCGGTCACCCGCCTGCTGGCCGACCGCTGCATCGTGGGCATAGAGGCCGACGAGGAGCGGTGCCGCAACTTCGCTGAATCCTCACCCTCGATCGTTACTCCGCTCAACAAGTACATCGGATACGAGGAAGCCGCCTCCGTCGCCAAGCAGGCGCTGAAGGAAGGCAGGACCATCAATTCGGTCGTCACCGAGCGCGGCCACGTCGAGGCCGGCAAGTTGACCGCCGAACAACTCGATGCCGCCCTCGACGTGCTGTCCATGACGCATCCCTGACGGGGTTCGCGAATTCCTGACGGGGGGTATGCGCCCTTCCGACGGGAGAACCCATTCCTGACTGCGTGATCGCCTTTCCGGCGGCAAACCCATCCCTGGCCGGCAAGTCACGTCGGTCGACCGCGGGACCGATGTGCCGGGCGGGCTACCGGCTGTGGCGGCCGCCGTCGGGCCGATCCCCGTCCGGCCGATCCCCGTCCGGACGGTCGCGGTCGCCATCGTCGAAGTCGGGGCGCCAGGTGGACGTGTGCGGGCCGGAATCAACGCCGGTGCCGGAATCTGCGCCAGTGGCGGAATCTGCGCCAGGGGCGGAATCAAGGGGGTGGGCCTGCGGCGGCGCATACCGGGTCGGCTGGTCAACATCCGGCTGCGGCGGTAGATAGGTGGTCGGGGGCTCACCGGTGTCGCCCTGCCGATATCCGTGGCCGGACAGCAAACCCGGGTTGTCCGGGTTGTCCCGGCCGGACAGGAGGCCGTGTTCGCCCGGATCGAAACCGGTGTAGCCGTCGCTCCGACCG
>JBPCPG010000399.1:0-4406 GCA_050999445.1 Nakamurella sp. | reverse complement strand
GTCGTATTCCTTGGCACGATCTTCGCATTTCCGTTGGGGTTCGCCATCTACATGGCGTTCCACAAGTATTACTTCACCGCACCGGGCGTGACCGTTCCCCACCCCTTCGTCGGACTCGCCAACTTCCGCACGGCGCTGACCGACCCGGATGTGCTGGCATCGTTCGGGCACGTCGGTATTTTCCTGATCATCAATGTGCCGCTCACGGTGATCCTCTCGCTCGGCCTGGCGACGGCTCTCAACCAGGCAATCCGTGGACGCACCTTCTTCCGGGTCGCCTACTACGTTCCGTACGTGACGGCCAGTGTCGCCGTGGTCGGCGTCTGGCTCTTCCTGTTCAACTCCACCGGTCTGGTCAACAAGGTGCTCGGTCCGCTCGCTCCCAATCCATCCTGGTTGGTGAACTCCTTCTGGGCGATGCCCGTCATCGCCTTCTTCGTGACCTGGAAACAGCTGGGATTTTTCATCCTGCTGTATCTGGCTGCGTTGCAGAACGTGCCGAAGGAGCTGTACGAATCGGCTGCTACCGACGGCGCCGGTCGCTGGAAGTCATTCCTCGCGGTGACGTTGCCGGGCGTGCGGCCGGCCACCGGTCTGGTGGTCCTGCTGGCCATCGTCACCGGCGCCAACCTTTTCACCGAGCCGTACCTGTTGACCTCCGGCGGTGGCCCCGACAAGTCCTCGGCCTCACCGGTTCTGCTGATGTACCAGAAGGGCATCGAACAGGGCAACCCGGATGTCGCTGCGGCGATCGGGGTGATCCTGGTGATCGCAGTGTTGATCATCGCGCTGATCGGGCGCCGCTTCACCGAAGGGAACAACCGATGAGCACCGTGGCAGCCTCCGGGCGTTCGACCGAAATGCGCGAGGCGGACAAGGTTGTCGCCGCGCCCCGCAAGGGCAGGCTGAACAGGGTCGTCACCGTCGTCGTGCTGCTGATCGGCGCCCTGGCCTTTCTCTTCCCGTTCTACTACATGATCATCGGGTCTCTGCAGAAGGAGCCCGATACCTCCGTCGCAGGCGCATTTCCCAACCCGGGCAACCTGACCGGGCACAACTTCGTCGAGATCAACGGGTCCATCAATCTGTGGCGGTCGCTGGTCAATTCAGGCATCTTCACCGGCGGAGTGCTGTTGGGCACCATGGTGTTCGGCGTACTCGCCGGCTACGCACTGGCGCTGCTGCACTTTCGCGGCAAGGGCACGGTTTTCGGTGCGATGGTGCTCATTCAGGTGATCCCGTTCCAGCTGCTGATGATTCCGCTCTACGTCCTGATCGCCAGGACCTACGGGTTGGCGGACAACTACCTCGGAATGATCTTGCCCTATGCCATCAATTCGACGGCGGTGTTCATCTTCCGGCAGTACTTCCTGCAGCTTCCCGGAGAACTGTTCGACGCGGCTCGGATCGACGGCGCAAACGAGCTCCGGATCCTGCGGTCCATCGCCATTCCGCTGGTTCGTCCGGCGTTGCTGACCGCCGTTCTGCTGACCTTCATCGGACCCTGGAACGAATTCCTGTGGCCGTTCCTCATCACCAAACAGCAGCGGCTGCAACCTTTGGCCGTGTCCCTGGCGAACTACATCTCCACCGTCTCCGGCAGTGCGACGAACCCGTTCGGCGCGATACTTGCGGGGGCGGTCGTCCTCGCCGTCCCGGCAGTGGGCTTGTTCATCGCCTTCCAGCGCAAATTCATCTCAACCGACCTCGGCTCGGGAGTAAAAGGATGAGTCCATCCAGCGACGGCCGCACCGTCCAGAAAGAACCGGCGGATACCGCGCAGTCGGGAACAGACTTCGTCCCCTATGCACTCACCCGGGCCGGAACTCTGATGAGACCGGAGCCGGCGAACCCGGACGAGGCCGAGGGGGTGCTGAATCCCGGAAGCGGTTGGGGGCCGGACGGCCAGTTGTACCTCCTGCCCAGGCTCGTCGCCGCCGGGAATGTGTCGCGGGTGGGCCTGGCGCAGGTCGACATCGCTGATGGGATGCCGGTAGGAGTGCGGCGCCGGGGAGTGGTGCTCTCACCCGACGCCGCCTGGGAGAAAAGTCGCACCCACGCCGGCGTCGAGGACCCGAGGGTCACGTACCTACCGAGTCTTGGCCGGTTTCTGATGACCTACGTCGCCTACGGCCCCTTCGGTCCCCGTCCCGCGTTGGCCACATCTACCGACCTGCTGAGCTGGAAACGACTGGGGCCGTTGCATTTCGACTATCAGGAAGAACTGGACGTCGATCTGAACCTCATTCCCAACAAGGACGTCGTCTACTTTCCGGAACCGGTACCCGGTCCGGACGGAGAGCCGTGCTATGCAGCGCTGCACCGGCCGATGTGGGATCTGGACTGGATCGTGCCGGGTGCCGGCAGGCAGATGCCGGCCGGAATGTCCGACGACCGGCCCGGCATCTGGATCTCCTACATTCCGGTCGCTGCCGCGCTGCGTGACGTCCGAGCGATGACCCACCTCGGTCACCACACACTTGTCGCCATGCCGCAGTACGAGTTCGAAGCGCTGAAGATCGGTGCCGGGCCACCACCGATCCGGGTGGAGGAGGGCTGGCTGCTGATCCACCACGGTGTCTCCGGCGTGCTGGTGACCGGTGTCGAACAACAGCAAGGGGCTCGGTATGCAGCCGGAGCCATGATCCTGTCCGAGCACGACCCATCGCAAGTTCTCGCCCGCACCCCAAAACCCCTGATGGCGCCGCATACGGCCGCTGAAACGGAGGGCATCGTGCCCAATGTCGTTTTTCCCACCGCCATCGAGAAGATTGCCGGTAGGACCTTCGTGTTCTACGGCATGGCCGATTCGCAGATCGGCGTTGCGACCCTGGACCGAGTGGCGGAACAATCGTGACGACGAATTTGCTCCGGCGAATCGGCACCGGCGTGATATCGCTGGCTCTGACGGCAACGTTCATGGTGGCACCTCCGGCCCAGGCGGTGTCGGCCCAGCCGGCGCCCAGCCACCGCACCTCGGAATCGACGTTGACCAACCTCGCTCACCTCAACTTCCTGACCGACCGGGTCGCGGTGGCGAACACGGCCTCCCACACCACCTATCGGCTCACCACCCAGCCGAAGGTGGGCGTCCTATGGGTCTACGCGGATTCCAGGCCCGGCGGAACGTTTGCTCGAGTGGGTGGAGGCGCCTACGACGCCAGCACCAATCATTGGGGACAGGGCTCCTACGACGCGGACGACATCGCCAGGGCGGCCGTGGTGTACCTCCGGCAATGGCGGGCCACTGGCGACCGGGCCGCCGAAAACCAGGCCTATCAACAATTGCGCGGCCTGGCCTACCTGCAGACCCTGACCGGCGCACACGCCGGAGAGGCGGTGCTGTGGATGCAGCCGGACGGCACGCTCAATCCGTCGCCGACGCCGGCCGACTCACCCAACCCGGCGGACTCGGGACCCTCGTACTGGCTCGCCAGATCACTCTGGGCCTTGGGTGAGGGCTACGCCGCCTTCCAGCACACCGATCCGGATTTCGCGAAATTCCTGAAAGAGCGGATGGACCTGGCTGTCCGGGCGCTCGATCGGGATGTGTTGACCAAATACGGCCGGTATCAAGTCATTCACGGTGTCCGTGTTCCCGCCTGGCTGATCGTCGACGGTGCTGACGCATCGTCGGAAGCCATGCTGGGGCTGGCCAGCTACGTGCGCGCGGCCGGACGCAGTGCCGATCTCGGCACCCGTCACGCGGCGACAGCGTTGGCCGAGTTGGCCGATGGGGTGGCGAAGATGTCCGCGGGCACCACCACCAGCTGGCCCTACCGGGCGCTGCTGCCCTGGGCGTTGTCCCGATCCGATTGGCATGCTTGGGGAGCGCAGATGCCGGCCGGCCTCTCGGCCGCCGCGGTCGCCCTGCACAGAAGATCGTTGCTGCAGCCGGCGATCGCGGATGCCGCTGGATTCACTCCGCATCTGCTCACCGCCACCGGGCCGGACAACGGCTGGCTGCCGGCACCCGTCGACGGTACCCAGATCGCCTACGGCGCCGACGCCAGGGTTCAGAGCCTGGTCGCCGTCGCGAAGGCGGCCGACAGACCGGGTCTGCGAACGCTGGCCGGAATTGCCGCGGGCTGGTTCTTCGGCCAGAACACGGCCGGTTCGCCGGTGTACAGCGTCGCCACCGGCGTCACCAACGACGGCGTCTCGGCCGCCGGGGTCGTGAACCAGGGCAGCGGTGCCGAGTCCACCATCCACGGCTTGTTGACCATGCAGGTGTTGGATGCCAACTCTGATATCGCGGCGGTCGCACGGGCTGCGTCGGTTCTGGTCTCGAGAGACGGCCAGTCCGTCATCGAGGCCGAGAGTGGCGCACTGGTGGGCAATGCGGTCGTTCGGAAGCCGGCTTCGGCCTGGACGGGGGAGTCGCAGTGGAGCGGTTCGTTCGTGGC
>JBPCPG010000372.1:0-9168 GCA_050999445.1 Nakamurella sp. | reverse complement strand
ACGTCCGTCTCCCGCCGGCATGTCGACATCTACTTCGACGGACAGGTAGCAGTGATGCATGATCTGGGATCGACCAACGGAACCTCGGTGAACGGATCCACCGTCCAGACCTGGCAACTCGCCGACGGCGACGTCGTCAGGGTCGGTCATTCCACTGTCGTGTTCAATACCCACAGGTAACAAGCGGACAGCCATGCCTGCACTGATCCTCCAGTTGACCAGAGTGGGATTCCTGATCCTGCTCTGGCTCTTCGTGCTGGCCGCGATCAGAGTGGTTCGATCGGATCTCAAGCTGGCGTCCGACCCTCGCTCCGGAGCAGCCCCGGTTCGCGGGACACGGCGGGATACGCGCCACCCCGCCCCCGCAGCTTCCTCCTCGATGGTGCCCTCGATTCTGGTCGTGACGGCCGGGTCGCTCGCCGGTACCCGGTTGCGCCTGGGTTCCGGCCCGATCCTGATCGGGCGCGCCGAGGACTCGACGCTCGTTCTCGACGACGACTACGCGTCCACCCGGCATGCCCGGATCGTCACGCAGGGTCACGGGTATGCAGTGGAGGACCTCGGCTCGACCAACGGCACCTACCTCGACCGCAGCCGCATCACAGCGCCGACGCCAGTACCGGTCGGCGTGCCCATTCGGATCGGCCGCACCGTGATCGAGTTGCGCCCATGACCCACGTGCTCCGGTACGCCGCGCGCACCGATCGCGGTTTGCTGCGCGCCAACAACCAGGATTCGGTGTTCGCCGGCGATCGACTGCTGGTGATCGCCGACGGCATGGGCGGCCACGCGGCCGGTGATGTTGCCTCGCGCCTCGTGGTGGCCGCCTTCGTCGACCTCGACGAGCTGCCGCTGGGCAGCGATATGGTCCCTCCGCTGACGGACGCGACCCGGCACGGCAATGCAGCAATCGCCGAGATGGTCGAGCAGAATCCTGAATTCGACGGGATGGGCACCACCCTCACCGCCTTGCTCTTCGACGGTCCTGTGGTTGCACTCGCGCACGTCGGCGACTCGCGGGCCTATCTGTACCGCAACGGCGTGCTCCACCAGATCAGCCACGACGACACGTTCGTCCAGTCGCTGGTCGACGACGGACGGATCACCGCCGACGAGGCGGCGCACCATCCCCAACGCTCGCTGCTGCTCCGGGCCCTCAACGGCACCGAGATGGACCCATCCATCACGCTTCGCGAGATCTCGCCGGGCGATCGCTTCCTGATCTGCAGCGACGGGCTTTCTGACGTGGTATCGCCGGAGTCGATCGCCGACGCCCTCAGCGGCCCCGAGCCCGATGGAGTCGCCGACACGCTGATCCAGCTCGCACTGGTCGGCGGTGGCCCCGACAACGTCACGGTCATCGTCGCGGACGTGACCGAAACCGGCGGACCGGCGTCGTATGGCGGTCCGGCCGGTGGATTGGACCCCGAGGCCACCGGCCCGATCCAGGCGATTCACCTGACCCAGAAGATGCCCCGGGTACCCCTGCCGCCCATTCCGGAAGAGGCAGCCGCGAAGCCGGAATACGCGCCGGCCGACGACCTGGACGCGCAGCCGGACTCGGAAGGACGCTACGGCGACGACGAATTCGGCGACGATGCCGATCTTTCCGATGCCCGATTCGACGACCCGGATATGACCGACCCGGATATGACCGAGGCCGAAAGGCCCGGTGTAGCTGCGGGAAGCCAATCGGCCGGCCGAGGTGGCAACGGCGGCGCGGCGTTTGGAGCGCCCCGCCGTCGCTGGCATCGCTACGCGGCGTTCGCGCTCGCGCTGCTGGTGCTGGTCGGCGTGGCTCTGAGTGGGTCCTACCTGTGGGCAAGCACGAAGTACTACGTCGGCGAGGACAGTCGACAGGTCGCCGTGTTCAAAGGTGTGAACGGGTCACTCCTGGGCTGGCGCTTCGCCTCGGTCGAGGAGAACTCGTGTGGCCCGACGCCCGCGTCCTGCACCCCACTCAGGGTGGACGACCTCGTCCAGGCAGCCCGCGACCAGGTGAGTGCGGGCATCCCGGTGAGTACCCTGGCCGACGCCCGAGATGTGATGAGTCGGTTGACCTCGCAACAGCTTCCGCCCTGTTCGACGACCGATGGTTCGGTGAGCGCCGTGCCGGCCACGGCGGTCCGGTCCGGCGCTTCGTCGTCGCCGGCCACCTCGGTCCAGACCGGCCGCAGCCGCCTCGCATCCTCGACCGCCAACGCGCCGCCGATCGATTCGGCGGGGAGCCCTACCACCGGCGGGCGGACCACCGGAGCGACCGCAACAGCAGGACGGACCGGCGGGGCGACTGCCACCGCCCGAGCGACTGCCACCGCCCGAGCGACTGCCACCGGCCGAGTGACTGCCACCGGCGGGGCGACTGCCACCGGCGGGGCGCCGATCCCGGTCACCACCAGGGTGACGGTGACGGTCAACCCCTTCGAGCCGCGGGTCACCAGTGCTACCAGCGTCGGGCAACGGCTGCGAGCACCCGGGCCATTCGGAGCTGTGGCACCCAATCCGACCCGCAGCGCGCCGGCCCGATCCACGACGACACCGAAGTCCACCGCCGGCCGGACCACCGCAGGCCGGACCACCGCAGGCCGGACCACCGCGGGCCGGACCACCGCGGGCAAGGCGACCACGGCGACGACCGTGGTGCGGCCGACGCCGGCGAAATCGACCCCCATCCCCACCACGCGAAGATCGCTCCCCCCGGTGAAATCGTCGACGTCGGGAAAGCCGGCGCCGGCGGTCTCCACCCCAACGGTGACCATCCTGACAACTGTCACGAGCGCTTCGCCGCAGGTCAGTTCATCCGCGTCCAGCGGTACTCCACTGGTGAGCCCCGCCGCTCAGCCGGGCGTCACCTGTCGGCCGGTCTCGTGAGCCGCTCGACCCGCTCGGCCGGCTTCGCACCGAACGGCGGCGGCCACGCGTTCCGTTCCCGGCCGACCGGACGCGGAGCGGAGCTGTGGATGTTGATCTTCGCGGCCATTCTGGTCAGCTCCGCTCTCGTCATCGTGGAGTTGAACCAGAGCCGCGGGTTGTCGATGAGGCTGGCCTACTACGGCGGCGGATATCTGGTGGCGTTGACGCTGGCGCACCTGATGACCAGACGCTTCGCGCCGTACGCCGATCCGGTGCTGCTGCCACTCGTGGCCCTGCTCAACGGACTCGGACTGGTGATGATCTATCGGCTGGACCTGGCCGCGGCGATCAAGGCGGCGGCCAACGGCAACAAGGCGCCCGCGCTGCAGGCTCCGGCCCAGCTGCTCTGGACCGGAATCGCCCTCGTGCTGTTCCTCGCCGTGCTGATGATCGTCCGCGACCACACGGTGCTGGCCAGGTACTCGTACACGCTGCTGCTCCTGGGCTTGGTCTTTCTCGCGCTGCCGGGTGTGCTGCCCGTCAGATATTCGGCGGTCAACGGTGCGCAGATCTGGATCAAGATTCCGGGAGTGTTCTCGATCCAGCCGAGCGAGTTCGCGAAGATCGCGCTGATCATCTTCACGGCGGCGTTCCTGGCCTCCAAGCAGAACCTGCTCGCGAGCGCCGGAAAGAAAATCTTCGGGCTGGTGCTGCCAAGGGCCAGGGACCTCGGCCCGCTACTGCTGGCGCTGCTGATCTGTCTGGCCGTACTCGTCCGTGGCAACGACCTCGGTACGTCACTCCTGATCTTCGGGGTGCTGCTGATCATGGTCTACATCGCGACCTCGCGGGTGTCCTGGTTGATCATCGGGCTGATCGGCTTCGCCGGCGGGGCGTTCGTGGCGTACAGGCTGTTCGCCCACGTCAGGGTCCGCGTCGACATCTGGCTGCATCCGTTCGCGGACCCGCAGAACACCGGCTACCAGTTGGTGCAGTCGTTGTTCGGGCTGGGCACCGGCGGCATCTTCGGAACCGGCCTCGGCGCCGGTCGACCCGACATCGTGCCGTTCGCATCGACCGACTTCATCAGTGCGGCGCTCGGGGAGGAACTCGGCCTCGTCGGGCTCTCGGCGATCTTGGTCTGCTACCTGTTGATCGGCGGGCGGGGCCTGCGCGCAGCCATCGCCGTTCGGGACCGATTCGGTTCCCTGCTGGCCGGCGGGCTGGCATTCACGCTGGTGTTCCAGATGTTCATCGTCGTCGGCGGTGTCACCCGGCTGATCCCGCTGACCGGCCTGACCACGCCTTTCCTGTCCTACGGCGGGTCATCGCTGCTGGCCAACTACATCATCCTGGCGCTGCTGATCCGCATCTCCGATTCCTCCCGCCGTCCGCCGGCACCGAAACCGCAGCAGAAGGTGCCGCTGCTGGAGGCCAACACCGAACTCGTCCCGGTCGCCAGGGTGGACTCGTGAAGCGGCCACTTCGACGGGTCGGCATGGTGATCACCATTCTGATCGTCTTGCTGCTGGCCAACATCACCTACATCCAGGTGGTCAAGGCGTCCGCGTACCGGGCAGATCCGAACAATCAACGAACCTCCCAGCAGTCGTACACCAAACCGCGCGGACAGATCACCACGGCCAAGGGCACCGTGCTGGCCCAGTCCGTCGACAGCACCGACAACTTCAAGTACCAGCGCAGCTATCCGCTTGGCGCGATGTACGGGGACGTCACCGGTTACTTCTCATCCCTGTACGGCGCCACCGGTATCGAGCTCTCCCAGGACACCATTCTGTCCGGCGACTCCGACCAACTCATCGGCAACCGGTTCACCGATCTGTTGACCGGACGGGAGCCGCGCGGCGGAAATGTCCAACTCTCCATCGTCGACGCGGTGCAGCAGGCGGCCTACAACGGACTGAAGAACAAGAACTTCGTCGGCGCCGTGGTGGCCATCCGGCCCAGTACCGGCGCGATCCTGGCATTGGCGACCTATCCGTCGTACGACCCGTCGCCGTTGTCGAGCCATTCCGAGACGGTGCAGAAGGCGGAGTCGAAGCGGATCAATTCGGCGAGGCCGTCGCCACGGCTCAACCGCGCGACCTCGGCCGTCTACCCGCCGGGCTCCACCTTCAAGCTGGTGGTGGCCGGCGCGGCCCTGCAGAAGGGGTACACCCCGAACTCTCTGGTGACCGGCGTGTCCAAGATGACGTTGCCCGACAGTGGCGGAGCTACCTTGTCGAACTTCGGCGGTGAGACCTGCGGCAACGGCGGTGGTGCGGACGTCTCGCTGACCGAGGCCCTGGCTCATTCCTGCAACACGGCGTTCGCTTCCCTGGGTATCGCCCTGGGTGCCGACCCCATTCGGTCCCAGGCCGCCGCGTTGGGGATCGGTCCGACCGGCTTCGACGTCGGAATACCTGTGGTCAAATCGCAACTCGGACCGATGGCCGACAAGGCTGCCGTCGGGCAGAGCAGCATCGGGCAGCGGGACGTCGTGCTGACACCGATGGAGAACGCAATCATCGGGGCGACCGTCGCCAACCACGGGAAGCGGATGGCGCCGTACCTGGTCAGCAGGACGACCAAGCCGGACCTGTCGGTGATCAACCAGACCGCTCCGACGACGCTCGGCCAGTCGATGCCGGCGCCGGTGGCCGATCAGATTCGCGACATGATGATCCAGTCCGAGAAGGACATGATCGGCGGCGATCCTTTCACGGGCATCGTGATCGCCTCGAAGACCGGGACCGCAGAGCACGGTACGGACCCCAAGCAGACGCCGCCGCACGCGTGGTACGTCGCCTTCGCTCCGGCGCAGGATCCGCAGGTCGCGGTGGCCGTTCTGGTCGAGAACGGCGGCGACCGCGGCCTCGACGCGACCGGCGGGGCCGTGGCCGGCCCGATCGGGCACGCTGTGATCAGCGCCGCCCTGACCGGCCAGTGACCCGCGCGACGGGCGGCTCGAGCGCCTTCGGTTTCCCCCCGGTGACCTCCGAAGGGCCGGCATGGGACTGACGCCGGGACTGCTGCTCTCCGACCGCTATCGACTGACCCATCGCATCGCCGTCGGCGGCATGGGTGAGGTCTGGGCCGCGGACGACACCAGGCTGGCTCGCGGCATTGCAGTCAAGATCCTGAAATCCGAGTTGACCAGTGATCCGGAGTTCGTCGACCGCTTCCGCGCCGAGGCCCGCATCACCGCATCCCTGAACCATTCCGGCATCGCGGCGGTTTACGACTACGGCGAGGTCGCGTCGATCGTCGGCGGTCCGCGCGACACCGCCTTCCTGGTCATGGAACTGGTCGTGGGAGAACCGTTGTCGGCTGTGCTGAGCCGATGCCCGCGGCTGTCGGTGCCACGCACCCTCGACGTCCTCGAGCAGTCCGGGCGTGCTCTGCAGGCCGCGCATGGCAGAGCCCTGGTCCATCGGGACATCAAGCCGGGCAACATCCTGATCACTCCGACCGGCCAGGTGAAGATCACCGACTTCGGCATCGCCAAAGTGGCACATCAGGTTCCGGTGACCAGGGGTGGCATGGTGATGGGCACCGCCCAGTACCTCTCGCCGGAGCAGGCGACCGGCAACGAGTCGTTCCCGCCTTCCGATGTCTACGCGCTCGGTGTCGTGGCTTATGAATGCCTGGCGGGCGTCCGGCCGTTCAACGGGGAGCATCCGGTCGCCGTGGCCATGGCGCACGTCCGGGACGAGCCGCGGCCGCTGCCTGCGGACATTCCGCCGCCAGTGGCAGCTCTGGTGATGCGGATGCTCGCCAAGGATCCGGCGCGGAGATTTCCCGACGGCGGATCGGTGGCCAACGCGGTCGCGGTCGCTCGCCATGGCGCCCGACCTGCGTTCGGGCCGGCAACCGGTGAGGTCCCGTCGGTCGCCACCGGCGGCTCCACCCGATTTGGATCCAAGGCCATCGCCGGTCCGAGGGCGTCCGGCCAGATGTCGTCCGGCCAGATGTCGTCCGGCCAGATGTCGTCCGGCCAGATGTCATCCGGTTCGAGGTCGTCCGGTTCGAGCCCGGTGTTCGCGCCCAACGCGGGACGACCGGGCCATCCGAGCACCCCCGTACCCATCCCAGGACTTCCCGTACCGGTACCCGGAGTCAGCTCCGGTACCGGCAGTTCGGGAGTGCCGGCCTACGCACCTGCCATCCGAGCCGCGGTCGCGCCGCGGCGGAACCGCGTGCAGGCCGACTACCCGGCGCCGGTGAATCGCCATACTTCGCTGGCGGTGCTCCTCGCGGTGATCGTGCTGCTCATCGCGGTGATGGTGGGGGCAATCGTCCTGGCCCGTACCTCGGCGGCCGGGAGCAGTGGCGAACCGTCGAGGGGGAGTTCAGCGTCGCCGGCCTCGACGCGGACCGCCGCGCAGCAGGTGAGCCAGGTGGCGCGGATAGGACGATCGTGCGTCGCACGCAACCAAGGAGCTGTTCGCGCGTCGATCTGATGGCGTGCCATGGCGGCATGCCCCGTTGGTGTGCCGCTTCGACGGCCTCGAAGTCGCCGATGCCGGGGCAGCCGGCGATCGGGTGGGACACTGTTCATGCCGCAGCAGGACAACGTCCACATTGAGGCATGGCTGATGCGGCGGCGGGTGATGCAGCGGGAGTGGTCCGTACCACGGGCCAACCGAGATGAGGATGAAGGACGGCGATGACGGGACACTTGTTCGGCGACCGGTACCAGGTCGGCGACACCCTCGGCTTCGGCGGGATGTCCGAGGTTCACCGGGGTCGCGACCTGCGGCTGGGCCGTGACGTGGCCATCAAGGTGCTGCGCGCCGACCTGGCGCGTGACCCATCTTTTCAGACCCGTTTCCGCCGCGAGGCGCAAAATGCCGCCTCCCTGAACCACCCCGCGATCGTCGCGGTCTACGACACCGGCGAGACGCAAGGCGAAACCGGCACCATCCCGTACATCGTGATGGAGTACGTCGACGGTGAAACCCTGCGCGACCTGCTCAAGCGCGAGGGTTCCCTGGTACCCAGGCGGGCGATGGAGATCGTCGCCGATGTGTGTGCCGCGCTGGATTTCTCGCATCGTCATGGCATCGTGCACCGCGACATCAAGCCGGCCAACGTCATGCTGACCAGGGCCGGCGCCGTCAAGGTGATGGATTTTGGCATCGCCAGAGCGGTCGCCGACGGTCAGGCCACGATGACAGCCACCGCCGCCGTCATCGGCACTGCTCAGTACCTGTCCCCGGAACAGGCCCGCGGTGAAGCGGTGGACGCCCGTTCCGATGTCTACGCCACCGGCTGCGTTCTGTTCGAACTGCTGGTCGGTGCGCCCCCGTTCACCGGCGACTCCCCCGTCGCCGTGGCCTACCAGCACGTCCGAGAAGATCCGAAGGCTCCGAGCGAGGTAAAACCCGGCTTGCCGAAGGAGCTCGACTCGATAGTCCTCAAGGCCCTGAACAAGAACCCGCTCAACCGATATCAGACCGCCGCCGAGATGCGCTCCGACCTGGTCAGGGCGTTGTCCGGCCAGGCCGTACTGGCCACGCCGGTGATGAGTGACGACGAGCGGACCCAGATGATGCGCGCGGCTCCGGTGCGGGTCGGCGTTGCAGCCGTCGCCGGTCCGTCGTTGCTGGCGCCCCCCCGCCGGCCGATCGCCGACGATCTCTGGGAAGAGGACAAGGAACCGGAGCAGTCGAAGAAGGTGTGGGGGTTCGTCGGCATCGGTGTGCTGTGCCTGGCCCTGCTGGCCGGCGCGATCTACCTGACCCTGCGGGTGACCGGAGGGTCAACGCCACCGCCGCCGATCGCGACTCCGAGCGTGGAGAACCTTTCCAAGACACAGGCCGAGAAGACGATCGTGGCCGCCGGTCTGATCGTCGGCAATGAACGCCCGGTCGAGTCGCCGATGCCCAGCGGAACGGTGACCAAGCAGGATCCCAGCAACGGCACACCCATTCGAAAGGGCCAGTCGGTCAACCTCCAGATCAGCAAGGGCATCTCGCAGGTTTCTGTCCCGGACCTGACCAGGATGACGCCGGACCAGGCGAAGGCCGCGCTGGCCAAGCTGAATCTCCTGTACGGCCAGGACGCCAAGACTTCGCTCCCCGCGGACAACGGCCTCGTTCTGTCGACCAACCCTCTCCCCGGCACGATGGTGAAGCCGAAAAGTACCGTGCGCGCGCAGGTCGGCTCGGGTCCGCTCTACGCGCTGATCCCGACCGATCTGATCGGCAAGTCCTACGACCAGGCCGTGCAGAAACTGAAGGCGCTCAAGCTGAACCCGGTCAAGCGGGAGATCGACGGCGTCGAGCCGGCGGACAAGGTACTCAAGCTCGG
>JBPCPG010000284.1:0-20936 GCA_050999445.1 Nakamurella sp. | reverse complement strand
ATGACAGGATTTGAACCTGCGACCCCTTGACCCCCAGTCAAGTGCGCTACCAAGCTGCGCCACATCCCGGCCGCCCGGCAAACCGGGCCAGACCAGACTACCGCAGCAGGGATGACGATGAGGACATTTCGCACCTGCGGCAACGGATCGCGCAACGACCGGAGGCCGGTTGCAGACCAATCAAATCGGCCCGGCGCCGGCGTGTGCTGCTGATGCCGACCGAGGGCGCCGCTGATGGCCAACCCGACGGACTCGGCCATGGCAGGCAGTCCACCCAGGTGCTGGTGTTGGTCGCACTGCCCTGGTCCGAGCCGTAGCCATGTCGTCCCGGTGGATTTGTTCGCCGCCGGGCACTGCCCGCCGACGCCGCGGGTCTACCGGAGTGAGCAGACCGGGCATGGTCGGGATCTACTTCTTTGCGCCGCGCTTCTCCCGCACCCTGACGTTGACCCGAACCGGAGATCCCTTGAACCCGAAGTCTTCCCGGAGCCGACGCTCGATGAACCGACGGTAACCGGCCTCGAGGAACCCCGTGGTGAACAGCACGAAGGTGGGCGGCCGAATACCGGCCTGGGTGGCGAACATGACCCGCGGCTGCTTGCCGCTGCGCACCGGGGGTGGCGTGGCAGCAATCAATTCGCCCAGCCAGCTGTTCAATCGCCCGGTCGGAATCCGCCGGTCCCACGACTCCAGGGCTGTCCGCAGCGCCGGCGCCAACCGATGCACCGCCCGTCCGGTCTTGGCGGAGATGTTGATGACCTCGGCCCACTGCACGCGGTTGAGATCGCGGTCGAGTTCACGCTCGATCTCGGTGCGTCGGTCGGCGTCCACCAGATCCGCTTTGTTCATCGCGACGACGAGTGCGCGCCCGGACTCGATCACCATGGTGATGACGCGCTGGTCCTGCTCCGACAACGGTTCCGAGGAATCGATCAGGACGACAGCGACCTCAGCCGATTCGAGTGCCGACTGGGTGCGCAGGGAGGCGTAGAACTCCATTCCCTTGGCCTGATTCACCCGACGACGCAGGCCCGCCGTATCGACGAACCGCCAGACCTCCCCGTCCAGGTCGACCAGCGAGTCGACCGGGTCGATGGTGGTGCCGGCCACCGAATCGACGACCGATCTCGATTCGCCGGCCAGTTTGTTGATCAACGAAGACTTGCCCACATTGGGCTTGCCGAGCAGAGCGACCCGGCGGGGGCCGCCCTGGTTCGCGGCGAACTCCGACGGCGCCTCGGGCAGTGCGGCCATGATGGCGTCGAGCAGGTCGCCCGATCCGCGGCCGTGCAACGCCGACACCGGGAAGGGCTCGCCGAGGCCGAGGTTCCACAACGCTGCGGCATCGGCGAGGGTCCGCTCGTCGTCGACCTTGTTCGCCACCAGAATCACCGGCACCTTCGATCTGCGCAGCACCCTGGCGATCGCCTCATCGGTGTGAGTGGCGCCGACCGACGCATCGACGACGACCATCACCGCGTCTGTGGTCTTCATGGCCCGTTCGGCCTGCAGGGCGACCTCACCGGCCAGACCCTCGGCGTCGGGCTCCCAACCACCGGTGTCGACAACGGTGAATCGGCGACCGGCCCAGAGTGCGTCGTAGGAGACACGGTCCCTGGTGACGCCGGGAATGTCCTGTACGACGGCCTCACGACGGCCGATGATCCGGTTCACCAGAGTCGATTTGCCGACGTTGGGGCGGCCGACAATCGCCAAGGTTGGCGCTGGGACCACGATTCCGTCCTCGGCCTCACCGTCGCCGAGGTCTTCCCAGCCCGAAAATTCTGTTTCCTCCGACCAGATGCCGTCTCCTGCAGAGGATTCCGCGATTCCGTCGCTCGGTTCACTCACGTTCTTGCCTTCTTCCAATGGATACCGCATTCACAGCAACTGATGTCCGACCCTTCCCGAAGTCGGGCGGGTCAGCGGGCGACGGCGGGGTCGGTTATTTTCGCATCCAACTCGAGCACCAACTCGGACAACCGCTCTCGGATGAGATCGGTGGTGGCGTCGACGACGGTCCTGCCGGAACCGGCCGGAACAGCGAAAGGTGCTCCGATGAGAATTCGGACCGGTGGACGGAACCGTCGCCGCCTGCCTTCCGGCCGTGCCGTGCCCCGTACCGCGACAGGAAGCACGGCTGCACCTGCCCGCACTGCCAACCAGCCGGCGCCACCGGAAATGTTCTGCACATTTCCGGCTCCCCTGGTGCCCTCGGGAAAGATTCCGATGGCACCACCGGCTTTCAGTTGAGCCAGCGCCTCGAGTAGCGGCTTACGATCCGGAACGTCACGGCGGATCGCGTATTGCCCGACATTGCGAAGCAGCCAGCCCATTCCTCCGGTGACGGCCTCGGCCTTGATCAGAAACGAGACCCGGCGCGGCAGCGCACCGAACAGTGCCGGTCCATCGAAGAAATTCGAATGATTGGCCACCACGACCAACGGTCCATCGCCTGGAACCCGGTCGATTCCCTCCACCCGCTGGCGATACATCAACAGCGAGAGCGAAATACCGATCCGTCGGCCGCGGTCCATGCCTTTCGGCCCGGCAGAACCAGGGGTGGGATCGAATTCTCCACCCAGCCTCATCCACCTCATCGAATACCTCGAGAAGCGGCCAGCTGCAACACCTTGGCGACCGTTTCAGACAGTTCGAGAGACGAGGAATCCAGGACCACTGCGTCGGACGCAGCTTGCAGGGGCGCATGGGTGCGGCTGGAGTCGTGCAGGTCGCGTCGGTGAAGATCTTCGGCGACAGCAGTCAAGTCGGAACCGGTATTGGACGAACCCATTGCAGCACCGACGTTCTGAGTGTGACGCCGCCGAGCCCGCTCTCCGGCATCAGCGGTCAGGTAGATCTTGAGTTCGGCATCCGGCGCGATGACGGTGCCGATGTCCCGGCCCTCCACCACCATGCGCCCGGAATGCGCCAGAGTCTGCTGCCGCTCGAACAACCAAGCGCGCACGCCGGGGTTCGCCGAAACCGGCGTTACGGCCAGAGTCACCGGCTGTTCCCGGATTTCGTCCGTCACGTCCTGCGCCGCCAACACGTACTGCTGATTCTCCGGACTCAACGGAGCCGAAAACTCCAGGCCCCGAAGCACCTTCACTACCGAGCAGTCGTCGACGGGATCGATTCCGGCGCGCAGCACGGCCAGGGTCACCACCCGATACATTGCGCCGGTGTCCAAGTAACCGGCGCCCAATTCACCGGCCACCCGGCGGGCAACGGTGGACTTTCCGGTTCCGGACGGCCCGTCGATCGCAATGACGAAAGAACCGACGGCGCAGGGGTTGTTCCGCTGCCCTCGCGGAGCGATGTTCATAGGCCGACTGCCTTGTAGAGCAGGGCTATTTCCACCGGATTGAGCTTGCGCAGCGTCCCGGGCCGCTGATGCCCGAGCTGGACGTCGCCGATCTTCGTGCGCACCAGGCGAGAGACCGGGTGACCGACCTCGCCGAGCATCCGCCGGACGATGTGTTTACGGCCCTCGTGGAGGACGACCTCGACGACGGCCCGTCCGGCGTGCAGGTCGACCACCTCGAAATGGTCGACCTTGGCGATTCCATCGTCCAGTTCGACCCCGGCGCGCAACCGTCGGCCCAGATCTCGTGGGACCGGGCCTGGGATCTCGGCCATGTACGTCTTCATCACGTTGAAGGAAGGGTGGGTCAGTCGGTGTGCGAGTTCACCGTCATTGGTGAGCAGCAACAGGCCTTCGGAGTCCATGTCCAGACGTCCCACGTGGAACAGTCGCTCCGGACGATCGGCGAGCAGCTGACCGATGTGCGGCCGACCGAGGTCGTCCGACATCGTCGAGAGCATTCCGGGCATCTTGTTCAGCGCCAGGTAGACCTGGTCCTCCCGCAGCACGATCCGATTTCCGTCCACATGGACGACAGCATTCTCCGGATGGATTCGTAGTCCCATTTCTTTGACGACCAGTCCATCGACCTTCACCCGGCCGAGCCGGATCAGTTCCTCGGCTTTCCGGCGGGAGGCGACACCGGCCGCTGCCAGAACCTTCTGCAGCCGAATGCCTTCGAGACTTTCGTCCGGGTCCAGATCACCTTCGTTGATGCGGCCGGTGTTCTTGAGATGGGTGGTGCGCTTTTTGGGCGAATGGTCATTCATCGTCGAGTGAGTCAATTTCCGGGAGCAGGGGGCCAAGGGACGGGAGGTCCTCGAGGCTGGACAACCCGAGTCGTTCGAGAAACAGCTCGGTGGTGCGGTAAAGCAGCCCGCCGGTTTCGGCGTCCTGCCCAACTTCTTCGATCAAGCCGCGAGCGACAAGAGTGCGGATGACGCCGTCGACGTTGACTCCTCGAACGCCGGCGATTCTGGCCCGGGTAACCGGCTGCCGATACGCAATGACCGCCAGCGTCTCCAACGCCGCCTTGGAAAGCCGGCTCTGTTGGCCGTCCAGGACGAATCGTTCGACAATGGGGGCGAACCGATCCCGGGTGTAGAGCCGCCAGCCGAGTCCTACCTGCCGGAGTTCGATTCCGGACCCGGCCGCTGCGTAGCGACGGGCCAGTGCGATCAATTCCGCCTGCACCCGGTCCGGTCCATGACCAAGGGCCGTGGCCAACGCCGCTTCGGTGACCGGTGAGTCGACGACCAGCAGAACTGCTTCCAGCGCACCGACCACGTCCTCTTCGGCGACGATACCGACAGCGGCCTCGAGCGGCAGGTATTCCAGTGCGACGGTCAGCTCGATGTCGGGAGTCATTCGTACTCCTCGTCCGCCGCGGTTCCGGAACGGTCAGCGCAATCACCGGTCCAGCGAACCGTCAACAGCCCCAGGGGTTCTGGTTGATCGAAGGCCACCGCGGCTTCCCGGTACAGATTCAACAGGCCGAGGAACCGCGCGACGACCTCCATGGTCTGGGTGCAGCCGGCAATCAGTTCGCCGAAGGTCGCGAAGCCACGCCGCGACAACATCTCGCGGATGGCCGCGGTGTGCAGTGCGACCGACACCGGCGAGGAATGGATGTGGTCGAGCGAGACCGTCGGCGGCGGGGGTCTGGGCCGGAACACACCGGCTGCCATCTCCGCGAAAGCCGATGCATCCAGGCCGATCTCCACCTCGGGAAGCAGCCCCAGATAGCGGCTCTCCAGGGTGACCGCGCGCGGATACCGGCGCAATGCGGTGGTCTCGAGTTCTTGGAAAAGAATGGTGGCCTGCTGATAGGCGCGATAGGCCAGCAGCCGGGCGAACAACAGATCACGGGCTTCGAGCAGGTCGATGTCCCCGTTGTCCTCCACTTCGCCGTCCGGCAACAACCGCGCTGCCTTCAGATCCAGCAGCGTCGCGGCCACCACCAGGAACTCGGTCACAACGCCCAGGTCGACGCCGGGCCCGAGGTTTCGGATGTGCCGGATGAAATCGTCGGTGACGGTATGCAGCGCGACCTCGGTCACGTCCATGCGGTGCTGGCCGATCAGCTGCAGCAGCAGATCGAACGGGCCCTCGAAGTTCGCCAGGTGCACATGGAAGGACGAACGCCCGCCGAGCGGTACCGACGGATCCTCATCCAGCGACACAGCGGCCGGGGTGATCGTCCCCGCCCGCGTGGTCATCTCGCGATCACTTCCCGCGCCAACGTGCGGAACGCCTCTGCAGCAGGCGAAGTGGGCGCATAGGTGGTGATCGGCTCGCCCGCGACCGTGGTCTCGGGAAACTTCACCGTCCTGGAGATCACCGTGTCGTAGACGTCATCGCCGAAGCGCTGCACCAGCATTGCTACCACGTCACGGGCGTGCACGGTCCGGCCGTCGAACATGGTGACCAGCACGCCGTCGATCTGCAGATCGGGGTTGATCCGGTCCTTGACCTTGTCGATGGTGTCGACCAGCAGCGCCACCCCCCGGAGGGAGAAGAATTCGGCGGCCACCGGCATGATCACGCCGTGGGCGCAGGCGAGTGCGTTGACCGTCAGCAACCCGAGTGATGGCTGGCAGTCGATCAGGATGTAGTCGTACTCGTGCAACATCGGTCGCAGCGCGCGAGCCAACGTATGCTCGCGCCCGACCTCGTTGATCAGTTGCACTTCGGCGGCGGACAGGTCGATGTTGGCCGGCAACAGATCCAGGTTCTCGACGCGCGTCGGAACCAGCACATCGGTGATGGTGGTGTCGCGCTCCAACATCAGGTTGTAGATCGTTCGTTCCAGTTCGTGCGACGGCACGCCCAGCCCGGCGGAGAGCGCGCCCTGCGGATCCAGATCAACCACCAGGACCCGACGTCCGTATCCGGCCAGCGCGGCGCCGAGATTGAGGGTGGAGGTGGTCTTGCCCACCCCGCCCTTCTGGTTGCAGAGGGCGATCACTCGCGCCGGACCGTGCGACGTCAGGACCGCAGGCTCCGGAATGTACCGACCCGGTCGCCCGGTCGGCCCCAGTTCTGCCCGGACGGCCGCCGGCTTCGCGATCAGGGCCGGAACGACTTCCTGCTCAGCCGTGGTGGCCGGAACCGCAGGATCGATCGGGCTCAGATCATCGTCGTCCGCAGGTCGAAATCCTGCTGTCGCTTCTTCGATGGCCAAGGATTCTTCGACCATCGGATCAGGTGCCGGTTCTTCCTCCGAGGACCGCGGCGTCCCGGCGGCGGCGATCCACGCCGCGTCGTCCGGATAGCTCATCGGTCCCAATACTCCCACTGGTCTCCAGTCGTCATCCCGACGACCATCCCAGGGTAAAGGGGCGAGCGCCAAAGGACCAATGCGACCCGCCCAGTTCTTCAACGGGCACGGGGATGCGCCATCGCGTACACCTCGCGCAGGGCATCGACGGTGACCAGGGTGTAGATCTGAGTCGTCGTCACGGAGGCGTGGCCGAGCAGTTCCTGGACGGAGCGCACGTCGGCCCCGCCCTCCAGCAGGTGAGTGGCGAACGAGTGGCGCAAGGTGTGCGGCGAGACGGAACCGCGATTCTCGGCGATGCCCGCCCGGTCGGCTGCATCCCGCAGCACCTGCCAGGCGGACTGGCGGGAGAGTCGACTGCCCCGGACGTTGAGAAACACCGCCGCCGTCCCCTTGCCGGCCGACGCCAGGGCGGGGCGACCGCGAACCAGATAGGCCGACAACGACGAGGAGGCGAACGACCCGACCGGCACCATTCGCTCTTTGGAACCTTTGCCCCGCAACCGAACCACGGGCACGTCGGTGCTCGGCAGATCATCGAGGTCCAGGCCGACCGCCTCGCTGATCCTGGCGCCGGTGGCATACAGGAATTCCAGGAGGGCTCGATCCCGCAGCGAGCGGGGATCGTCGCCGGACGCCGATTCCAGGATCGCCGTCACCAGTTCGACGGGTAGCGCCTTGGGGAGCCGTTTGGCTGCCGTCGGAGGATGCACGTCCCCGGACGGATCTATTGCGGTCGCCGACTCGGCCAGCAGGAAGCGATGCCAGCCGCGCACCGCGACCACCGCTCTGGCCGCCGACGACGCGGCCAGCGCCGGGTGTCCGTGCCATCCCTCGCGCAGGGACACCAGGAAACCGCTGACGTGATCGGCTCGAATGTCGCCGACCGACTCGATTTCGCTGATCGCGCAATACGAGAGGTACCGCTCCAGGTCGCGTCGATAGGCGAGCAGGGTGTTGCGGGCCACGCCACGTTCGACGGCCAGATGGTCGAGGTAGCTCCGCAGGGCAGCCCGCAGAGCTGGCGACGGGCGCGGGCCGTCCTCCGGCGCGGGCACCGGCGCCTGATCACCGGCATCGGGCAGGACGTCGGTCAGGGGTTCATCCACCGGGGCGCAGGACGGCAGCCAACCCCACGCCGGGACCGACGTGCACCGTGCCCGCACCGTCGGTCCAGGGGTCATCCGCCGAACGTAGGGCCGAGCCGGATCGCCGGACAATGGATGCCGCCAGCAAACCGGCAACGGTGGACGCGTTGACAATGCTGCCGGCCAGCGCCGCATCGACAGCAGCGGCCAGCGGCACCCGCACGATCTTGAGATCGGCCTCCTCGTGCTCGATCGTCCCTTGGCGCCCGATATCGGTCAGACCGGTGACCAAGAACACTCGAACCACTTCATCGGTGAATCCGGGCGAGGCTGCGACATCGACGAGCAACGACCACGTCGCAGCATGCAGTCCCGTCTCCTCCCCCAACTCCCGCTCGGCTGCCGACCGGGCGGATTCGCCGTCGACGTCCATCAGGCCGGCGGGCAATTCCCAGAGCCGCCGACGCAGGGGATGCCGGTACTGCTCGATCAGCACCACCGAATCGTCTTCGTCGAGCGCGACCACAGCAACGGCGCGCTGGTGCTCCACCACCTCCCGATTCGCGGTACCCCCGCCGGGCATCAGCAGGGTGTCGATGCGAACGCTCGCGACCTTGCCCTCGAACACGCGCTTGCTTTCCACCACCGAGAGCAGCTCGTCGGACGCGTGCGCCTCGCTCACAGCGCCGGCACCCGGAGGCCAAGCTCGGGTACCTCTGCAAATGCGGTTTTCGTTGCCTCGGACAAACCGGTTTTGCTGTTCTTGGATTCTTCGGGCGGAATCGGCAACCTTTCCGATTCCAGATAGTCCAGCGCAGCTCGGACGAAGGAGAAGAAGAGCGGATGCGGCCGAGTCGGCCGAGATTTGAATTCTGGGTGCGCCTGAGTGGCCACCAGGTAGGGGTGCTGTGAACGATCCATTTCTACGAACTCCACCAGCGACGAATCCGGCGAGACGCCGGACAAATGCAATCCGGCCGCTTCCAGCCGGTCCCGATAGGCGTTGTTGACCTCGTAACGGTGCCGATGGCGCTCGGTCACCGTCGTCGAGCCGTAGATCTCCGCGACCAGGCTGCCCTGCGCGAGTCGCGCAGGATACGAGCCGAGCCGCATCGTTCCGCCCATGTCCCTGGTTCCGGATACGACGTCGGTCTGGTCGGCCATGGTTGCGATCACCGGATCTGCGGCATTCGCGTCGAACTCGGCGGAATTCGCACCGCCCAGACCGGCCAGGTTTCGGGCCACCTCGATGACGATGCACTGCAGGCCCAGACACAGTCCCAGCAAAGGGATCTTGTTGACCCGTGCGTACTGGATCGCGCCGAGCTTGCCCTCGATGCCGCGCACCCCGAATCCACCGGGAACAAGCACGCCCTGCACGTCCGAGAGCGCGGCTGCGGCTCCGGCCGGCGTTCCACAGGTATCCGAGGCCACCCAGACGATCTCAACCTTCGCCCGGTTGCCGAAGCCACCGGCCCGGAGCGCCTCGGTCACCGACAGGTAGGCGTCGGGCAGATCGATGTACTTCCCGACCAAGGCGATTCGCACCGTCTCGGACGGGCGATGCACCCTTTCCAGGAGATCGCCCCACAGCGTCCAGTCCACGTCCTTGAACGAGAGGCCGAGACGACGCACGACATAGGCATCCAGGCCCTCGGTGTGCAGCACCTTCGGGATGTCGTAGATGGAGGGTGCGTCCGGACAAGCGATGACCGCCTCGGCGTCGACATCACACATCAGCGATATCTTGCGTTTGAGCGCTTCGGGAATGTCCCGGTCCGCACGACAAACCAGCGCATCGGGCTGAATTCCGATGTTTCGCAGCGCTGCGACCGAATGCTGGGTCGGTTTGGTCTTGAGTTCGCCCGATGGGGCGAGGTACGGGATCAACGAGACATGCAGGAAGAAAACGTGGTCGCGCCCTAGATCATGACGGACCTGACGAGCCGCTTCCAGAAATGGCAGCGATTCGATATCACCTACGGTGCCGCCGATTTCGGTGATCACCACGTCGGGGCCGACCCCGTCGGGACCAGCTTCGGCCATCGCGGTGATGCGATCTTTGATCTCATTGGTGATGTGCGGAATGACCTGGACAGTGTCGCCAAGGTACTCACCGCGGCGTTCTCTGGCGATCACCCGCGAATAGACCTTGCCGGTGGTGACGTTGGCGTCCTCGGACAGATCCCGGTCCAAGAACCGCTCGTAATGACCGATGTCGAGGTCCGTTTCGGCCCCGTCCTCGGTGACGAACACCTCGCCGTGCTGGAACGGGTTCATGGTGCCCGGATCGACGTTGAGATAAGGGTCCAGCTTCTGCATGGTGACGCGGAGCCCACGCGAGGTCAGGAGCCGACCGAGGCTGGACGCGGTCAGCCCCTTACCCAGAGACGACGCGACGCCGCCGGTGACGAAGATGTGTTTCGTAGTTCGTACCGTTACCGGCAAGACAACTCCCGTGTGCTCGAAGGCCAAGGCTTTCACAGATGCTCGGCATTCGGCCGGACGACCAATGCTCCACGGGATTTCACCCTAACACCAAACAGCCACCGCAACACCGAAGAGCCACCGCCACACCATCGAAGGGGTACCGCCACACCGATAGACCTGGCGGAGACGACGGCGCGATGGGGCTGGCGCGCCGAGATCCTGCGACCCGGCGGCCGGTGGTCGATCCGATCAGGTGGTCGGACTCTGAATCCGAGCCGCCTGGCGGGCTACTCGAGCCGCGAACAGGTCGCGGAAACGACAAAGGGCCGACCGCCGCACACTGACGGAGTCGGGCCCTTGTCGAAGCTTGTTGGGATGATCAGCCGACGCCCAGCGTGGGCACCTGAGCCTGCGCGCTGGCGGCAAAGCCGTAGCGGCCGACGCCACCGCCGTTCTGCTCCACCAGTGCAAGCACGGTGGCCAAGCGCCCGGACGAGGTGTCGACATCATCGACCGTGCTGACCGCGGCGCTGTACGCCGCGTTCTTCCGGAGTACACCGACCGTGCCGGTGGCTGCCTCGGAACCGGAATTGCCGGCAACCACCACTCCCCCGGCGGACTGCTTCAGCTGGTTCGCGAGATCGGCGATCGCAGCGGCCCGGTCTCCCTCGGATCCGCCGGTCACCGCGCCGCCGGTCAGAATGACGACCAGGCGCCCGGGAACCACCACGCCCGAGGTCTGCAAGAACCCACCGCCGGCGAGGGCTGACAACGCCGCTGTGGCCTGGTCGGTCTTGGTGGCGGTCTTCCCGTTCTTGTCGGTCAACAGAACGGACGCCAGTAATCCGCCCGCAACCGCACCGACCTGCGAGACGGCGGGCAGCTTGGCGCCGGTGGGGAGCACCCGCGCCGCAAGCGTGCGCAGGTCGTCGGCATGGCTCGGATCGGCGAAAGTCGCGGTCAACTGGATCTGCGCCGTGACTTTCGAACCCGAACGAGCCAGCAGTGACAGGACCGCGTTTCGGGCTCCCGGGTCGGCGTCCTGGGTGCTGATCAGGACGACCGTGGTGTTCGGAAGGGTGCCGCGAACCGCAAGGCTGCTCACCGACGCCGAGAATTTATCGTCCGAGGAGACTCGAGCGGTCAGGGAGGAATTGTCTGTCGACAATTGGTCGTTCTGACTGGAAAGGCTGGTCTTGTCCGTCTGCAATCCGGCTAGAATCGGCGATGAAATCTTCGTCGCTCCCAGTACGATTCCCAGCGCCAAGGCCAGAAAAATTGCGGCCAGCGAAACGATGTGATACCTCATTGAAATCACGAGAACAACCCCTTGGTCCAATTGACGAATTCATTCCACCATTGCCGAGCCAGGTCGATGTAGGTGTGCGACACATCGGATACCACCAGAGCCCCGATGATCGCGGCCACGGCCGCTATCACCAGCAGCATCACCACCCACCAGGAGATCCGAGCGCGATAGAGCCGGGCGACCGCCGGGCCTTCGACGATCTTGTTGGCCACCCGCATGCGAACAAGGAAGGTGGAGGCCGATCCGCTCTTCTGGTCGAGAAGATCGGTCAACGTCGCGTGCATGCCGACCGTGACGATGAGGCTTGCTTCCCTGGCGTCGGCCAGGAGCAGCGCAAGGTCCTGGGTGCTGCCGGTGGCCGGAAAGGTCACCGCACCCAGACCCAGGTCCTGAAGACGCTCGAGTCCCGGTGCGTGGCCGTCGATGTCGGCGGGGATCACAACTTCCGCGCCACCTCGCAGCGTGTCCGGCCCGATCTCCTCCGGATTGCCGATGATGAGCTGCGGTTTGTAACCGGCCTGCCGGAGCGCGTCAGCGCCGCCGTCGACACCGATCAGAACGGGATGATAGTCGGAGATGTATTTCTTGAGGGATTTCAATTCGGCTTTGGTATCGGCCGACGCCGCGACGATCAACACCTGGCGGCCGGCGATCTTCGTTGCGATCTCCGGAATACCTACGCCGTCGAGCAGCAATGTGCGTTCACGTTTCATGTATTCGATGGCGTTGGCTGCAAACGCCTCCAATTGCGCGGACATACCCGCCTTGGCCTCGATCAGCAGATCGGCGACGGACTCGGGCGTCTGTTCGAAACCCTCGGCCAGGAGCTCTTCACCCTGATAGACCCCGGCGCCGTCGAGACGGATCCGGGCGCCGTCCTTGAGACGGGAGAAGATCTTCTCACCGACGTCATCGACAAGGATGATCCCGGACGCCACCAGAATTTCCGGACCGAGGTTCGGGTAGCGCCCCGAGATCGACGGTGCGGCATTGACCACAGCGGTGATGCCGGACTTGACCAGCGCGTCCGCTGTGGCTCTGTCGATGTCGATGTGGTCGATGACAGCGATGTCACCGTCGCCCAACCGACCCAGCAAGGTGCCACTTCGTCGCGCAACTCGCGCGATGCCTGTGACTCCTGGCAACGCGCGTGACTGGCGTGACAAGAGTTTCATGTGCCGATGGTGGCAGCTTCCACACCGGAATTGCGGGAGGCGCGACGACGAATCGCCTGATGAGGCAGCAGGTCGGCCGGTATCGGTCGCGTTTCACGCGCCGGCCGACGACATTTCAGGCGCCGGCCGACGACGCTGAGCTTTGCTGCTACCCGGCCCGCGGGACGGCTGAGGCCAGGAGCTGGGCGGCGTGAGCGCGGGCAGTGCTGTCGTCCGTGCCGCCCAGCATTCGGGCCAGCTCCGACTCGCGGGCAGCGCCCGCTACCTGCCCGACGGCGGACGAGCCGACCGCGTCCCCGGGCCCGGCGTCGACGACATAGTGCCGATCGGCGAACGCTGCGACCTGCGCGAGGTGGGTTACCACGATGACCTGGTGATCTGCAGCCAGCATGGCCAGTCGACGACCGATCTCGGTCGCCGCCCGCCCACCTACTCCCGCATCAACCTCGTCGAAGACGAGCGTCGCAACGGGATCGGCACCGGCAAGCACCACTTCCACGGCCAGCATGACTCGTGAAAGCTCACCACCGGAAGCACCCTTGGCGATCGGCAGTTCCGGTGCGCCCTGGTGGGCGACCATGGCGAATTCCACTTGGTCGACACCGTCGACGCCCGCGATCACCCAGCTCCGCCCGATGCGCACCGCCTCCGGTGCATCAGGTGCCGCGGCCCGGCTGATCACCTTGACGAGCAGGATTGCCCGGCCCATCGCCAGCGCAGCTAACTCGCCGGTGGCCCGCTCGGCGAGCTTCGCCGCCGCAACGGTTCGACGTCGGCTCAACTTGCTCGCCGCTTCGGCGACCCCGGCGGCCAGTTCGGCACAGACCTTCCGCAACGCGGCGAGCGTTTCCTCGGACGAATCCAGATCGTGGAGCTCGGTCCGGGCAGCATCTCGCCAAGCCAGGACGGCGTCGACATCGGTGCCGTACCGCCGGGTCAGCCCCTTGAGCATCGCCTGCCGATTCAGCAGGGTTTCCAACCGGGCGGGGTCTGCGTCGAGGTCGTTCAGGAAGGCAGCCAGATCCGAAGCAGCGTCGACGAGCACAGCGGACACGGTGTGGACCTGCATCGCCAAGGCACTCAGGCGTTCGTCGCCTGCGCTTTCCAATATTTTCCGCGCTCCCTCCACCAGACCGACGGCATCGGGCAACTCGTCTGATGCACCCTCCGGCGCTTCACCGGTGAGAGTTCCCAGCGCAGCTTGCGCCGCCGCGCGCAAGGCGTCGGCGTTCTCCAGTCGACGCACCTCGGCGATCAGATCGACGTCCTCGGCCGGTCCGGGGTCCAGCTTGTTGATTTCCTCGACACCCAGGCGCAGCAGCTGCTCGCGCTGCGCACGTTCCCTGGCATGGGTTGTCCGATCCGCCAGATCGGCGACAGCGCGATGCCATTCGGTGCGCGCGATTCGGTACCCGGCCAGCTCCTGTTCGCAACCCGCGAAGCGGTCGAGCACGGCGCGTTGTTCCGAGCCCCGCAGCAGGCTGATGGCCTCGGACTGACCATGCACTGCAATCAGTGGCTCGGTGATCTCCGCGAGAGTGCCCAGCGGGGCCGAGCGACCGCCGATGTGCGCACGGCTCCGACCGTCGGCGCCAACCGATCGGGCCAGGATCATCGATCCGTCGTCGTCGGCAGCGCCGCCCACTGCCTCGAGCAGCTGCCGCTGCCCTGACCCGAGGGGCCCGGCGAATCTGGCTTCGACGACGGCGCGGTCGACGCCGAGCCGCACCCGGCCGGCATCACCGCGGCCGCCCGTCAGCAATCCGAGCGCGGTCACCACCATGGTCTTGCCCGCTCCGGTTTCCCCGGTCACCACGGTGAAGCCGGGGTGCGGTTCCAGAATCGCATCCTCGATGACCCCGAGGCCGGTGATGTGGAGTTCGCTGAGCACGAGCGTCACGCTACGGGAGCAGGCCGACGCTCAGTAGCGCCGCTCGCGCCAGCCGTGCACCGGCAGAGCGAACTTGGCCACCAGACGGTCGGTGAAAGGCTGTTCGCCGAGCTTGATCATGGTCACGGGTTGTTCCCCGCGGCGGATCACAACCTTCGCACCTGGCGGAACTTCGTGCGTTCGGCGACCGTCACACGCCACGATGGCGTCGTGGCCGGCCGGGTCGACGTGGATCGTCACCGTCGAGTTCGGGGAAACCACCAGGGGTCGGGCGAACAGGGCGTGCGCATTCGAGGGCACGACCAGCAAGGCCTCGACGTCGGGCCACATGATGGGACCACCGGCCGAGAATGCATACGCCGTCGAGCCGGTTGGAGTCGCGCAGAGCACGCCGTCGCAGCCGAAGGCCGAGACCCCGCGACCATCGACTTCGACGACTACATCAAGGATTCTCTCCCTGGTCGCCTTTTCGACGCTGACCTCGTTCAATGCCCAGCAGGTGTCGAGAACGACGCCGTCGTGTTCGATGGTGACGTCGATCGTCATCCGGTCGGATCGTTGGTACTTCCTGGCGATCAGCGCTGCCAACACCTCGTCAAGGCGGTCCGCCTCGGCCTCGGCAAGAAAGCCCACCCGGCCGAGGTTGATGGCGATCACCGGGGTGCGCAACGGTCTGGCCACCTCTGCGGCACGGAGCAGGGTGCCGTCGCCACCCAGAGCGAGGATCAACTCGACCGGCGAACTGTCTCCGTGCGCAACATCTGCGGCGTCGCTGAGCATCGCCAGGTCCAACTCGGAGCCCTCTCCCGGCAGCGCGAGCAACTCCAACTTCGCCGACTCCAGCACTTCCTTGACATGTCTGGCGGTGGCATAGATGTCGGGCCGCCCGGTATGGGCGACCAGTAGCACGCGGCGGTCAGTCATGACGGGCCCTCCTCGATGGCGATCCTGATCATCTGCGCGGTTCGCTCCGGGTCGACCGGCGTATCCGACCGCAGGTGCGCGAAGAACTCCACGTTGCCGCTCGGCCCAGGCAGCGGTGACGCGACCACTCCCGCCGCACCCCAGCCCAACCGACCGGCGGACGCAATGACGGCCGAGACGGCGCTGGCCCTCAACTCCGGATCTCGCACCACACCGCCCGCACCCAACCGTTCCTTGCCGACTTCGAACTGCGGCTTGACCATCGGCACGATGTCGGCGCCGGGAGCGGTGCAACCGATCAACGCAGGCAGCACCAGGGACAACGAGATGAAGGACAGGTCGGCGACCACCAGATCCACGGGTCCACCGACACCCTGAGGTGTCATCGTCCGCACGTTGGTCCGATCGAAGATGCGCACCCGCTCGTCGTTCTGCAGTCGCCAGATGAGCTGACCGTAGCCGACGTCCACGGCCACCACCTCGGCGGCGCCGCGCCGCAGCAGGACATCGGTGAACCCACCGGTCGACGCGCCGGCATCCAGACACCTGCGACCTTCGACGCCGATGTCGGAAAAGGCGTCGAGCGCTCCGATCAGCTTGTGCGCTCCCCTGGAAGCCCAGTTCTCGTCGGCCGCGTCGGCGGCGACCAACAACGGGGCAGCCGGGTCGACGGCGGTCGCCGCCTTTGTCGCGATCGAACCGGACACCAGCACCCGGCCAGCTCTGATCAGCTCGGCTGCCTGGTCGCGGGAGCGGGCCAGTCCTCGTCTGACCAGCTCGGCGTCCAGACGTGCCCGACGCACGTTCAGCGCCCGCGATCAGCAGAGAACGAGTTCGGACGTCCAGGTGTGGACCGGCGTTGGCCGTCTTTGTGCTCCGGGCGAGGTCGCTGGTTCGAGCGTTCGCCGTCAGGCTGGGCAACGTTGCCGGTGACCGCCAGCGCGGAGGTCAGTTGCTGGTGGATCTGTTCGAATACTCCGGCGTGTTCGGCGATGGCAAGACTCGCGAGGCGGGTCAGCTCCGAATCGATCGACTCTAAACCGATCGCCGCTGCCGTGGCACCGGCGACGTCGGGCGGTGGCGCGACCGTGGGCACGACCGACACCGGAGGCTCCAGCCGTCGTACTTCACTGTTGTCTGCAGTCATGAATTCCCCGATCGAATTTCGGCGATCATTGCCGACCTATCCGGCGTCCTCGTCGGCGAGTACCCGATCCGCCAGTCCCAAATGCGTCAGCGCCGCTGATGCTGCGTCGTCGCCCGGACGAACTGCGGTGACTTGCGTCGACCACATCCGGTGTGCCAGCAGCACCAGCGCTCCGAGGTGGTCTCCATCGTCCATGTCGGCATCCTTGTCGCTCGCGACGAGCACCAGTTCGCCCGCCTCTTCCGACACGGTCCAGGTCCGGTCGTCAACGGCGTCAGAACCGGCGGACAGTGCTGCCACCCGGTTCTCGTCAACCAGACCCCGCAGGTCGAAGGAGACGAAGGACGGCCGCCGACAAGCGGGTGCACGGAGCAGATCTGCGCAAGTGGACACGCCCGTCAGGACCATCAGACTCGGCATGTCCGCCAATACCGCCGCCTCGATGTCGGTGTCCAGTCGATCACCCACAACCAATGGCCGTTTCGCGCCCGAGCGGTGTACTGCCTCGTCGAGCAACGGCCTGTTCGGCTTTCCGGCGACCCGCGGCGTTCGTCCCGTTGCTGCTTTCAGGGCCGCCACCATAGCTCCGTTTCCTGGCAACAGACCACGATCGGTCGGCAACGTGGTGTCGGTGTTGCTCGCCACCCAATCGGCGCCTGCTCGCAGGGCGATGCACGCCTCGGCCAGCTCCCGCCAACCCGTGTCCGGAGAATGCCCTTGGACGACCGCAACGGGTTGCTCGGCGGCGAGGCGGACCGGTAGGAGTCCGACGTCGGTGACCGCGGCCGACAGCGCCGCTGCACCGACGACGAGCACCGCTGCGCCAGCTGGATGAGCTTGCGCCAACATCGCAGCTGCGGCTTCCGGTGAGGTCAACACGTCGGTGCCTTGCGCAGCAACGCCCATACCGTTGAGCGCAGTCGCGACCTCAGCAGGCAGTCGAGAAGCGTTGTTGGTGACGAACATCGGCCGAGAGCCGCGAGCCGTGGCGTCGATCAGCACATCGACGACGTGCGGAATGATTCGCTCGCCGAGGTAGATGGTGCCATCGAGGTCCAACAGCAACGCGTCGTGGGATTCAGCTAGCGGAGTCACCGGTCGAGCTCGTTGTGACTGAACAGTGAGTGTTGTTGCTGCGCTGCCGGATCGCTGGGTTCCGGGGCGGAAACAGCGTCCGTTCCGCCTGGGCGCATCTGCTCCACTGCCGGTTCGGCGATGTTCGTTTCGGGCAATTGGACGTCTAAGTGTTGCGCAGTGCCGGCCGGATCCACATCCGCCGTTTCATGGTTCGGCAGTCGATCAACGTCCCTTGTATCGTCGAGCGTCCGAAGCTCATCGCCGCCGAGGTCGTCCGGAGTGTCATCGTCGCTGGCGTCATCCGTGGCGCTGGCGTCATCGGTGTTGCTGGCGTCATCGACATCTACGACGATCTGATCTGTGCCATCGCCGCCGAGGTCGTCCAGGGCGTCATCGTCTCTCGCGGCGGGTTCATCGGCGATCGGCGGCTCTGCCTGCTCATCGGCAAGTTCCGTGAGCCGATCTCCCGCATCGGTCTCCTCGTCCGGATCGGCTTCGGCCGCCTTCATGAACCAATCAACCGCCTCCGGCCGACGATTCGCCTGCAGCAGCAGATCGGCGTAGGCATAGAACAGCCGGGCGCTGAATGCTTCGTTGGCGTCAGTTCCCAGTGCGCCTTCGAGGTGCGCCAGCGCAGCATCGAGCTGGCCGAGGTCGGCCCGCGCGCCGGCAACGACGATCCGCAACTCGGCCGCGGAGCCGGGGTCCAGGTCCGCAGCTTCCGCTGATCGCGACAGTTCGATTGCCTTCTCCGGATGACCAAGTGCCCGTTCGCAATCGGCGATGACCGGGAGCTGACCCGGACCGCCGCTCATGCGGCGCGCAGCACGAAGTTCAGCGATCGCCTCCGCCCATTCGCCGGCGCGATAAGCCACCAGACCGACCGTTTCGCGCACCACTGCTATTCGGCCGCCCTTCGACCGGGCTGCACGTGCATGCCGCCAGGCCAGCGCCGAATCCTCTTCTGCAAGCGTTCCGGCCATCAGTAGGTGTGCGGCCACGAACTCGGCACCTTCTTTGCTAAGGCCACGAAGATCCCTGCGGACTTCAGCATCCAATTCACGCGGATCGGCCCATTCGGGGATTTCCGGCCAACGCTCGCCGATCTCTTCCTCGCGGACCCTGGAACCACGATCCGGCTCGCGCCGCACGAAAGCCGGGGCGTCCCGATCCGGGCGAGTGGTGGAACGCTCGACGTTCCCGGATCGTGCAGGAACTTCCTTGTCACGCCATGTCGCCGGCCGCTGCAGCCGATCAGCACGGTCGGGGCGTCCCTCCCGGCTCTGCTCAGCGTGGTCGGAGCGGCCCCCCCACGGCCGTGTGTTTCCGGCATCAGATTCCGGTCGCGGCCAGGACCGTTCGCGGCCACCCTCGGTCGCTCGCCGGTCGCCGTGACGACCGGATTCTCCCGACGCGCTCGCAGCTTGATCGCGGCCGAACGACTTGCTCAGGTCACTACCGAAATCGGTGGTCTTGGCGGCTGGGCGGGAACTTTCACCGGAGCGATGCTCGTACCGGTCATCCCGCTGAGGTTCGCGGTTGAATTCACGACCGCGCTGTGGCCGGCCGGAACTCGGCCGGTCGCGACCTGCCCCTCCCGCTGCGCCATCGGCTCCGCGTGCCCCGGCGCGACGGTTCCCTCCTTCACCTGCTGCAGTACGAGTCCCGGCTCCGCGATGGTCCGCGACGTTCGTCGACCGGCGGGGCGCGGGCCGGTCCGCGTCCCTCGCAGCGCGTGGTGCACCCAATGCGCCCGATGGCTCGGCTTCTCGACGGTCGCGGCCTGACCCCGGGCGCTCGAGCGTTGACCGCTCGGAGCGCTCCGAAGCAGAACGCTCATCGGTCCGGGGGTTGCGAGAACCGAAGGACGAAGTGCGGTCGGGTCGAGGTCGGTCGGATGACCGACGATCACCGATCCCGGTAGAGCCCCGCCCCCACGGCCGATCGCCATCGCGCTCCGTTCGACCATCGGACGAAGCCCTGTCGGTCGACCGATCCCGACGCTGGAACTCCTCCCGGCCGCTAGTCGACGACGGGCCGACGCCCCGCTGGTCGGGCCGAGAAGCTCCGGACCCGGTCCGCGCCGCACTGCCTGATCCATCCTGGTATCCGTTGCCCCTTGCCGCCGGTGCGCCGCCGCCGGTGCGGCTAGTCCCACGCCCTTGGCTGGACGGCCGCCCGCCATCGGCGTCCTGACGCCAGCTACGGCGCTCGGCCGGGTTGTCGGACGGGTTCCGATCAGACGGACGGCGGTCTGACGAAAGCCGATCGGACGGAGGGCGATCCGACGGTCGGGCACTCGCCTGTCGGACCGCCGAACTCGAGCGACTCCCTCCACGCGCACCGTAGGGAGCAAAGTCTTCCCGAGGGCGACTCGAACTCCTGCGTGCTGCCGGTGCGGCTCCGCCTACTGGTGCGGCGCCACGGGAGGAACGGCCGTACGGCGGTCCGTCGGTCCGCTCCCGGTCGCCCCGCTGCCGGTCCTCCCGGCGCTCCAGACCAGGGTTCTCGCGTTGCGTTCTGCCGGCCGCAGAGCGGTCTGGCCGCGCGGAAAGCCGTTCAGGCCTGCCGCTCGGCCCATCCTCTCGACGCCCGGATGGTTGCACAGCGTTCTCTTGTGCGGCATACCGACCCCGCGGTGGACGATCCTCGCGTGCGCTACCACCATCGCTGCCCGGACGGCGGCCACCACCCCCGGACGGCGGCGAGAAGGTATCGCGGCGACCGTCGCGCGCGTCATCGCTGACGCGACGATCGCTGCGGGGACCACCACTGATGCGGTCCGACCGACCCGACCGCCCGACAGCTCCGCCTCGCTCTGGAGCAGACCCATCCGCTCGGCGGTCGACCCACGGGCGGCTGGACCGCTCCCGGACATCGCGCTCTGCCGAACCGCCAACTGGGCCTCTAGCGCCGGTATTCCTCGCACCGGACCCGGCCTGCCCGAAATTCTCGGAGTTGAGATCAATGTTCACCGGACGGGCCCTGTCGTCGGGTTCGCGCCTGTTCCGATTGGTCCTGTCGTTGCCGGCATCGGTCATGGTGCAACTCCATCGCTGTGTATTTGGGAACGCAATTCTTTGATGTCCGCACCTACTGTATCGCGGCGTTGGGAGTGTGGTGGGGACGCAAAAGTAGGGGATCACCTTGATTTCTCGTGGTGATCCCCTACTTTTGGGAATGGTGTTCCGGCGGCGACCTACTCTCCCACACCCTGGCGGGTGCAGTACCATCGGCGCTGGGAGGCT
>JBPCPG010000247.1:0-2616 GCA_050999445.1 Nakamurella sp. | reverse complement strand
GCGTCCTCGAACTCGACGGGTGGGACGCCTTCCCCGCTTCCGGACGTTGCCGACGCGTCCGTCTCGGAGTCCTGCGCCCGCGTCGTGATGCTCTCCGCGGTGGCTCGGAGCAGCATGTCCAGGTCGTCGGTGAGCTCGGGATAGGCACTTGCCGTCGAGAGCACAACCGTCCAGCTCGTGTCCGGGATGGGCACGAAGATCTGGATGCTGGTGAGCGCGGCGATCTGGGCGGTTCCTGGCACCACCATCGTCATTCGATCGCGGTGCAACAGGGCCGGACCCGAATTGGTCGCGATCTCCGTGACCACACCCGAACGGGGGAGGATGTCGTGGACCCGACCGATGCCGGCGGCCCGCCCATCACTTGCGAAAGCGAGGTGAATACCGAAGCTCGCCGCACCGCCGGCCGGCAGTCGGCCGACGGTGATCAGGCTGAGGGCCGCACCCGCTCGCTGGCAGTCCGCGACCAGACCTTCCAGCATCGACATCACCCCGCGGCGCTCCTTCGCCGGGAGGCGCGAGCCACGCCAGGCGGTGTCGATCAGGTCTTCGGCCGAGCGCCGCCAAGTGCTCGGGTTCGAATCCAACTGCGACCACGCAGCGGGAACCTGTAACCACAGCGGGAACGGCGGAAAAGGAACCTCGGAATTGAGCTCGATCCGGTCGCCGGTCAGCTCGCCGACCGTCGTCACACCGCCCCTCGCGCTCTGGCTGAGCCACGGGCGCCACCAGGAGCCATGGATTTTGCGAGTTCGGCATCGAACTGCGCGACCATGGTGCCGATCTGGGTGCTGATGTCACCGAGACCGCCGATGTTCTCGCCGAGCTTCTTGACGCTCTGTTCCCACTCGCTCCGGAAGTCGCCGAGAGCCGAGTTGATCCGATCCTGGTCCTGGGTGAAGCCGATGATCTCGAAGGCACCCTTGCTCTTCGACCCGAGTTGTTCGGAGATGCCCGCCAGGTTGCCGCCAACGGCCTGCAGCGCCTCGTACGGATATTGCGCGTACTCCGACATGTCACTCCCGTTCCTGGCTCACCCGAGCGCAAGCCTGTTTCAATCCGTTGCCACCGGCTGCGGCCGGTGCGTCGACGACCGTGGTCGCACACCGCCTACGACGGTGACGGCGGCAGCGGGGTTCCCCCTCGTCCACGATCGCCGGCTCATGCTTGCGGTTCCCGATCGAGGTCCACTGACTACCGGCGGACGATCGGTGCCTATTCTGGCAGTTCCCGCGTCGAGCCGCCCGAACTGTCCACAGGGCAATCAGCGGCCGGCCTCCACCAGCGGCAACGACGTTCCACCAACCGTCCCGGAACATCCACCAGGTTCGCGGACCGCACTGCACATCGACGACCGGGCTGCTGAGGGGACTGCATATGGTGCCGGATCAGGCGCAGCACAGCTCGGCGCAAGCCGGCGCCGTGTCGGCAAACGCAGTCTCGGGCGGGGCCCCGTCAGGCAGCGCAGTGCGGGGCAGGACCGTGTCGGGCAGCGCCGTGTCGGCCAGTGCAGCATCGGCCAGTGCCCCGTCGGCCGGCGGAGGTTCGAGTTCTGGATGGCGGGATCGGCTTCGGCAAGCTCTGGCCGCAGCCGACCCGCGGCTTGCGCTCGGCGCCGGCCGGCTCCAGCGGGTTCGGGCAACACTGCCCGGGTCGGCCAACGGCCGGACGGTAGCTGTGATCGGGCGGGTGCCCGGATCCGGTACGAGTACGGTCGTCGCCTCGATGGCGTTGGCTGCGGCCGGCTACACGGGCAACCGGGTGGTCGTGGTGGAGACCAATCGGTCCGATCCGGCCGCTGGGGCACGGCGGGTGACCACGCTGCTGGGCGGGATCGGGAACGGTCGACTACCGACGCTGCTGGGGGTACCGGGCGGCGAAGCGGTGGCCCGACGACGACTCAGAGCCGCCAGCACCCCAGGATCAGCGGTGCCTGTGCTCGAGCTTCCGCCGCGGTCAGGTAATTTCGCCCCCCAGGTGCTGGAACAGACTTTGGCGCGGCTTCGTCAGCGCGCTGACCTCATCATCCTCGACACTCCGAGTGACCGGTCCGAACCCGTGTACCACGCGGTCCTGCACCTGGTCGACCACGTCCTGCTGGTGTTGCCGGCAGATCGGTCCGCACCGGAGCGGCTTGCCGCGGCCAGGAGGTGGCTGGCGGCCACCCCCGGTCCGGCCCGCCGCCACAGCGTCTCGGTGGTTCTGGTGGCGCGGTCAAGGTTCGTACCGCGATGGCGGCCAGGAGAGTTGCCGTGGGTCTTGTTGCGCAGGGACGGCGCGCTTCGGCGCGGCACGGTGGGCCGGATGTCCAGACGGTCGCTCGTCGCGGCTCTGCAATTGGTCGGCGCGGTCTCCGGCTGAGCCACGGATCAGCGGATGCGCTGCCCGGCGCTCTCAGCCGGATGGCCGGTCGGCCTCGGCCCGGTGGGTTTCACACCTCCGAGCACCCCAACGACCATCATCGAACGGCGATCACCGAACAGCGATCAATCGAGTGCATCTCGCGGCCGGTATCCGAGCTGCACCAGGGACGGTTTACGGCCGCGGCGAACGAGGGTGCCACGTCCGGGCGGTTGGACCGACAGGTGGACACCCGGATAGAACGCACCCTCCTGA
>JBPCPG010000225.1:0-2664 GCA_050999445.1 Nakamurella sp. | reverse complement strand
GTGCCGGTGATCCGGTCGCCGGTATAGACGCGGATCAGCGTCGGCAGTGCGTAGACCATTCCGGGAAGCGTTCCGCTCGCCGGGCGCCAGTCCGGCGCCGGAGTCAACCGCGAATACACCGGTTCGAGTTCGATGGTGACGGCCGGTGTCGGGCACCTGTTCTGTACCCCGAGTTGCCCGCTGGACACGACCTGACGCAGGACCGACTGTTGCGCGGTCACCGGACCACCGGCGCCGGCGTTGAAGCTGTCGATCGCCTGGTGCACCAGATCAGCGGCCGGAGCGTTCGGCGAAGCGACGGCGCAGCCGGCGGCAACCATCAGCACCGTCAGTGCGAGGACGGCATTTGGCTCCCTTCGGCCCGGACGACTCGACCGGCCGACCCGCGGGGGGCTCAACCGCCACCGGTGTCCAGTTCCGCGTCGGTGGGCACCACCATTTCGTCCGGGTCGTCCAGCCAGCCGTAGGGGACGACCACTCGTCCCTGCGGTGAGCCCTGACGGCCGCGTGGTCCTTCGGCGGCCGCGGGAAAGGATTGGTCGAGGTCCAGCTTGTTCAGCAGGAACTCGAGCTGATCGATGCTGGAAACCATTCCGAGCTCGCGACGGATCTCCGAACCGGCAGCGAAGCCCTTGAGGTACCAGGCGATGTGCTTGCGAAGATCGCGAATACCCCGGTCGGCACCCATCTCCTGCCCGAGCAGTTCCGCGTGCCGTACGAGGATCGCCGCGACCTCTCGCAGGTCAGGTGGGGTCGGTGTGCCACGTCCGTCGAAGGCTGCGGCCAGTTCGGCGAACAGCCACGGCCGGCCCTGGCAGCCACGACCGACGACCACGCCGTCACAACCGGTGGCGGCCATCATGTCCAGGGCATCGGAGGCCCGGAAGATGTCGCCGTTGCCCAGCACCGGGATGTCGGTGACGACCTCCTTGAGCCTGGCGATGGCCGACCAGTCGGCGTGGCCGGAATAGTGCTGGATTGCGGTCCGCGCGTGCAGCGCCACCGCGGCCACGCCGGCGTCCTGGGCGATCCGGCCGGCATCTTCGAAGGTGACGTGGTCGGGGTCGATGCCGATGCGCATCTTGACGGTGACGGGAACACCGGCCGGTTCCGCTTCGCGGACGGCCGCACGGATGATCGAATCGAACAACTTCCGTTTGTACGGCAGCGCGGCACCCCCGCCCTTGCGGGTGACCTTCGGAACCGGGCAGCCGAAGTTCAGATCGATGTGGTCGGCCAGGTTCTCCTCGACCACCATGCGGACCGCGGCGCGGACCACGGCCGGGTCGACCCCGTAGAGCTGCAGCGAACGAGGTGACTCCTGCGGACCGAACCGGATCATTTCCATGGTCTTCCAGTCGCTTGCGACCAGCGCACGCGTTGTCACCATCTCGCAGACGTACAGGCCGGCACCGAACTCGCGACACAGGCCGCGGAAGGAGGTGTTGGTGATGCCCGCCATCGGCGCCAGGACCACCGGTGGCCAGACCTGGAACGGACCGATCTTCAGGATCTGAGCCTTCGCACCCGGCGGCGGCGTCGCAGAGGCGACCGTCTGCTGTTCGAGGGTTGCCATCGCGGTGCTCACCGCCCCAGTCTCCTCCTGTTGCTCGTCCTGCTGTTGCTCGTCCTGCTGGGCCATGCCGGCCGTTCGCGGCCGTTCGGCGGGCTCAGTAGGACCGACAGGATCGATGGCGCAGTCTCACCGTCCGGCAGGACCGGTGGTGTCACCGTCCCGCAGGACCAATGGCACACCCTCCCGCCGACCAGTCTCACCGTCCGGCAGGACAATGATCCGATGACGATTCCGCGATTTGGCCGGCTGCAACTCCAGGTGCCGTCCTCGGACCTGCTCGGGCCGACGGTCGCGGCCGCGCTGACCGGCTGGTCCGGATCACCGCTCTACGTCGCTCCGATCGATCCTGCCCTGTCGGACACGGCCGCCTTCTGCGAGCACTACGACGTACCGATGGCAGCGTCTGCCAACTGTGTCATTGTGACCGGCAAACGCGGCGGCCTGCAGCGCTGGGCTGCGGCTGTGGTGCTGGCAACGACGAGGGCAGACGTCAATGGGCTGATCCGACGCAGGTTGGACGTTCGGAAGGTGTCGTTCGCCGACACCGCTGCAGCGGTCGAGCTGACGGGAATGGAGTACGGCGGCATCACCCCGATCGGGCTGCCCGGACACTGGCCGATCTTGGTCGACCACGCGGTCGTCGACGCCGGACCGGTGATCATCGGGTCAGGGATCCGGGCCTCGAAAATCCTCGTCGACAGCGCGGCACTGGCCTTGTTGCCGGGCGCCGAGGTCATCGACGGGCTGGCGAGGACCGCTGACCCTCGTGACTGACCCCCGTGACTGACTTCTCGGTGGCCGGCTTCGGGGGATCGGCCCGGGAAATCGGCGAGTGGCAGGTAACGCGGCCGATGCCGTCAATCCGGCAGGTACCGGCAGGGCGCCGACGATAGGTTGCGAGATACGCAACGAGTTGCGCAATCGAGATATTGCTGGGCATTCCCACGGCCGGTTCTCCTTGTTACGTTCTGCAGCAGTTCACCGATCCGATCCCTGTGCAACGCCATTCCGTCACCTTCGGGCGTGACGCTCCGCAGAGTTCCCATTGTCCCCAAGGAGGATGAAGTGCGAGTAGTCACCAGCCGCAC
>JBPCPG010000168.1:0-14244 GCA_050999445.1 Nakamurella sp. | reverse complement strand
CGTAGATGTGGATCACAACGCCCAACAGCAGCACGACCCGGATGATCCACAATGCGCCACCGGCCGGCAGGAACGGTTCGCCGATCGTACGTAGGTGATCCGCATAAGCGTCGAAAACGACTCGGCCGGAGAACACTTTGAGGTTGCCGTACATGTGGGCCAGCAGATACAGCACCATGATCAGGCCGGAGACCGCCATCGCGACCTTGAGCGCCGCGGTCGACCGCACCGCGGCCGCCCTGCGTTGCGCAGGTGTGAGAGTGCGGGCCGTCGTCACCTGCGCATGATAGGACACCTGATGAACCGTGCCTGAGTCGGTCGGTTCGTTTCGACACCTCGGCGCTGTTGTGTCCTCAGGGCCGGCAATTCCGGTTGTCGCTCCGGTCGCAACCCACGGCGTCAGCGGCCAGATGCCACGCCTGACACACAGCCAACCGCTGCCTACAGCAGGGCGCGGAAACCGAGGGTATGACGTGCGGCTGGAGAGCCTCGTCGTGGAATCGTCACAAATTCTCGACGCGTCCGTCCGCAGCCGGGGAATTACAGAAAAGTGGAGAGCAGTAGCGTCACAGCCAGGCCGATGACCGAAATGATGGTTTCCATGATGGACCAGGTTTTGATGGTTTGGCCGACTGTCAGCCCGAAGTACTCCTTGACCAACCAGAAGCCCGCGTCGTTCACGTGGGAGAAGAACAGTGATCCGGCGCCGATCGCAAGTACCACCAATGCCAGGTGGGTGGGGGTCAGGCCGGCGGCCAGGGGGGCGATGATGCCGGCGGCGGTCACGGTCGCCACGGTGGCCGAACCGGTGGCGAGACGGATCAGCACCGCCACGATCCAGCCCAGCAGCAGCGCCGACAACCCGGCGGCCGTGGCGATCTTGGCGATCGCGGTGCCGGTACCGCCATCGACGAGTACCTGTTTGAAACCGCCGCCGGCACCGACGATGAACACGACACCGACGATCGGGAGCAGGCTGTCCCCGATCCTCTTGCCCAGCACCGTGGCCGAGAAGCCGACCCTGGTCCCGAAGGTCACCATCGCCAGCAGCACACCGACCAGCAATGCGACCACCGGATCGCCGATGATGTCCAGCAGCGACCGCAGTCCGGTGCCGGTGGTCAGCAGCAGGTCAGCGCCGGCTCTGATGAGCATCAGCACCAGCGGGGTGAGCAGGGTGATCAGGGTCCAGGCGAAGCTGGGACTGCCGGTGGCGTTCGGGTCCTGCGCCTTGCCCGTGTCAGCTTTCCGCGCCGGTTCTGTGCCGGTCTTTGTGTTTGCGTTCTGTGTCGTTCCGCCGGTCACCGCCAGGCCCGCACCGGACGCGCCGATCGGCACCATCCGGGCGGCGAGCCGACCGAACAGCGGACCTGCGATCACCACGGCTGGGACGGCGACCACCAGGCCCAGCGCCAGCGTCAATCCGACGTTGGCATGCAGGATGCCGATGGCGGCGAGCGGACCGGGGTGCGGCGGGATGAAACCGTGCAGCACCGACAAGCCGGCGAGCGCCGGGATACCCAGCAGCATGACGGGACCCTTCACCCGGTGCACTGCCAGCATCACCACCGGAATGAGCAGGACCAGCCCGATTTCGAAGAACATCGGGATGCCGATGATCCCGGCGATCAGCGCCATCTTCCATGGCCAGGTGGCCGGGCGGCCACGAAGCAGGGTATCGACCACCTTGTCGGCGCCGCCGGAATCGGCGAGTAGCTTTCCCAGCATCGCTCCCAGAGCAATCAGTACCCCGACGTAGCCCAGCACCCCGCCGACACCGGTTTCGTAGGAGGCCGTCACCTTCTCCAACGAGATGCCGGACGCGATCCCCACGAACAGGGCCCCGATGGTGAGGGCCAGAAACGCATGCAACTTCAGCCAGACGATCAACAGCACCACGATGGCAATCCCGACAGCCGCCACGATCAACACCTGGGTGTCGTGAGCGCTCCATGGCTGATCGGCCGGGATGGCGGGTGCGACGGCCTTCGTCGCCGACGTCCAGGCGTTGGGGTGGATGGTCAGGCTCACAGGCTCACTCTCCATTGAATGCGGTGACTTCACCGATTACGACTTGTTCGGTGCCATTCTCATCGACACAACTGGACCGGAACGACTTCGATGATCAGCGTAACTAGCCACCGATGAGACGGCCCACCTCGTACGTCACAGCCAGGGCCACAGCACCCAACAGCAGTTGACGGACCCCGGAATGCAGCAGCGGGCGCCCGGTGAGCCTGCCGACGACCATGCCGCCCCCCATCAGCGCAACGGCAGAGATCACCATCGCGGCCAGCAGGCTCGCCCGGCCGATGAAATAGGGAAGCAGCGGCAATACGGCCCCGATGGAGAACGCGGCCAGGGACGCGCCGCCGGCGAGCAGCGCGGAGGGCAGATCAGTTGCATCCAGGCCCAGTTCCTCCCGGGTGTGTACCCGCAGGGCGATGTCCGGGTCCTTCGAGACGGCCGCGGCCATCTTCGCTGCGGTGTCGGCGTCGGCGCCGTAACCGCGGAACGTCTCCGCGAGCTCCGCCTGCTCGGCCGCGGGAAACTCGGCATGCATTCTGCGTTCGATGGCGACCTCGGCGTGTACCAACTCGTTCTGGTTGGTCACCGAGACGTATTCCCCGGTGCCCATCGAGAACGCTCCGGCGACCAAGCCGGCCAGTCCGGTGAGTACGACCGCATGCGTCGAACCACCGCCACCCCCTACGCCGGCGATCAAGGACGCGTTCGTCACGAGGCCGTCCACCGCCCCGAACACGGTGGGACGCAACCAACCTCCGGAAACGTCCCGATGTCGGTGTGACCACCCGGAACGCAGAGCGTCCTCGGTGACCGCGGCATCACCTGCCGCATGCCCGAAATCTCGGTTCTTGTCCTTCTCGCTCACCGAATCAGTGTCCCTCAAAGGTTGCGCCATCTCTCCCGAACCTTGTCGACGGTGGCCTGTCATTCACCGGGGTGAGTTGCGGTTCCGGCCTGCTGGTCCTGCGGAGCCACCCTCCTTGCCCTGATCGCGAGAGTTGACCTACGGAAGGCTGCCCCTCGGCTGCGACCGGCCTATTCAAATTCAGGGGAACGGGCGAATTCAACGGCACGCGCGAGCAGGATTTCGGCGCGACGTCGCATGGCCGCATCGACCATGGCGCCGGAGGCGTTACGCACCACGCCTCGTCCTGCTTCGAGGCCGGCATCCAGACTTCGTAGAATTTCCCTTGCGGCCGTCACCTCGTCAATCGTCGGCCGGAAGGCATCTCTGATGACCGGAATTTGACGGGGATGCACGGCACTTCGCCCGTAGCAACCCAGTGTCCGACCGAGTTGGCACGACGATGCCAACCCTTCGACGTCTTCCAGATCGGGGTACGCAGCCATGGCCGGTGATCGCAATCCTGCTGCGGCCGCGGCGACCACGACCCGGGATCTGGCGTACACCAACGAATCTTCCGATTCCAGCATCAATTCCGATCGCAGATCAGCCTCGCCCAGCCCGATCGACACCACGCCGCGGGCCGACGCGATGTCGGTCGCAGCCTCCAGGCCCAGGGCACTTTCGATCAGCGCGGCAACCGCAAGGCCCGGAATGGCGGCGAGTATAGCCACCTCGTCAGCAGATTCGACCTTGGGCAGGCGCACTTCCGCCGGAAGATGACCATCCGCCGCCAGTTGATGCAGCAGAATCATATCCGCCTCGAAATGCTCCGTGTCAACGCCATTGATTCGCAAGACGACCGCCGTCATCACCCGGTTCGGCGAGCCAAGGTATTCCGCCGAATTGATTCGCGCCTGTGCCTTGCCGTCCGGCGCCACCGCGTCTTCCAGATCGATCACCACCTGGTCGGCGCCGGATCTGGCCGCCTTCTCGAACCGATCCGGCCGGTCGCCGGGCACATAGAGCGCGCACACCGGCCCGGGCACCGGCGTTTTCATACAGCACCAGCTTGACGGAGTGCTGTGATGTCGTGCGCGCTGTACGCGTGCTCGCCCAGGACCTCGTCGGTGTTCTCGCCCTGCGCGCGGCCGGTCCACCGGACCCGGCCCGCGGACTCGCTCATTCTGAACAGCACGTTCTGCATGGCCACCTGATCAAAATCCGCGTCGGGCACCGAGATCACGGTCTGTCTGGACCGGATCTGCGGGTCGGCCAGCAGTTCGTCGACCTGATAGATCGGCGCCACCGACGCCGACGCTGCGTCGAATTGCGCCACCACCTCCGCTGCGTCGCGATCTGCGATCCAATCGGCAACCGCCGTGTCGATCAGTTCACCATGTTCGGCTCGGCCAACACCGGTCGCGAACCATGGCGCAACGGTGAGGTCCTTCCGCCCGACCAACGTCAGAACCCGTTCCGCTACCGAAGTCGCACTGGCCGAAACCGCCAGGAACTTGTGGTCCTTGGATTCGTACACGTTCCGGGGTGCATTGTTGACCGACCGATTCCCGGTGCGCAGCTGGATGACTCCGAGCTGGTCGTAGGCAGTGATCTGCGGGCCCATCATCATCAGGATCGGTTCGAGAATTGCCAGGTCGATGATCTCCCCGCGACCGGTCTGGTCACGCGACCGCAGAGCCACCATGATCGCGAAAGCCGTTGCCAATGCAGCAATTCCGTCGGCCAAGGCAAATGGCGGCAGCGTTGGCGGCCCATCCGGTTGACCGTTGGCGGCGGCGAAGCCGCTCATCGCCTCCGCTATCGAGCCGAATCCAGGTCGATGGGAATACGGCCCGTCCTGGCCGAACGTCGTCACTCGGGAGATCACCAATCGAGGATTGTGCTGGTGCAGGAGATCCGGGCCGAGTTCCCAGCGTTCCAACGTTCCCGGACGGAAATTCTCGACCAATACGTCCGCGTCGGCGACCAGGCGGAGCAGAACCTCTCGTCCTCCCGCAGTGTGGAGGTCAGCGGTGACCATTTTCTTGTTGCGTCCGATGGTCTTCCACCACAGTCCGATGCCATCCTTGGTGACTCCGTGCTGCCGGCTGCCATCTGGGTGGAACGGATGTTCCACCTTGATGACCTCGGCGCCATAATCAGCCAGATAGGTGGCGGCGAGCGGTGCGGCGAACAGGGTGGCCACCTCGACGACCTTGATTCCGGCCAGCGGCAACGGACGGTCGGGCGCGGACTCGGGCATGAAGTCTTCGATTCTTCCGGTGACGCTCAATAATCGATGGGTGCGCCGGGAGCAACCAGTCGCTGGCTCTGGAAATTGGTGACGGACTCCGGTCCCCAGGCGATTCCGAAGCCGACCGTCGCCGATCGGCTCAGGCCCCTACCCGGTTCGAGCAGCTTGGCCACCCAACCGGCCGGCTGCGGCCCTGAGTCGAAATACCAACCCGACCCCGCCCGCTCCTGGGCGGTGCCACCGACCAACAGATCGAACCGGCTCGGACCTTCCTGGTAGTGATCACTCGTCCATTGCCAGATCAGTGGCAATCCAACGGATCTTGCAGTGGCCAGGTGCCATTCGGCCTGACTGGGCAGTCGTCCGCCGACCCAGGCGGCGTAGGCCTGCGCCTCGGCGATATCGACGAAAGTGACCGGTTCGTCGAGGCGAGCCGCGCAGAGCCCCATCCCCGTCTGCGCTGCCGACGCCGGCCAATCGGCCAGGAAGCGGTGCGAGATCCGCGGTCGATATCCCGACTCGCGCAAGAAGGTCGCGAATTCTCCTTTGGTGACCGGCTCGACCCGCACCCGCACTCCATCGGGAACCAGCGTCGTGCAGTCCTGTGTCATCTCCGCGTGGAGATCCGGAGCCAGTGGCTTCCAAGCATCTATCCACCACGCTCCGGTGAGCATGCCGTTCTCCCGACGCCGGAAACGCATTTCGGTGCGATGCGATCCGGCCGGCACCGGTATTCCCTGACCGGTGACAGGCAGCTCTCTGGGCAGCCAGGGCGACGGCCGATGAACCAACGGTCTGGCCGGGAACGACTCGTCCGTCGATATTCCACCCGGCAGCAGTGGGCCGCGTTCCGGCGCTATCAGGACAGCGCCGACACCGCGACCGGGCAGCGTCACGACGATTGCACAGCCCACCGTCATCCTTCCGTCGGAGCCGCCGAAGAGGTCCGTGTACACGCGATCTCCAGCGGATTCGGGAGTACCGGGTTCGCGAGCATCGAGCCGGACCGCATCCAGCCGGACCGCAACGGTGGTCGCCTTCGCCGACCGATTGACCAGCAGGTACAGCTCACGGTTGGTGTCTGCGAAGCAGGCGCCGAAGACACCGGCCGCGAACGCCTGCGGGCCCAGATCGATCAGCGGTATCCAGTCGCCGTCGGCCAGCAGATCACCGAACGAGGTGTGTATCGCCCGCATTCGCCGATGGGTCGCCAAGTCGCGCTCGCTCCAGCCGACCCACGCCCCGAACACGTTGTCCCAGAGCAATACTCCACACCCGTTGAGGTGTGCGGACTGCAGTTCCTCACTGTGGTCCCGGTTCCACCGCCGGGTGTGATGCTGCATGTGCTGCCGGTCCAGCCAGTGCGCCCGAAGTACGCCGGGCACCGGACTGTCGGCGAACCACTGCGCCCAGGAGAGCTGATGGGTGCGCATGGCTGCGACGCTGATGCGCGATTCGCTCTCCAGTACCCGGTCGGTGCCGACGGTCGTGATGAGCTCGACTGAGCCCTCCCGCAGGGTATCCAGGAACAAGCCGTCCGCATCCAAAGCGTCCAGAATATTCCGCAGTTCCACTGCGTCGGTTCCGGAACGGCGGGCGGTGGCGGTGTCCCACGGGTTGTAGTCGAGAAAAACCTTGATGTGGTGCGCGTGGAACCGGGCGACCAGATCAGAAAGACCGGGAACGTCGTAGAAATCGAATTGATTGCGGTCATCCACGCCGATCACCGGATAGGCGTGCCACAGCACGATTCCGTCGATACCGCCGAATTGGTGATCCATTTCTGCAATCAGTCGATCCGGGGTGAATTCGTCTCGATCGAAATCGTAGAGACGATCGTCCCAGAGCCAGGCCAGGAAGACTGTCCGGCACTGGGCTGCCCAGGCCTGAGGCTTCGGACCGGAAACGGCTCCGACCGGGATCCGTTCGAACACCTGTCGCGAGAAGTCCGAGAGGTGCCGGCGCCAGGACGGCCAGTCAACCGGGTCGCTCGGACCGGCCAGAATCTTGCCGGCATCGAGGTCGGCGGCACTGGGCGGTGCGGCAGCCGACGCTGACATCGGTGACGAGCCTGCCGCTTCTGCCCCACCGTCCAGACTCACGGTGACCGGACCGTCGAGCGGGCGGGGGACCAGCAGGTCGCGTCCGACCCACAGATCCAGTCCGTGATCCAGCTCGTCCGGGTCGTCGGTCCGCCGTTCACCCCGGCTGCCGCCGGCCACTACGCGCGGATTCTGGGTGGTGCTCATCGCGTCGCATCTGCCAGGCGCAGGGTGCGCTCGATCAACTGGGTCACGGTCACGCTGGAAAAACCGGGCAGGCTGGTGAGAACGCGGTTTCCGATCGGCGCTGTCCAATGGTCGGCGATGGACTCCGGACCACCGGTCGCTCCGCTCAGACCGCCGAGCGTCGCGCCGGCCGAGTCGGTGTCCCAGCCCGAGACGGCAGTCAAGGCGATGGCCGCACCGAAATCACTGCCGTGACGGGCCAGCCCGTAGGCGACCAGCGCGGCGTTGTTCAGCGCGTGCACCCAGTGCAGATCGCCGTGGTGCCCATACAGCCGGTCCAGGCCCTGATCGTCGGGCAACCCCTCACCGCCCCAGTCGGCCGCCGCCACGAGCGCTGCGTGCAACGTACTGCGGGGCGGCACGACGGACCGTCCCGCTCGCAGCACTTCACCGGCGTCAGCGCCGGCGACCGCCGCGCTGGTCATCGCCGCATTCGCCATCGCGGAATACATCCCACTTCCCGTGTGACTCAGATACGCGTCCCGCCATGCCATCTCGGCAGCGATGACCGGACGGCCAGGATTGATCCAACCGTAGACATCGGTGCGGATGGCCGCCCCGATCCACTCTCGGAACGGGTTCGCTGTGACCGCGACCAGGTTCGTCGGCAGCGCGTTCAACAGGTTGCGGTAGGCGGCGCGTTCGGCGGTGAAAACCAGGCCGGCGGGCAAATTTCGGAGCCAGCCGGCCGCGACGTCCTCGGTGGTGAAGCCCCGACCCCTCTGCTCGATCAGCTCCAGGGCGAGCAGAGAATAGTTGATGTCGTCGTCCTCTGGCATGCCGGAAATGTTCTCGGCCATGCTGTGCATCCGACTCGCTTTGTTCCAGGGATGTCGTCCGGTCACCTCTGCCGGCACGCCCTGAGCGGTGATGTAATCGCACAACGGCCATTGGCCGGAACTCCGGAGGATTTCCTCGATACCCACGCGGGAAATCTTCTCGACCACCTTGCCGAGCAGGCATCCAACCAGCCGGCCGGTCCAGGCGCCGGTGATCCGCCGTCGGAGTTCGCCGGACTCCGGGATGTCGTACTGTGGCGGCGGTTCGGCCCAGGTTGCTCGAATGTCGGCGAATTCTCTCGGCTCGTTCGAAAGATGGCCGGCGCCCACTGGTCTGCCGTCGATGTCGGTCAGTAGTTCGCCGGCCAACGCGACCAGAGCAGGGCCGGCCGATTGTGCGGTGGCGCCGCTCCGGCCGATCTCGGCCGCCCCGCCCGCCTGAATCCAACGGGCTTTCAGGTCGTCGATCGATTTGCCTTCGTGGGCGGCTTGCGCGAACTCGTGAAGCAGCAGGTCCTCCGGCTGGACCCAGGTGATTCTCACGATCGGGAGTCCGAGAGGCTGGACTCCCGCCGCCGCGACCTCGCCGTCTGGCGGGCGTGGTCGTCCGCCGCGATCTTCCGGGCCACCGCTGCCATCGTGCGGCCGTGCGCCTCGAGGTCCATCTTGCTGGCTCGACCGATCTCGGCCACCCAACTCTGTGGCACTGCAGCGGTTCCGCCCAATCCGCCGATCAGGCTGCCGGCCATGCCGGCGATGGAATCACTGTCCCGCCCGTAGTTCACCGAGCCCAGTACGGCCGTCCGGTAGTCGCCTCGAGCCGCGACCAGCATGCCCAGCGCCACCGGTAATTCCTCGATTGCCTTGGTCCTGCTCGGTTTCCGGGAGTCCATGGCCGGCTCCCGATAGATCGGGCCGACCGAGTCGAATGGCTCGACCGCTTTGCGAAGAGCAACGGCAAGGGCGAAATGATCGCCGACGGTAGCGGCATCGAGTCGGCGAGCGGTCTCCACCACAGCCTCGATGGCCAACCGGGTGCCGTCCTTGGCCACTCGCAGCGCCGCCTCGACGACGGAGTCGACGGTCGCGCCCGAACCCAATGCCTCCGCCACCGCGGCAGCCAACACACCGGCAGCCTCCCGACCGTAGGAGGACTGGTGGGCGCCGGCCATGTCGATGGCCTCTGCGTACGCACCTTCCGGATCACCGGCATTGACGATCCCGACCGGGGCGATGTACATGGCCGCACCGCAGTTCACCAGGTTTCCTACGCCCGCCTCGCGAGGGTCGTTGTGCCCGTACCGAAGTCGGAGTACCAACCATTTCTCGGCCAGGAAGACCCGTTGCAGTAGTAATGCATCCGCCTCGAACTCCGGAATCCAGTGACGCTCGTCGACCATCTCGGCGACCAGGTCGGAGTCGATGGCGAAGGCATCGAGGTGCCGGGCCAGTCGGTCGTACACGCGAACCAGAGCATGCGTCATCAAAGTGTCATCCGTGACGTGCCCGTCGCCCTTGTGGTAGGGCGAAGCCGGCCGGGCGTTGCGCCAGTCCAAATGATACGGGCCGACGATCCCGGTGACCGGGCCACCCCACCGCTCGATGATCTGCTCGTGCGTCCAGCCTTCGGTGGCGCCCCCCAATGCATCACCGACAGCGCTCCCGCTGAGCGTCGCGATAGCCCGGTCCTCGAACTCGTCCATGAAGTTCTTTCTCTTCGTTCTGCAGCGCAGATTTTTGGGAACCGCAGTGCGCGATTTCTTCCAATCGCGATTTCTTTCGATGGTGTGAGGTTCTCCGACGGCCGCACCGGAACTGGATGCGGCCGCCGGAGAAATGCTCAGCCGCCGCTGACCGACTGCCAGCCCTGCTTGAGCGCATCGGTCAGTCCGTTGTCGTCGAGCGAGCCCGCGAAGTACTTCTGCAAGGAAGGAATCATGGTCTCCGTCTTCCACTTCGGGTAGTTGGCTGCAGTTTGGAACGGTGCCGGCACCAGATCCGTTGCGGTGGCGAGGATGTTGGTCCAGCCGTCGGCCCCCTTCGTCTGAGCGAGGATCTCATCCCGAGCCGCTTTCGACGACGGGATCAGCCAGTCACCCTGCCCCACTGCAGCAAGGTTCTTCGCCTGCATGAAGTAGTTGATGAACTTCGCGGCCTCGGCCGGGTGCTGCGACTGCTTGGTCACCGACAACGTCTGGGGGTCCGCCGCCTGATGGGCCGACGCCGTTCCGGCCAGCGGAGGCAGTACGGTCCAATGGAGATTCGCCGGTCCGGTGTTCTTGATGGTCTGAGCGATGTAGTCGCCGCCGACGACCATCGCATATTTACCGGCGAAGAAGCCCGGCAACGTGTCGGAACCGCCCTGCGTCACGCTGGTCGCATCGAGCGTTTTGTCGGCGAGCATTTTCTTGATGCGTTGCGGCACCTGCAGTTCGTTGGCGCCGACCTGAAATGTGGGGGAGGCCGGGTCACCGGAGAAGAATTTGCCGTCGAACCCCAGGGAAAGGTTCAGCACGGTGGCGGCCGGGGACTTGAGACCCCAACCCAGGCCGGCGTGCCCGCCGGTGGTCAGCTTCTTCGCCATTGCCTGGAAGTCGTCCCACTTCAACGAGGTGCCGGTAGGAACGGCGACGCCGGCAGACTTGAACTGATCGGTATTGGCGAAGATGACGTACGACTGCAGCAGGGTCGGCGCGGCATAGACCTTGCCGTCCTGCGTGACGGTGTCCCAGATCGGCTGCGGCACCGCAGCTTTGACTGCTGGATCGAGGTACTGGCCGATGTCGGCCAGGAAGCCCTGCTTGATGTAGCCGGTGATCAGCGAGGATTGGAAATCCATGATGTCCGGTGCCGTACCGCCCTGCAGTTGGGTGGTGTACTGATCACCCGCGGTATCGGCGCTGCCCTGCTGCAGGGTGATCTGGATCTTCGGGTTGGCCGAATTCCAGTCGGTGACGATCTTCTTGACAGCCGCCACCGTCGGCGGTTGGAAAGCCAGGCTCTCGAACGTCAACTTCACCACGGGTGCGTTCGGATCGACGCTGTTGCCCGGGGCGGAGCTACCGGCCGGTTTGGAGGGTGAACCGGTTGCCGCTGCAGCGCTGGATGGCGTGGCAGCTACCGAGGATGCAGTGCCGGCCGAGCTGGACGAGCCGGCAGAAGTCGAACCGGCGGAACCGCTGCCGGAGCTACAGGCGCTCACGACGAGCGTCAGCCCGCAGAGCGCTGCGAGGGCTGCGGTGGAGGATCGGATGCTCATGCTTTCTCCTTCGATCCGGCTACGGGGCCGGGTTTGCGGAACGGTAGGTCGATCTATTCGATTGCTGTGGAAACCCGGCTGATCAGCGGCAGCGGCATCATCCCTTCACCGCGCCGGCCAGCAGGCCGCCGGTCAGCCGCTTTTGCAAGAAGACGAAGAAGACGAGGCTCGGAATTGTTGCCAGCACAGCGCCGGCGGCGAGCGGGCCCAGTTGCAACTGGCCCTCCGAACCCACGTATTTGGCCAGCGTGAGTGCCAGGGTCCGCTTTCCGGTGGACTGGAGCAGAACGAGGGCGAAGAAGAATTCGTTCCACGCCGAGATGAAGGAGAACATCGCCGTCGCCACGATGCCGGGGGCCAGCAACGGCAGCACCACACTGAAGATGATTCGCAATCGGCCGGCACCGTCCACCGCGGCCGCCTCTTCGATGTCCGCTGGCACGGAGGCCATGTAGCCCATCAGCATCCAGAGCGCGAAGGGAAGCGTCCAGACGACGTAGACGACGGTCAGGCCGGACAGCGAATCCAGCAGGCCGATCGACTTGAGAATGAGAAAGAGCGGAATGACGATCAGAATCGTCGGGAACACCTGACTGATCAGAATCCACAATGTGGCCGCTGTGCGGATCCCGGTCTTGAATCGGGTCAGCGCGTAGGCGGCCGGCACCGAGATCACGATGACGATCAGGGTGGCGCCGACCGCGGTCATCAGCGAGTTCAACGCCGAGTGAAGCAATCCCTGGTCGGTCAGCGCCGTGCGGTAGTTGTCCCAGACGACCAGGTGTGGAATGAGGCTCGGATTCACCGAGGCCAACTCCCGCGCGCCCTTGAGGGACAGCGAGATCAACCACAGCAGGGGATAGCCGAGGAAGACCAGATAGAGCAGCAGGGCGAGGTACTGACCGACCCTGGTCAGCGGCGCCACGCGGTTCATCTGGCCCTCCGCAGCCGGCTTGGCAGATAGGCCACCATGATCACCATGATCAGCACGACCATGACGTCGGCCATCGCCGATGCGTACCCGAAGTTCCCGTATCCGAACGCCTCGTGGTAGGCGAACAACATGGGCAGCATGGTGTCTCCACCAGGGCCGCCGGCGGTCAACACGTACACCAGGCCGAAGGAATTGAAGTTCCAGATGAAGTCCAGGGAGGTGATGGCGGCGATCACCGGGGCCAATTGCGGGAGGGTGACGCTCAAGAATCGTCGCCAGGTACCAGCTCCGTCGACCGCTGCGGCCTCGTGCAGCGAGGGTGAGATGGATTGCAACCCGGCCAGCAGCGTCACGGTGGTCTGCGGCATACCGACCCAGACACCGATGATGATCACGGTCGGCAGGGCGCTTCCGGTCTGGCCCAGCAGGTTCAGGTTGCCGGGGCCGAGGTGCAGAAGACGGATGCTCTCGTTGAGGCTCCCCACGGTGGGGTCCAACAGCAGGCGCCACATGATCGCCACGATGACCGGTGGCATCGCCCAGGGGATGAGGGCCAGCGTCCGGGCCAGCCACCGCAACCGCAGATTCTGGTTGAGCAGCAGCGCGAGACCGAGCGCGGCGAAGAATTGCAGGACGGTGACGCTGACGGCCCAGATCAGGCCGATCTTGAAGGAACGCCAGAACAGTGTGTTGTGCAAAAGCCTTTCGAATTGCCGGAAGCCGACGAAGTTGATCGTCACGTTGTAGCCGGAGTGCGCGTCGGTGAAGCCCAGGTAGATCCCGCGCAGCAACGGGTAGACCGACAACAACAGAATCGGTATTGCCGCGGGCAGCAACAACAGCAGCCCGGAGCCATTCCTGGTGAACCAGCGGTTCAATCCGTTCGCCCCGCCAGGGGAAACCGGCGGCTTCTTCGACGACATCGTCGTCGTCATGCGCTCTCCTGCACCTGTTGGCCAAGCGTTGATCGACGGACCTGCAATGTCGGTGTTTCCCTGACCCGGCGGACCGGGGCGCCGGGATCGTCCAATCGGCGCAGGAGCAACCGGGCCGCGAGTGCGCCGCGCCGCTCGGCGCCCAGAGCCACGCTGGTGAGCGACGGCGTGGTGAACGCGGTGACCTCGGAATCATCGATCCCGAGGACGGCAACCCCCGCCGGGACCGAGATCCGATGCGCCGCAAGATCATGCATGGCTCCGATCGCCATCACGTCGTTGGCGGCCACCAGCGCATCGAAGGTGGTCCGCCCGATGAGGTCGCTGATAGCGGGAACCGCGGCTTCATAGGTGAAGGCGTCGGCGAATACCTGCAGTTCGGGGTCCTGGGGTAGGCCCAACCTTTTCGTCGCGGCCAGATATCCCGCCCACCGACGTGAACCCGGACTGGTGTCGACCGGACCGCCGAGGAAGGCGATACGGCGCCGGCCGAGTTCGTACAGGTGGTCCATCCCGAGTCCGACACCCTGGGCGGAGTCGACGGTGACGTTGTCAAGGCGAGCTCCGCGAGGCAGGGTACCGATGACGACGACCGGAATCGGTGAGCTCTGCAGCACCTGAACCAACTCGTCGCTGATCCGCAGTGGGCAGATGATGAGCCCGTCGGCATATCCGCGGGACACCGTGTGCAGCGCCGTCGACATGCCAAGGTCCGCGTCCGACCCGATCTCCGACAGCTGCAACCGGTATCCGGCTCGGCGCATCACCCGTTCGACCCCACGCATCATCGCGATGTAAGCCGGGTTGCCCAGATCATCCACCACGAGGCAAACCTGGTCCGTGCGGCCCATTTTCAACGATCTCGCCGCAAGATCGGGCAGGTAGTGCAGCTCGGCGGCCACCTGACGAATGCGCTCGGC
>JBPCPG010000084.1:0-2735 GCA_050999445.1 Nakamurella sp. | reverse complement strand
GGGGTTCGTCGAGTCCATGGTGAAGCTGGACGTCAGGACGGCAACCACGCCACCCGGCCGCACGAAGTCCAGGGACTTGAGGATGAAGTGGTTGTGTAGTGAGTGGCCGTTCGCGTTGTGGAGCTTGTCGTAGAGCGTCACATTGCCGAACGGGACGTTGCCGATCGCGGCGTCGAAACTTCCTGTCGGGTAACGGGTATCGGCGAACGACTCGGAGCGGATCTCGGCCGCCGGATACAGGGCCTGCGCAATCCTGGCGGTCGTCGGATCCAACTCGACACCGGTCATCCGCAAACCTTCGGGTGCCAGCCCGATGAAGGTGCCGGATCCGGCACCCGGCTCCAACACCTGCCCCTCGGCCAGGCCGAGTCGGCCAACCGCGGTCCACATCGCCGAGACGATTGCCGGGTCGGTGTAGTGCGCGTTGATGGTGGTGCGGCTCGCGGCCGCCCACTCCGTATCCGAGAGCAGCGACCGCAACTCGGCCCGCTCGGCCGCCCAGTCATCGCGGGATTCGTCGAAGATCTGCGGGATAGCGCCCCAACTGGACCAGGCCGCCAGCACCTGCTGTTCGGCGAGGGTGGCCGGACGGTTCTGTTCGGTGAGCTGCTGCGATAGACGGATCGCCGCGAGGTTCGCGGCCGCCCGGGCGCGATCGCCGGACGGGGTGAGCTGCCCGGCGGGGTCCGGGCGGAACGTCGGGCCGGCTACCGGCTCTGGCCGGTCCGGTCCCGCCAGTCCTGATCCGCCGCGTCCTGCATCTGCTGCTTGTGCTCCAGCTGCTCCTGGCGTTCGCTCTGCTCCCACTCCTTCCAGCGGCGATGAGCGGGGCTGTCCTCCAGGTCCTCCTCGTCGTCGGGGCCCTCGGGTGTCGTCGAGTACACCAACTCCGCCAGCACCATCTCCTCCGCCTGGCTCTTCGCCGCCCGCAGCCTGCCGACCTTGCCCAGGAACGTCTCGTCTGCCGGGTCCGCTCCCGCCAGCTGGTCCGTCAACTCGTCCACCTGAGATGCGACCGTCTCGCCCAACGTCGAAAAGAAGGCCTCGGGTTCCGGGATCGTCGACAACTCCCGCGGCTTCGTCCGCTGCCAGTGCTCCAGCGCCCGCCGGCCGTACTCGTTCATCGGTGCCTCCAGGTGATTCCGCGGAATCACCGCGGCGTGGTGTGACCCGCTCGGGCTCCGCATCCGGCGTGGCCCACAGCGCATCGAAGCTGAGCTGGCCGTCGTCGGCCGGCCGTCGTCGACGTGGCGGCATGCGCATCCTCCCCGAAGCGGACTGTCCGCTCGGAGGGTAGCCGCCCGCTCACACGCCCACATCGGACTTCGCCTGCTTGGCCTGGGCTCGCTGCACAGCGCGGTAGACCGTCGCGCGGCTGATCCCGAACATCTCAGCCATCTCACCGACCGTGTGGTCGCCGGCGTGGAACAGCTGCACCAGATGCCGCTCGGTGGCCGGCTTCAGCTTCGGCGGCTTGCCCTTCAACCGGCCCTTCTGGCGGGCGATGGCCAGGCCCTCGCGGGTCCGCTGCGAAATCAGGTCGCGCTCGAATTCTGCGATCATCGCCAGTGCGTTGAACAACAGCCGGCCAGTTGGGTCGGTCGGATCATGCACCGTCCCACCGATCGACAATGCGACCTCACCGGCCACCAGCTCGTCGGCAATCGCCCGCGCATCGGGAACTGATCGCGCCAGCCGATCGAGTTTCGTCACGACCAATGTGTCCTTCGGGCGGACGGCGGCGAGCGCTTGCCTCAGGCCGGGCCTGTCTCGATTAGCGCCGGTGACACCGTGGTCGGTGTAGAGCCGGTTCTCGTCAACGCCGAGCGCGAGCAGCTGCTGCCGCTGCGCGGTGAGGTCCTGCGCGTCGGTCGAGCACCGTGCGTATCCGATCTTCAGGCTCATGGCTTGGCCCTCTTCCGGAGCACACCTTGGCGACCCCATTGCACGAGAGTGACTGCGATCTGAACCAGCGCTTGAGCTTCAGCGAGTTCGGGAGCACGCCAACTCGCGCCACCACCATGCCGGTCGGGGTTGCCCCATAACGCTTGCATCATCGACCGGATGACATCGACGCCGCTGCTCGGGTCGTTCGGATCCGTGACAATCTCTGCAGTCCAGCCGGCTCGATTACCCGCCAGCTGACCTATGACTTTTCCTAGAGTTGATTGGTCATTGGCAGCCTGCGCGGATAGCACGAGGGGCGAGTAGATGTGCTCGACCGCCTTGATCGAGTGATCCCAGGCGTCGGACGCATCTGGGTCTCGACCGTACGCACGATTCCATGCCTCAAGAAGGTCATCACGTGCGATGTCTTCCACGCCGGCTGCGGTCTTGGCCTGATCCATTGCGGTCGAGTCGATACGTTCGACTATCCCGTCTCCACCCGGGTTCACGGTCCACAGCGATCCGCTGACGCTGAGCGCCGACTCAAGAGACGCGTTGTCGGCACCACGGTTTCGGCCGCCCCATGGGCCTGGGTCCTTCGTCGCCTTCAGTAGCAGATCGATCGCGTCGAGGAGATGGTCGCTGCTCGCCTGAGCTTGGTTGAAGAACTGCTCCACGGTTGCGATGCCGGGCCACTCAATTCGGCTGGCCATCAGGGCTACCAATCGATTCCCGTCCCTCCCGCTATCAGCCAGGTGTCGGAGCCGGGCACCTACCCATCGGGCGAGGACGACCTCCATGTGAGGTTCCACGCTTGGACTGGGTTCACTCAGCGAGCGCCGACCGGT